>SLNH01000111.1 GCA_007133195.1 Nannocystineae bacterium | reverse complement strand
GGTCCACTACTACGCCGGCGACGGCGAGCCCGACTTCGGTCTCGTCGAGAGCGCGAAGGAAATCGGCTCCGAGCTCGTCATCGTGGGCTCGCACGGCCGCACCGGCTACAAGCGCGTGCTCCTGGGGAGCGTCACCGAGCGCGTGGTCAGGCTGTCGACGATCGACGTCATGGTCGCCCGCCGCCTGCCTTCCGACGGGTTCAACAAGATCCTCGTGCCCATCGATTTTTCGCCCGCCTCGCTAAGAGCGCTGCGGGCCGCGGTGGATCTGGTGGAGGATAACGGGCAAGTCCACCTCGCCCATTTTTGGAAGTCGCGCGGCCCCGAGTGGCCCGGGCGCGGCGACGGCCAGGAAGCCGAGAAGCTGCGCAGTGAGAGCGAGGAGCGGCTCAAGGAGCGCGTCGCCGAACACGCCCGGGACGGCGTGGAGCTCGAGTACTTCCAAGAACGGAGCTCGGCGGTGCCCGGAATCATGACGATGCTCGAGCGCGCGCGTGATTACGACCTCGTCATGCTGGGAAGTCACGGCATGCGGCTTCGCGAACGCTGGCTTCTCGGCTCGGTGGCCGAGCGGATCGTGCGCCACGCGCCGTGCTCGGTGTGGGTCGTGCGGCCCCCCGGCGGCGACGGCTCGAAGGAAGGACGGCCACAGCCGAGCGGAGGGCCCCAGGGCCGGATCGATTAGCCGCGGGCTCCTTCACAGGCCGCGGCGCGGGCGGCGCGCATCAGTCGTCGTACGGGGCGTCGTACGGGAGGATCCAGTCGGCGGATCGGTGCCAGCTCGCGTCCGCGGTGACGAGATCGCGCTCGGGATCGAGCAGCGGGCGAGGCGGGTGCCCGTTCAAGCTCGCCTCGCCGTGCATATACACCTCGATCTCCACGCCGTCCCGCTCGCGGTACAAATCGGCCAAATACTGCGCGAACTGCCAGGCCATCCGCGGATGGGTGGCCACGCGCACCCGTTGCGCCGCCGTGAGCTCCTCCTGCTCCGGCGCCACGTAGCGCTCCCCTGACTTTACCTCGTGGACATAAAAGTCCGAGGTCCCCACCTTGCCACGGAGCATCATCCGCCACGAGTAGCGGTGCCCCTCCTCCGTCCAGCTCACGTCCCCGTCGTACAGGTGATGCCGGATCGGCAAGAGCACTTGCACGACGAAATAGACGGTGAGCCCGGCGACGAGGGCGCGCCTCAGCGCCGGATCGCGGGGCGTCGAGAGGCCCGCGAGCGGGCGCGTTCGCCCCTTGAAGAACGCGCGCGACACCTGATCCGGCGGGAAAAAGAACACCGCCATCGCGATCATCATGTAGGGGAAGATGCCGATGTGGAAAACGGCGGAGTTGAACAGGTGGAAGAACACCAGCGACGCGAAGCCGAGCCACCGCGTCCTGCGCCACAGCATGAGCGGTACGATGAGCAGGTCGAAGAACACGCCCCCGTAGGCGACCATGAGCTGGAAGCTCTCGTTGGCGAGGAGCGGGCCGATGAGCCAAAAATGCGTCCGACCCTCGAAGAAGACGCCGATCGTTTGGCCCGAGAGCCAGTCGGGATACAGCTTGTTCAAGCCGGCGTAGGTGTAGACGATCGCCATCTTCACGACGAAGATGGTGATGCACCACTGCGGCACCCGGCCGCGCGCGTAACCCGGATCTCGACGCGTCGCGAGCGATAAGTACCGGTCCGCCGGTACCAGCAGCATGAACGCGCACACCAGAATGAGCAGATAATAGTGGTTGTTGTAGTGCGTGGACTGCATGAGATACACGCCTGTCCACAGCACCGTGTAGATGCCTATCGCGGTCCGGTAGTAGAGCCCGAGCATCACCATCAGCCCGGCCACCCCGAGGATCGCGAAGTACACGTACATGCCGATCCCCGGCAGCGGTTGCAGGAGATCGAACGCCACCGCCGGAAACGTGATCGCCGGCTCGACGAGCACGCGGCCCACCCAGCCGGTGAAGATGGCGCCGACCGCCTCGGCGGCGATCAGAAACCCGAACGCCACGCGGAACACCGCGAGCGGCGCGATATCTACCTCGCGAAACAGGTACGCGTTCAGTCGCTTCATGTCCGCGCCTTCGAACGGTTCGGCCGGGTCAGTTGCGGGGCGCCTCGACCTCGAAGCGCGCCCGACCGCAATGACAGCCGCCTCGGTGTGTCTCCACGGCGCGATCCTACGCCGGCCCTCGGCCGTTGCCTACCCGGCCGGGCGCCGGCGGGCGGGCGGCTCGGGGCGACGGGCGCGGCGTGCGCGGCGCCGCGCTCGGGGGCACACTCAGGGCATGGGCGACGGTTTGCGACTCATGATCTACGATCGAACCTGCCGCGGGCGCCGGTTTCTGCCCGGGCTCACCCACAGCTGGCTGGTCGGCGGCTACCTGTACCGATTCCTCGGCCGCATCGACGCGTTCGCCGGCGCCTCGAGCTGGGCCGAAGCCCTCGAGTGGGTCGGCGACGTCGCCCCATCGAGGCCCATCCGGGAGATCCAGTTTTGGGGACACGGAAAGTGGGGATTGGCGCGCATCGCCCGAGAGCCCCTCGACCGCTCCGCGCTGTCGCCAGGCCACCCCCACCGCCGCCGCCTCGAGTCCGTGCGCGAGCGCATGCAGCCGGACGGCCTTTGGTGGTTTCGCACCTGTGAGACGTTCGGCGCCGAGCGGGGCCACGACTTCGCCCAGGCCTGGTGCGAGTTCTTCGGCGGCCGCGCCGCCGGACACACGTTCATCATCGGCCCGTGGCAAAGCGGCCTGCACGTCCTCGGCGCCGGCGACCGCCCCCACTGGCCGGTAGACGAAGGGCTGCGCGAGGGGACGCCCAGCGAGCCCAAGCGCGCTTTCTGGTCCCGGCCCGGCGCGCCCAATACGATCACCTGCCTCCACGGCACCATCCCGGAGACCTTTTAGGCTCCCGGCCAGTATGACCAGCGAGTCGGCTTTTGCCTCCTTGGCGGACCTGCGGCCACAGGCTCGGCCCAGCGCGTGCAGTGTAGGGCCTCGTGCGCCCGGTCGTACCAGCTAACTGCGCGAAACCAGAAGAGACGGCCAACCCGGGCGGAACTTTACCCCCCACCTCGTGCGGACGGCTGTGGGCAACTAAGGTGCGAAGGCCCCACCCGGGCCGGCTTACGGCGGTGACCGTCCCCGTATTGGCGGCGCTCTCGGGCTGCGACGCGGCGCCGGAGATCGGCGAGGCGCGCTATGCGGTGAACGAGCCCGGCCCGTGGAACATCCCGCCCGAGACGCTCGCCCGCGGCGAGGAGCAGTTCGTGCCCTATACCGGCGCCGGTCCGTGGGTCGGCGAGTCGGGCTGCGCAGATGGGCTCACGGAGGGGGCACAGGTCCTTCGCGACTTCATCTACGACGAGTTTTCCCAGGCCGATCACATCGGAGGCTTCAGCTGCCGCGCGATTGTCGGCGACAGCAGCACCATGTCGGTGCATGCCACCGGGCGCGCGCTCGACATCATGATCCCCACGATCGGGGGCGAAGCCGATAACGGCCTCGGCGATCCGATCGGCAACTGGCTCATCGAAAACGCCGAAGACATCGGCATCCAGTACATCATCTGGGACGAGTGGACGTGGCGGGCCGACCGCGCCTCGCCCAAAGATCGCGCGTATGGCGGCGCGCACCCGCATCACGATCACCTCCACGTCGAGCTCTCGGTCGAGGCGGCCAACCTCGAGACCCCGTTTTTCGGGGAGCCGTCCGAGCCGCCGCCCGACGGCTCGTGCGAAACCATCGAGTCGGCGGGAGCCACCGTAGAAAACGCCGGCGCCTGCGCCGAGTTTGTCGGCTCTTCGGAAGACTGGCGGGCTGCGGACGGCCTGGGCCACAGCGGCTCGCTCCTGTGGACGAACGCGCTCGAGGCGGACGAGCCAGCGGCCTGGGCGCGCTGGAACCTGGACTTCGATGAAGCGGGGCGCTATCGCGCCGAGGTGTACCTCGCGCCCGAGTACGCGGAGGTCGAAACGGTGCGCTACGAGATCGTCCGCGGCGGCGGCGTCGACGAGGTGATCGTCGATCAGAGCGCGGCGCACGTCGAAGGCTGGTACACCATCGGCGACTTCGAGTTCGCGGCCGGTGACGGCCAGCATGTGAGCCTGTTCGACAACGTCTCCGATCCGGCCGCCGCGGGCCAGCGCATCGCCTTCGACGCGCTCCGCCTCACCCCGCTCGCGCCCGCCTCCGGCTCGCCCGACGACGATGCGCCGGCGGAGCCGCCAGACCCGCCGGCGAGCGATCCCGGCGCGGACATCACGGGTGGCTGCGCCGCGGCGCCGGGCGCCGGCGGCGGGCTGCTCTCGCCGGTGCTCCTCACGTGGCTCGCGCTTCGCTTGAAGCGGCGCGCGTAGGTAGTCGGCGCGGCGTGGCTTCGCCGGCCGAACGCCGCGCGCTACCTTGATTCAACCCAGCCGCGTCAGCTAGCAGGGACGTCCATGCCGAGCACGAAACGCCATGTGAGGTTGAGCCAGGTCGCCCGCGCGATCGTGGTGCTGTCCGCCGGCTCGCTCGCCGGCTGCGCGACGGCGTCACCGGCCGCCGAGCGCGAAACCCTGCCCAGCGAGCCCGGCGCCGCCGACGATGCGACGAGCGACGCGCCGCGTGGCGCGGACGTCGGGCACGCCGAGGCCGAGCGAGTTGGGCACGCCGAGGCGCCGCGGCAGGCGCCTTCGCTGAGGACATGGCTGTCGGCCGAGACCGAAGGCCTCGAGCCGACAAAGCTCATGATTTTGGGCACGACGCACCTTGCGCAGGATTTCGACGAGCAGACATTCGATCCCGCCCTGCTGGACGCCGTGGTGGCGGCCGTGAGCGATTTCGAGCCCTCCGTGGTGGGCGTCGAGGCGCGCCCGCCGGCTCAAATCTGGGCCCTTCGCGAAAGAGACGATCGCGAGAGCTGGTCCACGATCCTCGAGCTGTTCGATCCCGCGACGGTCGAGCTCGCCGATCGGGCGGAAGAGGTTGTGGGGCTGGACTGGGGTGAGGCTCGCCTGCGCCAGCGCGAGCTCTTGGGCCGGGCCGAGGCCGACGATCTGTCCCCCGAAAAGCGGCGGCGTTTGGTCCTGTTATCGCTACGCGCCTACGACTTGCCGACGGCGACCCTTCAGTGGCGGTACTTGGAGGAAGGCGAGCGCGTGGCCGGGGACATCACGGAGTCGCTCGCCGCCGATATGGACAGCAGGCTCACGAGCCCCAACGAGATCGTCCAGATCGGCGTCCGCGTCGCCTACGAGCACGGACTCCAGCGCGTGCACGCACTCGACGATCAAATGAGCCTCGCGCTCCAAACCGAGGAGGAGCACGCCCAGATCGAAGCGATCTTGGAGGAGAGCTCGATCCGCGAGGAGATTACGGAGCGCTACGAAGCGCTCCAGGCGCCCAAGGACGAGCGAGCGTCCGAAGAGCAGGACCTGTTGCCCGTGTACCGGCTTTTTAATTCCGACCGCTTCATGCGCGCAGACGCCGGCCTTCAGTGGGCGGCGTTTTTCGACGAGCGCATGGACGAGACGCTCGGCCGAACGCGAATCGCGCGGCGCGAAGTCCGCGACCTGACGATCGCCAGCAACGTGCGCGCGATGACCGCCCGCCACCCCGGGGAGCGGGCGCTCGTCGTCTACGGGGCGTCTCACAAGTCGTTTCTCGAGAGCTATCTCCGAGACATGATCGATCTCGAGATCGTCCAGTTCGAGGACTACGCCCCAGCGCCCGAATGAGCCGCGCGAAAGATGCAGGCGTCGCTCTAGGCGTTCATGTTTAGAGGAGCTCGCGATGAACACATTCCCCTATGCTTTGACGATGGCGGCAGGAGCCGTGGCGCTCGCGGCTTGTGACACCGCGGGGCACCGCGCTCAAACCGGCGGGTGTCCCGAGGGAGAAACGTGTTCTGACATCACGCCACACGGCTTGCTCTTCCACGGGCCGCCCGTCGCAGGGATCCGCGCAGGACTACGCCCGATGGCGGTCGGGGGAACGCAAACGGTGACGGCGCTCATCGACGAGGACGGCGAGCGCCGCGCCTTCGACCATCCGTTCGACGCCACCGCCAAAGACGGGGTACGCATCGCCAGCGTCGACGCCCCCGAAGTGGAGATCGTGGCAGAGGCCGCCGGCACGACCGAGCTTCGGCTCGTCGACGAAGACACCGGAGAACTCTTCGACATGGTCGGCGTGAGCGCCGCCGAGATCGATAGCGCGTCGGTGGCCCCCAGCGGCTACGACGGCAGCGACTCGCCCGTTTTCTTCGCGTCCGGAACGTCGCAGGTGGTCGTGTCCCTGCGCAGCGAAGCGGAAGACGCGCTCGTGGACGAAGGGATGGAGCTCAGCGCGGCGGCCGGGGCAGACGTCGAAGGACGCGCTTGGGACACCTTCGTGCTGGAGAATCTCGAGGTCGGAGAAAACTCGCTCACGATCACGACGTCGGCCGGCGACAGCCACGAGGAGGTCATCGAAGCGGTCGATACGATCGACGGGATCGACCGTACCTTGCTGTGGGATGACGACGAGCCCGATAGCGAGCAGCGCGCGGTCGAGCTAGACGTCGACCAAATCATCTCCATTTGCTTCGCTGGCGTCTATGAGGGCGATCCCGTCGTGGGGCTCGACTGGAGCTACGAACTCGAGGGTCCGATCGCGCTCGCCAACCAGGACGATCCCGGCCGCTGCGCTCACGTACACGGCGAGTCGGCCGGGGAAGGCACCCTGACCGCCTCCGCCGAAGGGGAGTCGCTCGCAGTGCAGATCGAGGTGCTCGAGCCAGGCGAAGCCGCCGCGCTGGCCGATCCGCGCTCGGTTGGCTTTGCCGACTTGCTCGGTCCGACGCCGGGTCACCGCGCCGCGCCGTGACTGTGAACATGAATCATCGGCTCGCGCCTGCTATGCGATCGGCATGGAGGTGTCGGTCGCCCCGATTCGTTCGATCCTGACGCGCAGCACCGGGTTTTTGAAGACGGTGACCTCGCACTCGGCGCAGCCGTACCGCGGCTGCGCGTTTGGAAACGCGCTTTGCGGGGTGGGCTGTTACGTCCAGCATAACCATTACCTGACGCGCGGCCGCACCTGGGGCGCGTTCTTGGACGTCCGCGAAAACGCCGCCGAGTCGTATGTGAAAAACGCGGAGCGCGAACGCCGGTGGGCGCGGCGGTCGCGAGGTTCGTTCGGCGTGTTCATGTCTAGCTCCACGGAGCCGTTCCCGCCGCAGGAGGACCGCTACCGCGTCACGCAGGGGCTGCTCGAGGCGATGCTCGAGTCGCCGCCAGACGTGCTCATCGCGCAGACGCACACGCACCGGGCGGCGGCGTGTCTCGATCTGTTCCGCGCGCTGGCCGCGGCATGTGACCTCCGCGTGCACATTTCGATCGAGACGGATCGCGAGCGCGTGCCTGGTCTGCCGCCCCACGCCAGCCGGGTAGCCCAGCGCTTCGAAGCGGCCCGCGCGCTGAAAGCGGCCGGCGTGTTTACCGTGATCACCGTCTCGCCGCTCTTACCGATTCGCGATCCCGACGCGTTCTTCGCCCGCGCCGCCGCGTCGGCCCACGCCGTGGTCCTCGATCACTTCGTAGGAGGTGACGGTTCGGCGCAGGGCGCGCGCACTCGAAACACGCCGCTTCCCGCCGCCATGGCGGCCCTCGATCCCGAGTCCGTTAGCCCTCGCTACCGCGATCGAATGGTCGCTGTCGCAAAGCGGCACCTAACCCGCGTGGGGGTCCATATCGACGGCTTCGCCGGCCGCTACCTGTCAGACGATCTGCCCCCTTAGGTCCCGGCCGCGCCGGCCTCGACGCTCGCGGGGTCACCTCGCTGCGGCCTACGGCCGGCCAGAAAGCCCCCGGACTGGCGCCGCCACAGCTCCGCGTATAGCCCGCTTGCGGCCAGAAGCTCGTCATGAGAGCCGCTTTCAGCGACGCGGCCCTCGTCGAGCACCACGAGCCGGTCCATCGCCGCGATGGTCGACAGCCGGTGGGCGATCGCGATCACCGTCTTACCCTCCATCAGGACGCCCAGCTGCTCCTGGATCGCCGCCTCGACCTCGGAGTCCAGCGCCGACGTCGCCTCGTCGAGCACCAAGATCGGCGCGTCCTTCAACAGCACGCGGGCGAGCGCGATGCGCTGGCGCTGGCCGCCCGAGAGCTTGACCCCGCGCTCCCCCACGTGGGCGTCGAGGCCGCGGCGCCCCTTCGCGTCAGTGAGATCGCGGATAAACGACTCGGCATGCGCCTGCCTGGCCGCGGCGAGGACCTCCTCGTCACTGGCCTCGGGCCGACCGTACCGGATGTTGTCCCGGATCGAGCGGTGCATGAGCGCCGAGTCTTGGGTCACGACGCCGATCTGGCGACGCAGCGAGTCTTGCGTCACCCGCGCGATATCCTGACCATCCACGAGAATGCGGCCGCCCTGGATGTCGTGAAAGCGCAAAAGAAGGCCCGCCAGTGTGGACTTGCCGGCGCCGGAGCGCCCGACCAGCCCGACCCGCTCGCCGGGCCGAATCGTCACGTCGACGCCCTTGAGCACCGGGCTATGGGAATCGTAGGCAAAGTGAACGGCG
Source organism: Nannocystineae bacterium (assembly GCA_007133195.1). Classification (GTDB taxonomy): domain Bacteria; phylum Myxococcota_A; class Polyangia; order Haliangiales; family Haliangiaceae; genus SLNH01. The sequence continues at coordinate 4,756 of SLNH01000111.1, read as the reverse complement.
TCGAAGACGACCTCGCCGCGCTCGACTTTGAGCTCCGTCGCGCCGTCCGCGTCGCGCACGGCGACTGGGTGCGTGATCGTGTTCAGACCATCTTGCACCGTGCCCAGTTGCTCGAAGAGCCCCGCGACCTCCCAGAGGATCCAGTCGGCCATGGAGCGAATGCGCAGGACCAGGGTGACGGCGACGGCGATCGCGCCGAGGCTCACGGTCGCCTCGAGCCAGCCGTGAACGGCGATGGCGGCGATGCCGGCGAGGAGGATGGCGTTACTGGTTTGAAGCCAAAATGTTAGACCCGTGACCAGGCGCATCTGTCGATACACGGTGTCCATGAAGCCCGTCATCGCGTCCCGGGCGTAGCCCTGCTCTCCCCGGGAGTGAGCGAAGAGCTTCACCGTATGAATATTCGTGTAGCTATCCACGACCCGGCCGGTCATCTCGGCGCGGGCGTTGGCCTGCTGCATGGAGACGCGCCTGAGCCGCGGCACGTAGTACATGGACAGGGAGACGTAAGCGACCAGCCACAGGATGAGCGGCGCCGTGAGCAGCGGGTCGGAGCGACCCACGAGCACGAGGGCGCCGATGAAGTACACGACGATGTAGACGAGCACGTCCATGAGCTTGAGGACGCTCTCGCGGATGGCCAGCGCCGTCTGCATCACCTTCTGGGCTACGCGGCCGGCGAACTCGTCTTGAAAAAAGCCCATGCTCTGTCCGAGCAGCAGGCGGTGCGACAGCCACCGCACCCGCATCGGGAAGTTCCCGAACACGGTCTGGTGGGTGAGGAGCGCCTGGAGCAGCACGAGCGCCGGGTAACCGAGGACGACGAGCGCGGCCATCATCGCGAGCGTCCCGCCGTTGTCGGCCAAAAAACCATCCCGCTCGCTGGTCGCGAGCAAGTCCACTAGCGAACCTAGGAAGCTGAGGAGGACGAGCTCCACCACCGCGAGGAGTGCCGTGAGCACGGAGATCAGGACGAGCCACGGCAGGACCGGGCGAACGTAGTGCGAGACAAAAGGCAAAAGCCGCCGCGGCGGGACGACCGGCTCGGCCGCGGGGAACGGATCCACCAAGCTCTCGAAATACCGGTACATGACGTTCTCCGTGATCCCGACAAGGGTGTGTGCCCCGCTCATCGGGGCGGGGACTTGCGCGCTTGCCGGATACCTTGGTCCGTGGACCCAACGAAGGTTTGTGCCCCGCTGGCCGGGCCCTGGGGCTTGCGCGATTACCGGAAGAAGCGTAAAACCTTAAGCTAACTTGAGGTCAAGGTAGCCCCGATCGCCGGGTCGCCTACGCGGACGAGCTTTCGAAGCACCCGTACATGACTTTTCAGCGATGGCGACGAGGGCTATGCGCCCCGCTGATGAAGCCGGGGGCTTGCGCGTAAAGCCGGGGCAAGCGCAAACCTCAAGTCAACCTAAAGCCACGGGAGGGACTTGATGGCTGGATCGCCTACGCCAAAGCCGGCCCGGGAGCTTAGCGTCGGCCAGGTGGCCGAGCGCGCCGGCCTGGCCGTATCGGCCATTCACTTCTATGAGACCAAGGGGCTAATCAGCAGCCGGCGCAACGCCGGCAACCAGCGCCGATTCAAGCGTGAAGTCCTGCGCCGCCTGGCGGTCATCAAGGTGGCGCAGCGCGCGGGCGTATCGCTCGAGGTTATCCGCCAGGCGCTGGCCGCGCTACCGGAGCGACGCACCCCCACCGCAGAGGACTGGCGCCGGCTTTCCGAAGGCTGGAAGCGCGACCTCGACGCCCGCATCGAGCGCCTCACCCGGCTGCGCGACGACCTCAGCGCCTGCATCGGCTGCGGCTGCTTGTCGATCGAGCACTGCCCGCTGCGAAACCCCGAAGATGAGCTCGCCGCGCGCGGCCCCGGGCCGAGGCTCCTTGAGCCGAACGCGGAGCCGGACGCAGAAGACCGCGAACACTCGTGAAGACCCAACCACGAGCCGTTTGAGCTCTGTCGTCGGAAGCACGAGCCCCGCCGCCCACTGTTGCCGTCCACGGTGAGGGATGCGCGGCAGCCTGATTTTCACCAGGCTGCCTGAGGGGCCTGCGGGGCAGCGGCGGGCAAATGCCCTTGCCCTGCGTGGTCGATTTCTTGCCCGTGCGCTGCGCCTGGCGTAACCGGCGGCGCTCGGAGGCGGAGCACCGGCGCGGGGCCGGCTAAATTGTAAGTGACGGGCCAGGTGCAGCCACACCTGACCCGTCGTGCTCCGGATCTGGTGCGAGCAGAACGGAGCAACGAGAGAGTCTGTGCGATCGCGGTCGAGGTCAAGGACTGGAGGCAGGCGCCGCCGGCGGTCGAGGTGGCGCGGCCTCGTCGTTGCCCCTATCCGGGACGGTCTTCTGGCTGTAGCCCGAGCCACCTCGAGCTGATGCTGGCGCTCGAGGATGTGGCAACGGGCGCGTCGCCGCCGGCACGGGGACCAAATCGGCCACGCCGACGGGCCCGAAGATCCCTGGCAGGTCGGTGGCCAAGCCCTCGAACGTGTCGTCGCCTCGAACCAGTGCCGGCGCGAGCTGCCGGAGGTCCTTGTAGGCGCGGCTCTCCCAGCCGCCGGTGACCGCCGCCGGCGCACGCATCGGCTTGCCGTGCGGCCCCGGCGCCTCCATGAGCCGCAGGATCACCAGCCGGTTGAGAAGGGTATACGCCGCCTGCTTTTCGGCCTCGAGTCGAAAAGCGCGCGCTTGGCCTCGGACGTCATCGTCATCCCAGATCCCTTGTGAGGTCGATGAGGTCTTGAGCCATGACGCCCTGACTGGTGAGATGCGAGCGAATCTCTGCGCTGATCCTTGGCGCAATGGCCACGCGCTGAATGTTCCAGGCTCGATAGGCCGGAAACGCCTTCAGGAAGCGCTCGATGTGGCCAGCGAACACCGGAACGTCGGCTGGCAGTCGCTGAGCATTGCGCTTGCACGTACCAAACCGAATGATGCGCTCGTCCTCATCGAGCGCGACGAGATCGATCTCGGTATCGTTTCGATCCCAGTACCCCGCGATCCGCTGGCTGAGGTTGAAGTCGCCGATGCCTAGGCGGCTCCGCTCTTCGTAAAGCTGGCTAGACAGAATCTCGAGCGCGTGGCCTTCAACGTCCCTCAGGCGCTCATCGGCCTGGTCGACGAGAAATGTGGTGGGCCGAAAATTGATCGCCGACACAGGGTTTTGCAGGGCGGCGAGCCAGCTGCGCAGAAAATTGTCGCGAAGGTAGTAGCGACCGCGACGCGCCTGCCGCTTGGCGAAGACGGGCAGGCGTCGCTCGAGCATCTGGTACCTCTCGATGAGGTTCTTCAGATATCCGCCAGCCTGTTCGGCGGTTTGCGTACTTACTTCGCGCAGGTGTGATTCGATGTCGCCATTCGAACAGCCTGGATGCCGAGCGACGTACTTCAGCACGACGTCGTAACGTCCTCGCAGCTCGCTGAGGAACCAGTTGTCGGCCTCGGTGCGCAGCGGCGATGACGACTGAAAGTACATCTTCGATAGCACCGCCTTGCGGTCTTGGCCGAGTACATCCTGCTCGTAGGCGTCGCGATAGAACTTCGGCACACCTTCAAAGAGGTTCCAGAGAAAGAGCAGGCGCTCCGGCTCGCGATCCGCATGCGCATCGAGGATCCCGAGAACTGAGCTAATGTCGAGATGCTGAAGCTCCAGGTGGTCAGTGATGCGGTTGAAGAGCGGTGCGTTTCGATCATCGAGCAGGGCGACCATGTCGGCGTGAATGGAGCCGAGGACGATTAGGCCGCCGCGCACCTGGTCGGCCTTCGCCGACAGCGCGTCAACGCGAGCCTGCAGGTGCGAGGTAAACTCGAACAGCGGCTTTCGGCTGAAGTACTGGAACTCATCGAGTGCTACGATGTAGCCATCCTCGGCGAGACGTTCGACGGTGCGCGCGAGGTCGAGCAGGCTCTGTGGACGCGGATACGTCGTATCGACGAGCCCAAACGTATCCATCGCGTCTCGCACCGCCGATAGCACCCCGGCGGGGGCGGAATCTGGGATCTGCACGTAGAAGATCCGGTTGTGGCTGACCTTCTCAAGCGCGCGCTGAACGAGGGTGGTCTTACCAATTCGCCGCCGCCCAGTGATTCGTGCGAAGAACCATCGACCTCGCCCGAGGATGTCGACGAGTTCCTGCAGCTCCATCGCCCGGCCGTAAAATCCCCAGATCATGTCGCTCCCGAACTTGGCTCAACCATAAGGTAAGATTTTTTACCTTAGCTCCCCGTACGCTGCAAGCGCTTGAAATGGTCCGTGATTTATCGGAGAAACCGGCCCTGTGGCCGGTCATTTGAGGCGGACGGCCGGCCGGCGTCACCGTGGTCTCCACCTCGCCGTGGCTCTTCACCCACTCGCGGAAGTGCTCGGGCTTCCCCAAATTCTTAGGTTTCGCTGGGAGCTCGGGAAGAGCGTCCGCGCCACCGTCGCGGCCACCCGGATTCGACCGCGTTGCGCAAAAATTCCAGCCCGCTGGAATTTTTGCGCCGCGATAACGAGCAGCGCAGCGCCGTAGGCGCGAGCAGCGCAGTTAACTAGGGTCCTTCGGACCCGTTGACAGGTCTGTAATCCTGCAGCTTCATGGACTCGCTACGCTCGTCCATTCCGCAATGCAGGATTACAGCCATGTTTACCGAGAGCGGCTGACTGCGCAGGTGCCACCCGGATTCGACCGCGTTGCGCAAAAATTCCAGCCCGCTGGAATTTTTGGGCCGCGATAACGAGCAGCGCAGCGCCGTAGGCGCGAGCAGCGCAGTT
>SLNH01000015.1 GCA_007133195.1 Nannocystineae bacterium | reverse complement strand
GATCTCCACCGCTTTCTTCCGCACCCCGATGCCGTGTTCGATAAGCAGTTCGATTAACTTGGCTCCGTCTATGAGGGTGATCGGTGCGACTCCGGTCGCGAAAGCCTCATCCTCAGTGCCCTTACTGAACTGAGATGTCGTGATAATCGTCCCCCGGACGGCGTTAAACCGATAGAGAGAACCGCGCAACGCGTCCAGATCCTTGCGCTGAATCGTGTTGCGATGACGCTTGACTTGCACCACCTCACGCACCGACGTGATCCCGACTTCGATATCCCCGACGACATCGACTCCACCATCATTCGATCGCGCCGTGACCTCAACATTTCGATAATCCATCTCCTCGAGCAGCCGTTTGATGAGATGCTCGAAGGCGGATGGGTCCATATTGAGGAGCAGATCATGCAAACTCTCGCGGACGGCCGCCTCCTGCTGCCTTACAAGCGTCCAGAGCTCCTGCTGCTCCTCGCCGCCCAAGGCCTCCTCGGTACCCACACGCTTTAGATAACTCAACCCCGCTTCCGTGACGGAGTACATTCGCCCCGTGCGATTAACCAGTCCTCTGTCGAGAAGGTTCCGCAATCGGCGACGAAGTGTGTCCTTGACGGTGGTTGGGCTTCCGAATGTGGAATGAAGCTTAAGATACTCCGTCCACAGGGGCAGCAAGCTTGCGGGGGAAGTCGGTCCATTATCGGCGACGAGCGCTAGGAGCTTCGCGAGGCCCTCCTGCTCATCGAGGAATGTTTCTGCATCCCCGCCCTCATTTTCTAAAAAGTCTAGACCCCGTTCCGTGAGGACGATCTGTCCGTCTGCGCCCTCGTCCACCAGTTCGTACTTTTGAATAAGGAGCCAGTGCCCGTAGGTATGGCGAGGATTCACCTTCTTTTCGCTACGGCTCCAGATCGCCTCGGCAAGCTCGCGGTCACTGCCTTTAAGTCTTTCAGGAATCCACTGGTCGGGCTCGGACCAGTCGACAGTAGCCTGAGGAGTGCCCCGCAGTTCTGTGACGGTGCCCTGGAACCCGGTAATCTGCCTCCTGGGCCAGCCGGGCCAGATCCTCAGCAAGTGTCGCACCTCGCTAAAAATGGGAAAAAGCGGCGTTCGTACTCGCTGTTCGCTCTGTTCGATGCTTTGAGCTGGTTGCCGCTCTCCTTCTGCTGAACCGGGAAAGGCGCCGCCGTCATGCGCTTCATTGGCACCTGCTGGAGGATTGTCTCGAATCCCAAAGATCCCAGGACGAATCCGAACGAACGGGCTCTCTGCACCGTGTTGCTGGATATCCACGGCGATGACAGCATTGAGCGACGCAGAGGGCGTCTTCGAAGCGGAACTGGCCATACCGCGAGAGAGAATCTCTTCCGTTATGGTCTCGTAATGCATCGGCCCCTTTTCTTGGAGGAGCTTTATCGCCGCCTCTTTCAGCGACATGGTCGATCTATTCCGCCGGTTATCTCTATGACTCATGACGTTCTAGCAGGCGCTGAGGTGGCGAACAGCTTAACACGCCGGGATGCCTCGCCGAGACGTACCGACCGCGTCAGATTGCGCAGCGATCTACACGATCGGCTACTGTGAAGCCGCAGAGTCGACAGAGCGCGGCGACAGCCAGCAGGCTTGGGAACGGAAGGCAGACTGGCCAGATTTTTGACAAGGCTGGCGCGCCAAACCATAGGCGCCGCCCCTTGTCGCGCCCCGTGAAAGCGGGGCATGATCCGATGTCGGATCGTCCTCTTCGCGTTGGGACGAGGGGTGTACCGACCGCGCGCCAAACTAAACTCGTCGCGCCGCATTGTTAGGGAAGCATCGCATCCAGGGCCAACAGTGATGAATACAGTTCAAAATAAGCTGGCGAGCGGCTTCACGAGCGATCGCCCATGACGACGCTTGAGCTCGACAGTTCGGTACCGCGCAAAGGGCGGTCGGCCGTCACGACCGAGGACCTCGACGTCGCCCTCACGGCCCAATTCGCCGTCGCCTGGGCCGGCGAGGGGGGCGAGGAAAAGCGCCTCGCCTGGTGGCGGTCGGACCTGATCTCCGAGTTCGGCGGCGAGGACCTGTTCCGCCGCCTACTTCCGAGCACTTGGGAGTGGGCGGTGCTGCAGGGCGCCCGGGAGGCGGCGCGGCGTAAAGATGCGGAATTGCGCGGCAAGGACCACAATCCGGACCGCATCCTGTCGCTTTACAGTCTGGGCTTCGAGCTGGACGAACGGATCGACGAGCGGCTTCAGGACCTAAAGCGCGCGGGACAGCCGCCCAAGGAGGCGCTGCCGGCCCTCGGCGAGCTGATGGCGCAGCACCCTTGGAAGCCCGAGCGCTTCCTCGACTGGGTGACGAGCCACGGCGAGGTCGAGACGACGGTGACGCCGACCGGCCGCGCCATCGCCGGCGAACCGCCGCAGGCGCTCGGAGACATGATCCCCAAGCTGGTGGCGGGGCTGGCGCCGCTGGCGGAGAGCTACCCGCTACCGCACTTTCGCCGAGCCCCGCGAAAATGACGAGCGAGCGGCCGCGCGAAGTCACGAAGGTGCACGCGCGCCTTCTCAAGTGCGCCCTCGAGGTGGAGGACGCGCGCGCGTACTGGGCTCACGCCGCCCCTACGGCTAACCGCAGGCCCGCGAATGGGGCCGGCGCACTCCCCGAGCGCGCGCCTGCCGCCACCTCCGAGCGAGCATTCGAGGAGTACTGGTTCGGCGCCCGCAGCATGCCGCGCATCGAGGTGCTGCTTTCGAACATGCGCGCCCGCTTCGACGCCTACCCGCCCGCGCTCGCCGTCCTCGGCCGCTGGCCCGACATGCCGCCAGACACCCGGGCCCTCATCTGCCACTGGCACCTGCAGCTCACAGACCCCCTCTACCGCGCCTTCACCGGCGACTACCTCGTCGCCCGCCGCGCCGGCCCCCGCGACCACATCACCCGCGACCTCGTCGTCGCCTGGGTGAGCGAAAACGCCCCCGACCGCTGGACCATGGCCACCCGCATCCAGTTCGCGAGCAAGCTCCTCTCCTCGGCCCTCTCCGCGGGCCTTCTCGCCGGCCGCCGCGACCCGCGCCCCCTTGCCCTGCCCCGCGTGCGCGACCACGCCCTCGAATACCTCCTCTACCTCCTTCGCGAGATCGACTTCGACGGCACCCTCCTCGAAAACCCCTACCTCGCCTCCGTCGGCCTCACCGGCCCCGGCGGCAAGGAGATCCTCGAAGACCGCCTCCGCCAGCTCCCCAGCATCGACTTCGGCCGCCAAGGCGACCTCATCGACATCACCTGGCGCTACCCTGACCTTCGCGCCTGGGCCGACCACACCCTAGCCCGCCCCGGCCCCGAGAGCGCAGGAGCCGCCCAATGAGCTCGTCATCCTCCTCGCTCAAGTCCGTCTTCGCCTCCTTGCGCCAAGACCTCATCCACGAAGACGGCCCGCAGATCAGCACCATCCGCAACTACCGCTTCGCCATCGCCCTCTATCCGCCCGCCGAGGAGTTCACGCTCCGCCAAGAGGTCAACGGGCTCAGCTCGGATCTCCGGGCCGGCGGCTGGTTCGTCCTCT
>SLNH01000464.1 GCA_007133195.1 Nannocystineae bacterium | reverse complement strand
TGTTCGTCGGCTTCCGCGCGGTGCCGGGTCTGTTCTGGGACGTCGCGCGCCAGTCGAGACGTATCGCAAAATCGATCGCGCGCGACGTGGCCGTGCGGCGGCCGGGGCACGGTTGAGACCCGCCCGCAAAGCGGGGACAGTCGCGCCACGCGGAGTGCTCGAAGCCGGGGGAACCCGTTAGGGTTCGAAGGAGCCTCGCAAGAGGCTCCGTTCATCCCGGGGAAGGAAGCCTGGAGCGGGATACCGGATTCGAACCGGCGACTCTCAGCTTGGGAAGCTGATACTCTACCACTGAGTTAATCCCGCGACTTCCCGCAAGGTAGCGAACGGGCGACACATGTCAACCCCTGCGGAACGCGGGTCGCCTTTGCCCGAGCCTAGCCGGCGCGGCTGGGCGGCCAACGCGCTGCGGTCGAGGGTGCTTCGGCCCCGCTGCTCGCTGTCACGCCGCGGGGCTCGGGCCGCCGCCGGTGAGCGAGTCGCGCGCCGCCGGCGGCAACTCGAGCGGTGTCCGGAACCTGACGAACTGCTTGTGGCCGTCGCGATCCATGACCACGACGCTGCTCAAGCCCTCGTCGCCGAACTCGGCCCACACCTCGGTGGGGCCGACGATGGCGTGACCGATATCGCTGTCGCGCTCGGCGATGAAGACGTAGAGCGTGTCGCTCCGGGGATCGTAGGTGAGCCCGCCGAGCGGACGCCATTCGGATTCGATCTGATCGCCCACATCGAGTCCCACGATCTCGATCTCGACCTGCTGTCTGCTCAGGTGCCGGGAGAATGAATCGAAGAACGTCTTCCATTGGGATGGGTCGACTGCCTCGTAGCTCATGATTTCCTCGCGAAACAAGGGTCTCGAGCTTTGATGCGCGCCGGGAGCGAAGGTGGCGGCGCCTGGCCGATCTGCCCTGTATGAGCCTTGCAGCGGCCTCGCGCTCAGAGTGTTCGCTGATCGCGGAGCTCGGCGACGAGCTCCGGAGGGAGCTGTCGCGGATCTCATCCGGCGGTGATCTAGCCCCTGAAGCCGCGTTCAGATGCGCCTGCACGGACAGGCCAGCATTTTGACCTTGTCGCCTCATAGGCCTAGAGCTAGACTTGGCCATTCTTCCGGCAGCGAGAGGCTCATCGGGCCCTCGCGTCTTTCGGGGATCAATCCGCGAAAGACGCTGCTCGGGACGAGGCGACGGCGTCGTCATGCTCTGCTGGCTGTGCTGGCAGTGCCTGCGACTTGCGGGCGATGCGCAATAGTCCGCGAAGTTCGAAAAACGAATGGACGAGATCCCAAAGGGAAGGAGGCGCACGAGGATGAAGTCGAGGATTGGTATCATCGTATTAGGGGCGGTCGCGCTGGCTGCGTCTGGTTGTCCAGACGAGGAGGCGACCGAACCGGGAGCGGCGCAAACCGAGGGCGCGGCCGAGGCCGAGAACGAAGACCACGCCGCCGAGGCGGAGCCCGTCTCCATGCTCGAGTTGGACGAGGGGCCCGACGAGCACATCCTTTACCTGCCGAACGAAATCGAGTGGACCGAGGGGCCGCCATCGCTCGAGGACGAGGCACAGATGGCCGTGCTCGAGGGGGATCCATCCGAGGATGGCGTCTTCACGATGCGCCTACGGCTCCCTGACGGCTTCGTCATCAATCCTCACACCCACCCGAACGTCGAGCGCCTCACCGTGATGGACGGAACGTTTCACCTCGGCCACGGCGAAGAGGTCGATGAGGAAAACGCAGATCCTCTCCCGCCCGGGAGCTACACCTCGATGCCGCCAGGGATGGTCCATTTCGCGATCGCCGAGGGCGAAACGATCGTCCAGCTCAAAAGCGTGGGACCGTGGGATATCGACTACGTGGATCCCGAGGACGATCCGCGCGACAGGTAGCGACGCGCCCCATGCGAGCCGGCGCCGACAGCGGGGCGCAAACCCGCGCCCCGTCGTCAGCCGGCCGTCTCGCCCCGCTCGTTACTCGTCGCAGCTGAGCGGAAGGACGCTGGCTTCGAATTCGCCGAGGGTGTTCCCAGCCGGCGCGTAGTTACAAACCCAGAGATCGATGTCCGGGCAGCTCGAGCGCGCGCAGCCGAGCTCTCGGGTGCCCGTCCACACGAGCTGGGTGAAGTGGCCGGTCTCGAATTCAAACCCGGGGTCGGCGAAGTCATAAAGCTCGACCTCTTCGTACCAGAGCTTCACCACGCGCTCGGCGTCTAGCGCCCCGATCGATCCGGCGGCCAAATTTTCGCCGCTTTCGTGGTCGCTGTGCGCGAGCGGACAGCCTCGGTCGCGGAGCTCCTCCGCCCACGCGCTCGCGACCTCGGCGAGCTCGTCGGACCAGGTGAGCGGCGAGGCGCAGTGCTTTTCGCGATACTCGTTGTGCGCCGCGAGCAGCCTGTCCGGGATGTCTGCGTCAGGCGCCGGCTCCGAGGACGAACCGGGGGCGTCCCCGGCTCCTGCCTGCGCCGCCTCGCTGCCGGGGCCCGCTCCACTCGTCGAGTCATCGGCTTCCTCGGCCGGCGGGGCGGCGGGATCTGAGGTCTGCGTCGTGCGATCACTGTCGCCGCTTCCGCCGCACGCGGTCACGGCGCAAGCTGCGGCGATTACGACCCCTAACGTCCGAACAAGCATGACCGCATTGTACCCACGGGCTGGCCGGCGGGCGCCGGTCACCGCGTGCCGATGGCGGGCCGCGAGCGGCCCCAGTGTGGGGGCTGAGGCTGAGCTCTCGTCGACGCCAGTGCGGTGGCCCAAGGCGCGATTCGTTGATCAGCCGGAAAAATTTGCGTTCGATGAATGGGTCTCGCTTTGGGTGTAAGTGTTCGACATCGCTGATGATTCGTGCATGGGCCGCGCTGCTCGCCGCCCTCCCCATGCGGCCCAGGTGCCAGTGAGACATTTTCCTAGGCGTTTTCTCGGCAATCGGCTCGAGGGCATAGTGGGCTGGGGCACGCCTCCGAGCCCTGCTGGATTGGCTTCACGCACTCCGAGGAGAGACTGATGATGAAACGCGCGATTTGGGTTCTTGGACTGGCCACAGCGTTCGCCCTCGCTAGCGCCTGCGGCGACAGCAACGACGACACCGGCGATCCGCCGCTCCCGGACGCGGAAACCGGCGAGCCCGACGCCGGGACCGACCAGCCGGATGCGGAGCCCGACGGCGACAACGGCAACGGGGATAACGGTAACGGCGACAACGGCAACGGGGATAACGGCGACGACGACAATGGGGATAACGGCGACGACGACAACGGCCATGAGGTGACCGGCTATCCGCAGGACGTCGCGGCGGTAATTTCCGACAACTGCGTTCACTGCCACAACGATGGGGCCCCTATGGCATCGTTCGAGGTCTGCGCCGACGCGCAAGGCTATACGAGTGAAATGCAGACCCGGGTGGAGAGCGGTAACATGCCTCAAGATGGCGATCTCGAGTCGGAGGAGCTCGACATCCTCAACGCTTGGTTCGGCGACGGCGCGACCTGCGACGACTAACCATCCTTACACGGGCGATGTACCCATATGACAGCCGCGTCATATGGGTACATCGCC
>SLNH01000039.1 GCA_007133195.1 Nannocystineae bacterium | reverse complement strand
CCGGGGCATGGCCGGGCGGCTGGCCGGGCGCACCGGGCGGCTGGCCCGGAAACTCGGTCTTCTCTAGCCCAGACGGCGGCTGCCGCGGCGGGCTTTCGCCCTCCGGCGCTGCTCCGGGGCCGCCGTGCGCGTCCGCCGCGGCACCGCCGGCGCCGCCCGGCACCGCGGGTCCCTTGGGCGCGGTGTAGCCGAACAGCGTCTTCGCGACTTCCTTACCTCCGCCCGATTCGCTTGGCGCCGGAGGCATCGGGCGGCCACAGCTGCCGCAATGGGCAGCCGTGGTGAGAACCTCCGCACCGCAATACGGGCACGGCCTGGTCGGAGTGGCCATATCTGGAAAATCCCCCGTGGTTTTAACTTTTTCTGGCGTTGCGACCTTATCCCAGGGATTGGAGAGGGTCAATTGCCACGGCTGCCCTCGGGCGGCGAGGACAGCAGCCCCCCCCAGATTGTAAGCAGATCGTAAGCGGCTCGTAGGCGGCGTTTGGATGCGATCGGCGCCGTGGTAAAACGCTGACGTGCTCGACAAGACGATCGGTTTCATAGGAGCCGGAAATATGGCCGAGGCGCTGATCCGCGGCCTGATCCAAACCGAAGTGCCTCCCGGGTCGGTCTGGGCATCGGGACCCCGCAGGGAGCGCCTCGACGAGCTGCACGAGCGGTTCGGGATCCGCGCCACGGAGGACAACCTCGAGCTCGTAGCCAGCTCGCAGGTGATCGTCCTGTCGGTCAAACCTCAGATCCTCCCCACCGTGCTCGCCGAGATCGGCGAGCGCGTGCCGGAGGGAACGCTCGTGATTTCCGTGGCGGCCGGCGTGCCGATCGCCACCGTGGAGCGGCACCTCGCTCCGGGAGTCCGGGTGATCCGCGCGATGCCGAACACACCGGCGCTCGTCGCGGCCGGCGCCACGGCGATCGCCCGCGGGAGCCGCGCGACGGCAGACGACCTCGCGCTGTCCCGCTTCATCTTCGACGCGGTGGGGATCACGGCGGTCCTCGACGAGGGCCAGCTCGACGCCGTGACCGGCCTGTCGGGCAGCGGGCCTGCCTATGTGTTCCTCATGATCGACGCGCTCGCCGACGCGGGCGTCAAGATGGGCCTGTCGCGGCGAAACGCTGGCCTGCTCGCCGCGCAGACGGTCGTCGGCGCGGGCAAGCTGCTGCTCGAAACGGATGAGCACCCGGGCCGCCTCAAAGACATGGTGACCTCTCCCGGCGGAACCGCGATCGCGGGGCTTCACACCCTCGAGGCGGGCGGGCTCCGGACCACGCTGATGAACGCGGTGGAGGCGGCGACCGCGCGCGCCCGGGAGCTGGGACGCGCGAGCGAGGACAAAGGCGGAACGTGACGAAGGCGGCGCGTCATGCGCGCCGCTCGTGGTCGCATCATGCCGGCGATCGAACAGCGACCCGAGGGCGTGCTCGTGCACGTCGTCGTGACCCCGAAGGCCAGCCGAAACCGGATCGGTCCTCGGGCGGGCGACCGGCTCAAGATCGCGGTGAGGGCGCCGCCCGAGCGGGGAGCGGCGAACACGGCGGTGGCGGAGCTCGTCGCCGAGGCGCTCGGCTGCCGGCGCCGAGAGGTCAAAGTCGTCAAGGGTCACACCTCGCGGCAAAAGACCGTGCTGATCGCGGGGGGCGCGGTCTCGCGCGTCGCCAAGGCCCTCGAATGAGCGCGCGCCGGCTCACATTCTGGCCTGCGCTGACGGTGTTCGGCCTCGCGCTCGCCTGCGGTAGGCCGGAGGGGACCGTCGATCTCACGATCGCTGTCGCACCGGACAGCGACCTGATGGACGAGGTCGAGCGCGTACGGCTCACGCTCTCCGACCCGCCCGCGACCCGCGAGGCGGAGCGGGGGCCGGACGGCGACTTCGCGCTCGCCCTCGAGGTGAGCGCCGACGGAGAGCGCGGGCGGATCACCCTCGAGGGCTTCGGCGCAAACGGACAGCTCGTCGCCGTGGGCCACGCCGGCCCGGTACCCATCGCGGCGATCGACGCCCAGATCGCGATCTACGTCGCCGCGCCCGACAGCATCGCCGAGGCGCCGGTGGCGTTCGATCCGCCGCGCAGCGAGTTCGGCGCCGCCCCCCTGGGTTTCGGCGCCGTGTTCGCCGGCGGGCGCGACGACGCGGGCGACGTGCTCGGCGAGGCGCTCATCTACAACGTGCACAGCCACGGCTTTCAGCGTGGCGCTCCCATGCCCGAACCGCGCGCGGAGCCGGCGGTCGCGGCGTCCGAGCCCGACGACACAGTCCATATTTTCGGCGGCGTGGGCGAGGCCGGCGAGGCCGAGGGAACGGGCTGGATTTTCGACACCGCGACGCCCCCGGCCGGGGTGTACGACGAGCTCGACGCCCACGCTCACCTCGCGCGCGCGGGCCGCGCCGCCGCGCCGCTGGCCGGGGGACGCGCGCTCGTCGCGGGCGACCCGCTCGTGCAGCTCGATCCCGTGGCGCGAACCGTGCGGGAGGTGCAGGGCGCGCCGCCGATGACCGGGACGGCCACCACCGCCCGCGGCGAGGAAGCGCAGATCGTGTTCCTCACCGGCCAGGAGGGCGACGACGTCGCGGCCGCGCGGTTCGAGGACGGTCGCGCCGAACCGCTCGAGGCGCCGAGCGACCTCGAGCGGCGCGGTCACGGAGCCGCGGCGCTCCCCGGGGGCGATGTGCTCGTCGTGGGCGGCGAGGCGGCGGGGACGCCCCTGGCCTCGGCCGTTCGCTACTCGCCCGAGCAGTCCGGTGGCGACGACTTCGAGGTCGTGAGCGAGTTTTTGGCCACGCCCCGGACCGGCGCCGCGGTCGCGCGTGCCCGCGATCGACTCCTCGTCGTCGGCGGCCAGGATGAGGGCGGCGCGGTGCTCGCCGACGCGGAGCTGTTCGACGCCGAAACCCTCGCCCCCATCGCCGAGCTCCCCCTTTCCGCTGCGCGCCGCGGCGCCGTGGCCCTACCGCTCGCCAACGGGCAAATCCTCATCGCCGGCGGCACGGATCAGCAAGGCGATCCGGTGGGCGCGCTCGAGCTGTTCACCCCCGACGCCTAAAAAGGGCGCCCTGACGGGCCCGGGGCCGTCACCCCGCCTGCTCGTCGCGTCCCGGAAATGGGGCCGGATCCTTTGCCGCCTCGCGCAGATTCGAGTCGCTGACGTGCTCGCCCGCGCCCTGGTCATCTCCCTCTTCGTCCTCCTCTTCGTCCTCCAGGCCGGCCTCCCCCTCGGGGAGCAGGTCGTCCTCCGGCCTAATCGGCTCGCGCCCCGGCGGCGGATCCGTAGGCGGGAACAGCGGCGGGGGCGCATAGCGGCGAGCCGCCCGGGAAAACTGCCCCCAAATCAAGAAGGTGACGATCCAAAGCGTCGGCGGGATCACCAGGTACTCGGGGAACATCCGCGCGAAGCCGAATATATAGCCCAAGCCGACGTTGGCGAGGACGAACGCCGTCGTCCACTTCGATCGCATGCTGCCGAGCTTCGGCACGCGCAGCGTCGACGCCATCAAGAAGGCGCCCCCGAACAAGACCACGGGCACGTAGGTCCACACCCCGGGCGGGATCGTGAGGTCCCCCAGCAGCATGGGCCCGCCGAACGACTCGGCGGGGGCCATCGGCGCCCCCTCCGGGGTGTACTTCAGGATCGCGAGAAACCAGATCGCGAACAGGCCGGCAGCGAGCGTGGTAGGCACCCCGAAGAAGATCTTGCTGGGTATGTCCTCGGTGGTGATGTTGTAGCGGGCCAGCCGAAACGTCGCCGACAGCACCCAAGCGATGCAGCCGAGCACCAAGAGCAGGTGACCCGTTCCCTCGGAAAACGGGAGGGCCGGCTCGGCGGCGACCGACGTATAGACCAAAACGGCTGGCGCGAGCCCGAAGTTCAAAAAGTCTGCGAACGAGTCGAGCTGGACGCCGAGCTCGCTCGTTCCCCGGACCAGGCGGGCCACGAACCCGTCGAGCCGGTCCGTGAACACCGCGTAGATAATGAACCAGGCGGCGTCGGCCGGGCGCCCTTCGATGGCCGCCGCGATCGACAGCATCCCGAATACGAGAGACGCCGTCGTGACCAAATTCGGCGCGAGATAGCGGAGTGCGCGTTTCCAGTTCATCGGCTCTCGGTCGCGTGTCACGACCCTCTCCTACCCGCGCCCCGCGCCGGTGAGCTTCGAGTAAAGAAGCTGACCGAGGCTATCGACCATGAGCCGCTCGACCGTCCGCTCCACTTCGCGCCGCTCTTCGTCGTCGCGATAGATGAAGCGAATGCCCATGCCCGGCTCCAGGCTCGCGTCTCCCCCTCCTCCGCCGCCCGCGTCGCGGGCGCGCGCGCAGTCATCCTCGGTGATCACCCACTTGACCTGGCCGCGGATGCGGAGCGGCTCCTCGAGCTTGGGGACGAAGAGCTTGAATACGAATTCCGTCCCCACATCCAGCGGCTTGGTGGTTCGGATGAACGTACCGCCCTTGGAGATGTTCTTCGTGTAATCCGAAAAAAACGCGTTGAGCCGCTTGTATTCGACCTTGAGCTCGATGTGGCGGCGGGCGTGCGCCCGACGCTCGCTGCCGCTGGACGCAGCCATGGGTGGGCCACTCTACTCGCGCGAAATTGTGTGGTCAATTCGTGCCGCGTGCCTGCCTTGCGCTTGCCGTCGCTCGAGCTAGGCGAATAGGGCCCACCGCCGCTCCACCCGACGCCTGGCGCCTCCAGCCGTGGCCAGGCCCGCCAGGGCCGTGCTAACAGGAGTCGTTTCGCCCATGCCCGCGCTCGGCGACGAGTGGATACGCCAGGTCGTGCGCGATCAGTTTCGGTCGCGCAGGACGATGATCTGGGGCGCGCTTTTGTCGGCGCTCGCGCTCGCGCTCACGCAGGTCCCCGTGTTCGGCGTCGTCGGTTTCGGCTTCGCCTTCGCCATGGCCCTGCCCGCGAGCGTCGCCGCGGCGGATCTCGGCGCCGCGCTCGTGCGACGTGCCCGTCGCACCGATGCGCCGGCCCCGGATCGGGCCGTGTTTCCCGGTCGCCTGGTTTTATCGCTGTGGCTCGGCGCCGCCGCCCTCGCCCTCGCGCTGCTCGTGCCTCCGCTCGCGATCGTCGGCGCCAACGGGCTCTGGGTGACGACCTGCCAGTGGGGCTTCGGCCTGGCCGCCTATGTCCTCATGCCCGGGCTGTCCGCGGTGCTCGCCGCCGGGATCGGCGTTTTGTGCGGGCTTTCGTCCGAGCGCAGGCGGCTTTCGCCCGCCCTCCCCTACCTCGTCATCGCGGTGGCCGCGCTCGTGTCGCTGTGGCGGTTTTACGCGTCACCGCCGGCGTTTTCCTTCAACCCATTCATCGGCTACTTCCCGGGCAACCTCTACGATGAGGAGCTGCGCTTCCCGGCGCCGTTTTACGCGGCGCGCGCGTTTTACTTCGCCGCGGCGGTCGCCGCGGCGGCTGGCGCGGCCGCGCTCCTTCACGTGCCTTCGCTAACGCTCGCCCGCGCGCGCAGGCGCCGCCCGGGCGGCGTGCGCGGGCGCCCGCTCGTCGTCTTGTCGCTCGCGGCCGTCACCTCGGCGGCGCTGTGGAGCTACGCCGGCGAGCTCGGGTTCCTCATCGGTGACGACGACATCGCCGAGGCGCTGGGCAAGCGCTACGAGTCCGAAAACTTCATCATCTACTACCCAGGGGGCGGATCGATCGAACGCGACATCGAGGCGATCGCGGCCGACCACGAGTTTCGCTACGCCCAGGTGACAGAGACGCTCGGCGCCGAGCCCTCCGGCAAGATCACCTCGTACTACTTCCGCGACGCCGAGCAAAAGCACCGCTACATCGGCGCCCGGCACGTGCACATGGCCAAGCCCTGGCGCCGCGAGATCTACCTAAACCACAGGCCGTTCCCCCACAGCGTGCTCCGACACGAGATCGCGCACGTCGTCGCAGGCGCTTTCGGTGACCCGATATTCGGCGTGAGCGCGCGCCGCGTGCTCGGCGTGCCGGTGTTCCTCAATCCCGGCCTGATCGAGGGGATCGCGGTCGCCGCCGATTGGCCCGATCAGTTCGGCCGCGCCTTGACCCCTCACCAGTCGGTCAAGGCGATGATCGAGCTGGACTACGCCCCACCCGTCGAGCAGGTGTTTTCTACGCGGTTTCTCGCGCTCGCGTCGGCGCGCGGCTACACCCTCGCGGGCTCGGTGACGAAATACTTGCTCGACGAGTACGGCGCCGAGCGGCTCCGCGCTCTTTACCGCAGCGGCGGCGACTTCGACGCGGTCTACGGCAGGCCCCGAGACGAGGTCCTCGCCGGGTGGCGCGCGATGATCGGAGACATCGAGCTGTCTCGCGAGGAGCTAGAGCGCGTGCGAGAACGATTCAGAAGACCCGGCCTGTTCGATAGGCCGTGTCCGCACGCTATTGCGCGAAAGCGCGGGCGAGCACGCGATTTGTCTAGGCGCGGCGCGGGCGAGGACGCAGTGGCCGTCATGAAGCAGGTCACGCACGCCGATCCGGGCGAGCCGAGACACCGGCTCGAGCTCGGACGGGTCCTCGTCCGCGCCGGCGAGGAGGCGGAGGCCGCAAAGGTGTATGAGGCGCTCGCCGACGACGAGGCCGAGGTGAGCGCGGCGCTTCGCGCGCAGGCGCTGTCCGGCCGCGGCGGCATCGCGGCGCGGCGCGGGGATTTCACACAGGCGGCGCGGTTTTTCGAGCGCGCCGCGCGACTGCCTGGCCCCGACTCGCTCCGCCGGCAAACGCGCGCCGAGCTCGGCGCCGCGCGAGGGGAGAGCAAAGCGGCGAAAGCCGCGCGCGCCTACTTCTGGGGATTCGATCCCCGGGTGGACCGCGACAGCGTCGCGCGCGCAGGTCGCGCCTCGGAGGTGGCTCTTGCCGCCTCTGACGAAGGCCTCGGGCACTACCTGTTGGGCCTGAGCCTCCGGGGGCGCGGCGCCCCGAAGCAAACGACGGCGGCGTTTACGCGGGCGCTCGACCGCGGCCTGTCGGATCCGCTGCTCGTCCGAAACGCCGCCCGCGAGCTCGCCCCGGCCGGATACCTGGCGAAAGACGCCGCCGCCGTGGAGCGGGCGGCCGGAATCTTGGACCGGCGCGACCAGCCCGCGGTGCATCGGCTCTACGGCCGCGATTGGCGCGAGCGCCTCGAGTTTTCGCGGTAGCGCACGAGCGTTACATCCCGCTCACGAACATCCACCGCTCGCCCGACCACTCGAGAATGAACTCGTTCTGATCCTGCATGTCACGCCGGACCTCTTCCCCGCGGGCGTCCTCGATGGTGTAGCTCGCGTCGATGAGCACCTCCACGTGCGCCCGCTCACCCTCGTGGCGGATCGACTTGTAGTCGAGCGAGTAGCGCACGTCTTCCACCTGGCGTAGGCGATGGCGAAGGATGTCGAGCAGGCCGTCGTAGCCGTAGTCATCCCCCACGGCTTGAGCCTGTTCCCGGTAGCTCTCCGCGGCCATGAGGACGAGCGCTTGCGCGTCCTGGCGCTCCATCGCCATCCGGTATTCCTCCACGCGATCGACGATGGCTTGATTCTCAGGTGTATCTGGGATGGTGGTACCCGCGATGGTCGCTGGCTGGGACGAGCCGCAGGCGATGACGAGGGCCGATACGGCGAGCAAGGAAAAGACGCGCGTCATGGCTTGTGGTGCTTTCACGTCCGAATCATCTCCGCAGAGGGCGCCGTGGCCGCTCCCGTAGCGCCCCGGCTGCGCACAATAACGCCCGGAGGTGCCCGAGCATTCCCGACCCTACCCTCCCGCAATTCGAGTCGCCAGCATTTCAGGGAGTTAAGGCAGAGAGCGAGGCGCCCTTACAGATCCCACTTGCGGCTACATCGATGGATGTTCATGATGTAGTTATGCAAGCGCCAGGGCATGTCCAGACCGCCGCCAACCCCGGCGTCCCCAGGTGGCACGCCCGCTACCGGGCGAGGGCCTCTGCGGTGTCGATGGACATCGCGGGCCGGGCCGTGCTCCTTTACCACCCGGCCGAGGACATCTCGCTCGGCGGTGCGCGCGTGGCGACGCCGGAGCCCGAGCAGACCGGCAGCCGCGTCGACGTCACGCTGTGCACCGGCGACGGCGCGCCGCCGATTCAGCTCGCGGCGAAGGTGGCTTGGGCGCGCCCGGGCGCCCCCGGGCGGATGGGCCTCACTTGGATCGGCCTCGATGCGGCGACCCGGCGCGAGCTCGCGCGGCGGCTCGTTCGCCTAAGCGCGGCCGTCGCCTCCGCCCCCGGCGACGCGAGCGATCGCCCGCGCGCGTAACCGGGCGCTGCTGCTCGCAGCGCGCGGCGATGTCGCGCGGCGTTTGCAAACCACCGGCGGCGCTAAAGCGCCAGAAAGCTGGCGACCTCGTCCGGGCCGAGCGCCTGCCACCGCTCGAGCCGGCGCACATACCTGCGGTAGTCTTTGTCCGGGTTTTCGATTCCCGGCAGGTACACATCGGTGATCCGGGTGACCGCAAACCGCATCGCCGCCGCACGAAGCTCCACGTAAAGCGCGTCCCGGTCGGGCGGCGGCAGCTCGCGGCGAGCCCGATAGCCGGCGACGAGCGCGCGCGACAGGGGCCGCTCCAGATCGTCGCCCCAGCACCAGGCGTTTATGCACACCGCGAGGTCGTATGCGAGCGAGCCGGTCGATGCCTGCTCGAAGTCCAAGAGCAGAACGAGCTCGGACCCCCGAAACAGGACGTTGTCGCGAAACAGATCGCCGTGGATGACGCCGCGGGTGGCTTCGGTCCGAACGGCCTCGCGCGCCTCGAGCCACGCGGCTTCCGCCCCGAGCACCTTCAGCGCGCGCGCGAGCTCGGCGTCGCCGTCGGGGGCGGCGATCCCCTCCAGCCTGCGCACGATGTCGCCAAACGTATAAATGCCCCTGCGATCGAAGCGCGCGGCGATGGGCAGCCCCGCGGCATGCAGGTCGGCGAGGGCCGCGCCGACCGCGCGCGCGTCGTGTTCGCCGACCTCGCCGCGCGCGCGGTGCTCACCGTCGCGAAACGGAAACAGGCTCACGAGCTTGCCCCCGCGCCGCGCAAACGGCTCCCCGCCCTGCGCCGGAATCGGCGCGAGCACGGGCAACCCGGCCCGCGAAAGCTCCCCCACGAGGTCTGCCTCGTAGCGGACCTCCGCCTCGCCCTTTCCCTCGTTGACGCGCAAAAAGTAGCGCCCGCGCGCCGTCTTTAGGCCGAAATTCGAGTTGATCGTGCCCGCCGGGATCGGCCACCAGCGCTCGACCTCGCCGGCGCCGAAGGCGTGGGCCAGCGCCGCGACGTCGCCGCCGGTGAGGTTTGTAAACGCGCCCATACGGCTCACCCGCCGGTCACGTCTTTCGCCCCTCCCTCGCCTTCCGCCCCCGCTCCGCCGGCCGCCAGCGCGCCGCGCCGCTGATAGTCGTCGAACAGGCGGCCCCAGGGCGTGTCGCGCCGCCAGGCGTCGAACACCTTCTTATCGCGAAACGGCCACCGGTAGTAATCGTGATAGGCCTCCGAGCCGAAAACGAACAGGTTCACGAGCGGCGTGTGGAAAAACAGCTTTTGAAACCGCTTGAGCGGCCCGAACCACATGATGTCGCCGATCATCGAGGCGCCGTTGTCGCCTACGGTAAAGCCCCACCGCTCGTCGGCGAGATCGGCGTCGCCCACCACGTCGATGTCCTCGCGCTTCCCTTTACCGAGCCCCTCCTCGTGCGCGAGGCGGATGTACTCGATCGACATCGGATCGAACCCCATCATCTGGGCCGCCACCGCGTCGACGGCGACCTGATCCTCGGAGGCCAGCATGACGTTCTTGGTCACCGGGCGCATCGTGCGCGGGCCGGGGCCGTCTCCCGCGGTGGTGCCGTCCATGACGCAGAACAGCCCGCTGTGGATCTCCTTTTGGATCTTGAGGAGATCCACGAGCGTTTGGTGGATCCAGCTGTGGGTGTAGTGCCGCTTCGAGTTGAGGAGGCCCCCGAACGCGTTTTTCATCGCCCCCGTGGTGGTCGTGTAGATATGACACTTCACGGTGGGCAAGTGGACGACGTTCTTTCCGTGAAAATCGTCCGGAATGTAGATCCCTTCCGGAAAAATGTCGTGGAGGACGTGGAGCTTAGATTTCGGCTCGTAGACCGACCACGACATGTCCTCGGGCACGAAGTTGTAGCGCACCGGGATGTCGTAGGCCTGAAATATCGGCGTGTAGCCGTTTAGGTCCTCACCCTTGAACGCGTCGGTGACGACCGTCCGGTTCTGCACGCACACCTGGTCGTCGAACCCGCGGGCGGACAGCGCGCGGATCGTGCCCTCGAGCTGCCAGGGGGTGGTGTTTGCGCCGGGGAACGGAAAGTGCCACGAGATGTTGTCCTTGAGGATCGTGGTGGCCCCGGGATCGAGTGCGCGCTCGGCGCCGCCCAGCTCGACGAGGCGATCCAAATCCTGGAGGATGTTGCCGGGGGAAACCCGCAAAACGGCGACTTGTGAGCGACCCATGGCGGCGCAGTGTACCAGCCCGGGTGGCGCGCCGCCGCGCCGGCCCTCCCGAATCCCGAGCCGACATTGCATAAACGCCGCCCGCGCGTCGTCGAACGCGGCATGACCCTTCCGCCACTCAGCAAAGGCGCCGTGCTCGCGAGCCGTTACGAGATTCGAGAGGTCCTCGGAGTCGGGGGCATGGCCCGGGTCTACCGCGCGTGCGATCGGCACGCCGGCCGCGAGGTCGCCATCAAGGTCCTGCCCGCGTCCGCCTCCGAGGACCTGCACCGCCGGTTTCGGCGCGAAGTGAGAAACGCGGCGCGCCTTGGCCACCGCGCTTGCGTCGGCATCTCCGATCACGGCGAGACCGAGGACGGTTCGATGTTTTTCGCGATGGAGCTTCTGCCGGGCCCCTCGCTCCGCGAGGAGCTCGAGCGCGGCCCGCTGTCGCCGGCGCAGGCCACCCAGGTCGCGGCCGACATCCTGGCCGGCCTGGAGCACGCCCACGACGCAGGTCTGCTCCATCGCGACGTCAAGCCCGAAAACGTCGTGTTCCGCGGCGCCGGCGCGGACCGGCGCGCCGTCCTCATCGACTTCGGGCTGTCCGAGCTGGGCGGCGACGCGCGCCTCACCGACGTCGGCTCGTGCGTCGGCTCGCCGTCGTACCTGGCGCCCGAGCGACTCCTCGGCACCGGCTACGACGCCCGCGCCGATCTGTACGCGGTAGGGGTGCTCATCTATGAAATGGTCACCGGTGAAAAACCGTTCGCCGGCCAAAACGCCGTGGACACCGCCCGCCTCCACCTCGAGTACGAGCCGCCGGCGCTCGCCGCCGTGGCGCCCGACGTCCCGGCGGCGCTCAGCGCGGCGTGCGCCCGCGCCCTGGACAAAGATCCCGCCGGCCGGTTCGAAAGCGCCGCGGAGATGGCCGCCGCGATGGGGCGCCCGCTCGAAGCGCCGCAGGCGGCGCAAGGCGACCCCGGCCTTGCGCGTTCCAGGCCGTCCTTGTGGAGCCGGGCGCTCCGGTGGCTCGGCGCGCTGTGGCCCCGCGGGCAAGGCGAGCCGCCGGGCGCCCCGTCCGGTTCCGTGGCCATGGCCGGCTCGGGCACCATCTCGCTATAGGCCGTAGGCATAGCTGCCCGCGCCGCTTACGCACACGTCGATGGCGACGCCCCCATTCTCGCCCGGCATCTCGCCCTCTACATAGACGTCGACCGTCAGCTCGGGAGCGAGCAGGTAATCGATGAGCTCGACGTCTTCGCTTGCGCTCAAAAACCAGCTGCTCGCGCCCTCGAGGACGGCGCCGTCGCTTACGGTGACTCACGCGCCTGCCCCACCACCTCGTGGACCGCGCCTTCGCCTACCGGCGGTGCTCCTTGTGGTAAAAGGCGGGACATGCGACGCGTCGTCCCCTTGGTAGCGGCGCTCTCCGCGGTGGCGTGTGGCGACCTCGGAGGGTGCGGGCAATCCGACATCGACCCGGCCTTCATCGAGGCGAACCTCCTAGACGTCCTCCCCGACGACCTGGAAAACCAGTTGGACGCCGATCTCGGCGGCAAGGTGGTCTACGTCGGCAACCGAATCGTTTCGGAGGAACACGAGCCCGGCGGGGAGATCCGGATCGTTCACTACTGGCAGGTCGCCGAGCCGCCCGGCTCGATGTGGCGCGTGTTTGCCCACGCGGTGGGCGAGACCGACGACGACTGGATGAACGTCGATGCGTCGGACATGCGCACCGGACATCCGCCGGCCGAGTGGAGCGCGAGGGACATCATCCGAGACGAACAGGCGTTCGCGGTCCCCGAGGGCTGGACCAGCGACTATGTCGACGTCCGCGTCGGCCTATACCGGCAAGGAGGACAGGACGCGGGCGATCGCATGGCCATCGAGCGCGGACCCGCCGACGACGAGTCTCGGGTTCGCGCCGCGCGCATACCGCTCGGCGAGTCGGAGTCCGCCCGCGAGGCCGAGCCCACCTCTGACGCCGCGAACGATGACCAACCGCTCGAGGCAGAGCCGTCCGAGGCCGAGCCGCTCGAAGCCGATTCCCCCGAGGGCGAGGCGCCGGACCTCGACTAGGGGTGCGCCCGGGCTCAGAGATCGTATAGCAGAAACCGGGCGGACAGCCCGCCGGTGCGGATGGGCTTTTCCACCCGCGGCCGGCCGCCGAACGCCGGCTTGAACTCGTCGCTGGCGACGATAAACCCGGCGCGCCAGCCCCGAAATTGTCTGCAAAAGGCGCCCAGGTCGCGGTAAAGGGGGCCGAGCTCCGAGCCCGCCCCCATGCGCTTTCCGTACGGCGGGTTCGAAAGAATCACGCCCCGGCCCGCGCGACCGCCCAGCGCGCTGTCGATGTCCCCGCGCGAAAGCTCTCGAAAGTCACTTTGCACGACGGCGACGTCGGTGCCCGCCGCGTTCGCGGCCGCGCGGGCCAGCGAAACCGCCTCCGGATCGATATCGGCCGCGAGCACGGCGGGGCGCGTGTCGGCGTAAAGCGGCTCGCCCGGCGCCCACACGTCGGCCAGTGAAAACCCGGGCAATCGCTCGCTCGCGGGAGGAGCGGCATCGGTCCAAAGCGGCGCACCCCGGCCCATGAGCGCGGCTTCGATGGCTATCGTCCCCGTGCCGCCCATCGGATCCACGAGCGCCTCGCTCCGCGCGTCGTGCCGGCACAGCATCACCAGCGCCGCCGCGAGGGTCTCGCGCACGGGCGCGCCGCCGCTCCGCTCGCGATAGCCCCGGTGGCTCTTCGATCGGCCCGCCAGATCCACCGACACCGTGACCTCGTCGTCGTGCATCCTCACCGCGATCGCCACGTCGGGCTCGCCTTTCGCCACGGTCACGATGGCACCCTGGCGCGCCGCCCCGTCGGCGATCGCGTTTTTGACCGTGCCCACGACTTGCCGCTCGCCGGCGGG
>SLNH01000333.1 GCA_007133195.1 Nannocystineae bacterium | reverse complement strand
CGCGGCGCTCGTGTCCGCGGCGGCCGCCGCGGCGGCGGAGCCGGGATTCGAGCTCGCGCTCGCGGCCGAAGCCCCCGAGCCGCGCGGCGATTCCCTGGCGCCGCGGCTCGCGCGCCGACAAGCCGCGAGCGTGGCGATCGAGCCGGAGGTCCTCGAGGTGCGCGCGGCGGGGCTGCGCCGGTGCTACATGGAGCTTTTGGACGCGCGGCCGTCGCTCGCCGGCCGCGTGGAGCTCGCTCGTCGCGACGGCGAGGTCGAAGCCACCCGAGGGCCAGAGCCGCTTCGCGCGTGCGCGACCGAGGGGCTGTCCGCGGCCATGCGCGAGGCCGACGTCGCGAGCGCTCGGGTCACATTTTCGGCCGAGGGTTCGGACTCGTAGCGCCGCCGCGATCCGACTGGCCGCGATTCTGGCGTCCCTCCGCCTCACCTTTCGGCGCGGATCGAATCCACGCGCACCGCGGCCCCCTCCCCGCCGCGAGCCCCGACGCCCACGTGGCCGGCCGGGACCTCGAAGACGCCGCCGCACGCGAGCACGTCCTCGCCGCTCGCGCGCGCGCGGAGGCCGTCTTCGCCGATGTCGACCGAAATCGTCGCAGGGGCGTCGATGCCGCCCAGCGCGCCGGTCGGCACCGGGTCGGCGGCGCACGCGTCCTCCCACCGTACTCGGCCCGCGTCCACGCGCCACAGGGCGGCGGGCTCGCCCTCGCGCAGCGCGATCTCGAGGCGATGTTCAGGATCCCGATACCCCACGATGAGGGCGACTGCCTCCTCGGCGCTCACGCGGGCCTCGACCCGAGGAGCGGAAAATCGGGGCCCGGCGACGATGACCCACTCCGAGGCGACGTCACCTTCGCCGCCCGACGAGGCGAGCTGAAGGTGCGCGGGCGTCTGCCCCACACGGTCCCGAATTTCGGCCTGACGCGGATCCCGCGGCACCACCTGCTCGGCGAGATCGCGGGTCTCGTACGCGATCGACGCGCCGCTCGTATAGGGACCGGTGAGCTCCGGCCGAAACAGCCAAGCATCCGCCCGAGGCGCGCCTCGTTCGTCCTCGCCGCCCACGATGAGCACGCTGCCGTCGCGCAGGCGGATCGAGGCGTGGCCCCGCCGCCCGGCCGCCTGCGCCGCGCCTACCTGCTCGCCGAGATTCGCACGCCTGCCGGTCGCGGCGGCGACGAGGCCCGCCTCGCCCCCGCCGATCACGAACACCCGACCGGTGTCGAGCGCGGTGGCGCTGGCGCCGCTTCCCGCCACTTGGCCCACCTCCGCGGCGTCGCTCGCCCCGTAGGGCACGAGCGCCGCCGCGCCCCCCTCGTCGATCGCCAGCACGCTGCCCGACACGAGGGGCGCCGCGCGCGCGGCGGAACCGATGTCTACGGTCTCCCAGCGACCGCTTTCCACATCGAGCCGCTCCGCGGCGTGCGCTGGCTCGCCCTCGTCGGTTTCGCCGCCGAGGACGACGACGCCGCCGCCCGGCTCGCGAATCGCGACCGCGTTGGTGCGCGGTGCCGACAAGGGCGGGCCCGGAGCGATCGCCCCGTCGTCGAGGTCGAGGATCGCCGTGCTCGCAAGCGCGCTGCCCGAGGCGCACGCGCCGTCTGTGTCCAAACTCTCGCACCCCCCGGCGAGGAGGAGCTGTCCGCCCGACAGCCGCGCCGCGGCGTGGTGCGCGCGGCCAGAGCCCAAAAACAGCGCGGGGCCGAACCGGCGGTCCTGGGAGCGAAAGATTTGGTAAGCCGGCTCCGCGCCGCCGGCGATGACGACGCGCCCGTCGCCCATCGCCGTCATGGTCGCTCCGACGAGGCCGAGATCCGAGCCTCCGTACAGGGTCTCGCCGAGGTCTTCGAACGCGCCGCTCGCCGGATCGTACCACTCCGCGCCTCCGGCGGCCCCACCGCCCTCGGCGCGACCGCCCGCCACCAGCACCCCGTCCGCCGCCGCGGCCGCGAGCGGCTCGCTGCGCGCCGCCTGGGGCGGCCCGACCTGGCAAAACGCCTGCGGGGGCGCCGTGACGATCGGAATACTGGCCCCGTCACTCAGGTCGGCCACGGAAAACGGCGCCGTCCGGCCCACCGCTCGCAGCGCGCCGCCGGCGCCCAGCACCTCGACCGCCAGCGCGCGGGTGGTTCGCGGGATGGCCAGCGTGCCACCCGCGGCGAGCTCCGGGGCGAGCGCCGTGTCGGCCGACGGCGGGTGCTCGCCCAGCGCGGTGACGATCACGGAGCCTGCATCGGCCGGCGCGCCGCACGCCTCATCCGCCGGCGGCGTCACGCGCGAGAGCGTAACGACGGCCGTCTCCCCACCCTCGCATCCGACGGCGGCGGCGCACGCGCAAAGGACCATGACGCGCGCGGTCGCGTGGTACACTGAATCTCTCATGGCCGATCTGCCGGCCGCTTTCGGCAAGTACCTCCTCACGGAGAAGCTCGCGACCGGCGGGATGGCGGAAGTTTACCTCGCCAAGCTCATCGGCCCCGGCGGATTCGAAAAAAACCTCGTCATCAAACAGATCTTGCCCGAGCTCGGCCGGAGCTCGCAGTTCGTGGATCTGTTCGTGGCCGAAGCCAAGACGCTGGTCGGCCTGAGCCACGGCAACATCGTGCCGATCTACGAGCTCGGCGTGGTGGACGACACCTACTTCATCGCCATGGAGTACGTCGAGGGGCCGAGTCTGGCGGCGCTTTTGTCGGCGCTTTCGCAAAGTCAGCGCGAGCTACCGCCGGCGCGCTCGGCCTACATCGCCGCGGAGCTCCTCAAGGGGCTCGACTACGCGCACCGAAAGGGCGTCCTTCACCGCGATCTGTCGCCGAGAAACGTCATGGTCACGCGGGACGGCGAGATCAAGATCGTGGACTTCGGGCTGGCGATGAAGGTGGGCGGCGAGGAGGCCGTGCCGTCGGCCGGCCGAGCGGCTGGCTCGCTGCCGTACATGTCTCCCGAGCAAGTTCGCGGCGAAGAGCTCGGCCCCAAGAGCGACTTGTTCGCGGCCGGCGCGCTGCTTTGGGAGCTTTTGACCGGCGAGCCGCTGTTTGCTCGCGAGACGGCCGAAGCCACCAAACAGGCCGTGCTCTCATCGCCCGTTCCCTCGCCGTCCACGTCCGGCCGTGACATCCCCTCCGCGCTGCGCGACATCTGCGAGCGCGCCCTCGCCCGCGATCTCGACGCCCGATTTCCCAGCGCGGACGCATTTTTGGCCGCGCTGCACCGCTATCTCTACACCCGAGCGGACACCGAGACGCCCGCGCTTTTGTCGGAGCTCGTGGCCGAGGCGTGCCCGCCTTCGGCGCACGTGGAGCCGGCCGCCGCCCCGGACGGCCATCGCGAAGACGCAGCCCGAGGCCAGCTCGTTGGCCCCGAGACCAAGCCCATGGCCGACCGGCGGGCGCGCGTGGAATCGGCGTTGGCGACGGTGGCAGAGACGCTGAACGAGACCGGGGAGCTGGATGTCGAAATCGAGGAATCGACCAGCCTTGGTGGTTCCTTGGCACAGGGCGGCACCTTTTTTTCCAGCGCTATTTCCATGGCAAAAATTAGGGCCCAGTT
>SLNH01000396.1 GCA_007133195.1 Nannocystineae bacterium | reverse complement strand
GGGAGGTCGGCGCCGTCGCCGCTTGCGCGTGGTTTGGGAGCCGGGAGGTCGGCGCCGTCGCCGCCAGGTTTGGGCTTTGGGGCCGGAAGGTCTGCAGCGCCGTCGCCAGGGCTTTGGGTGGCTGGGCGCAGGCCATCTAGTGGATTGTGCTTCGGTTTGGGAGCCTGCGTGCCAGCACCCTCGGCGCCGTCGTGCGGATTGGGACTGGGGGAGGCCGTTCGAGCGCTCGCCGTCGCCGCCGGGGCGGGCAAATCGACGCCGCTTTCGTCTCCCCCGAAAATGTCTACGGAACCGATCTCGATCGAATCGCCGGGATACACAGTCTCCGTCTCGCCGCAGCTTCCACAGGTGACTGCCGCTCCGGCCCCGGGGACCGACGCATCGGTGACGTCGAGCTCTGCTCCGCAGCTGCCGCACTGTGGCGCTGCCATGCACGCGAGTTTACCGCGCTGGCCAGCTGTATTGAAGGCGTGCCACGGCCGACGGCGATCTGCAGCGGTCGCCGGGCCGCGGGGCCGCCGGCGATCCGCCCGGCCGCCCAACCCCCTTCAGGCATCTCTCAACCCGTCCGGGCTCAGCTTGCCCGCGACGACGGCGCCGTGTAGTTTGTAGCGTCCCGCGTTCCGAGAAGGCCTCCGATGCTGGATCCCGCCCGCCTGGACGAAGCCGCGCGCCGCGGCGAGAGCACCGCCGAGCTCGTGGCGCGTTTCCGCGCCGCCGACGATCGCAGAAGGGCGCTTCAGTCCGAGCTCGACGGTCTGCGCGCCGAGCGGAATGAGGCGAGCGCGCGCATGGCCAAGGTCGACAAAGCCTCGTCCGAATTCGCCGAGGAGCGCGATCGGCTGCGCGCGCTGTCGCAGCGGATCAAGGCCGGGGAGGCAGAGCTCGGCGACGTGGAGGGCAGCTCGCGCGCTCTCGCCCTGGAGATCCCGAACGCCCCCCACGCGTCCGTTCCGGACGGCGCCGGGGAGGACGAAAACCGGGTCGAATCGCACTGGGGCGACCGGCCACAGTTCGGGTTCGCGCCCAGGCCCCACTGGGACATCGGCGAGGCGCTGGGAATCCTCGATTTCGAGCGGGCCGCCAAGCTCGCGGGGGCGCGGTTTTGCGTGATGCGCCGCGGCGCCGCGCGCCTTTGCCGCGCGCTCATCGACTTCATGCTCGACCTTCACGCCGAGGCCGGCTACGAGGAGGTTTGGCCCCCGGCGCTCGTTTCCGACGAGGCCCTCGAAGGGACGGGGCAGCTTCCCAAGTTCGCCGACGATGTATTTACCGTCGGCGGCGAGGGAAAGCTCTACCTGTCCCCAACGGCGGAGGTGCAGCTCGTCAACCTCCACGCCGGCGAGATCTTGGATCCGGGGGATCTGCCCCTCTGGTACGCCGCTTACGCACCCTGTTTCCGTGCCGAGGCCGGAAGCTACGGCCGGGATACGCGCGGGCTCATCCGCCAGCACCAGTTTGAGAAGGTGGAGCTCGTCAAGCTCGCCACCCCGGACCAGAGCTACGCGGAGCTCGAGTCGCTTCGCGAAAACGCGGAGCGGGTGCTTCGCGAGCTAGGCCTCCACTACCGGGTCGTTTCCCTGTGTACCGGGGATCTGGGCTTCGCGGCGGCCAAGACCTACGACCTGGAGGTCTGGCTGCCCGGCCAAAGCGCCTACCGCGAGATCTCGTCGTGCTCCAATTGCGAGGACTTCCAAGCCCGGCGCGCGCGAATCCGCTACCGCCCCGCGCCGGAGGCCAAGCCCGAACTGGTGCATACCTTGAACGGCTCCGGGCTCGCCGTGGGGCGGACGCTCGTGGCGATCCTCGAGCAGTACCAGCGAGAAGACGGCTCGGTGGGGGTGCCGGCGGCGCTGCGCTCCTATACCGGGGGCCTCGAGGCGCTGGCACCGTGAGGGATGGGATTCGTTGCAATGAGCGCTTTACAAGGCTAACACCATCTCTATACTGCCCGGTGTTCTTCCGGGGGATCTGGAGGAGTGGCCGAGTGGTCAAAGGCAGCGGTCTTGAAAACCGCCGAGCGAAAGCTCCGGGGGTTCGAATCCCTCCTCCTCCGCCGGATCGACGTACCTTGACAACCGAATAGCAGACGTCGGGAGGCGCGCGCGGCGCCCTGACTACCGGGCGTCCATGCCTGCATGGGGCCTTCGCGGTCACCGGTTGGCCGCGAGGAGGTGTCTCGGTGTCGTGGGCCCAAAGGCGCCACGAGCAGTCGGAGCCGCCGGACGATGCGCCGGCTTCGCTTTCGTGTGGGGTACTCTGGAGAGGTGGCCGAGTGGCTGAAGGCACCGGTTTGCTAAACCGGCGTATGGGTAACACCGTACCGCGGGTTCGAATCCCGCCCTCTCCGCCGCGGGATCTGCCGGACGGAGCGCCGGGGAGTTCCCGCAAAAACGCGCCGCAGTCCGGGTGAGGCCGCCAAGGCGGCGGGCTTTCGCCGGGGCGAGCGGGGTTGCGCTCGCGAAGCAAGTACGAAGAGGATCCATAGCTCAACTGGATAGAGCACCGGCCTACGGAGCCGGGGGTTTGAGGTTCGAATCCTCATGGATCCGCAACAGGGCGGGTGGCCCGGTGGTTTGCGATGGCGCGGCCCACCACAGCGCGTCGCGCGCCGCGGGGCTGGCCTCGCGGCCGTGACCACGAAGATGTTCGAAGCAGACGAAATCTATATGCGCAAGGCTCTCGCGCTCGCGCGCGAGGCCGGCGAAGCCGGCGATGTCCCGGTCGGCGCCGTTGTCACGTCGGGGGACCGCGTGCTCGCGGGTGGCCAAAACCGCCGCCAGCGCGACGGGGATCCCACCGCCCACGCGGAGGTGGAAGCGCTCCGTCAGGCCAGTCGCATCGTGGGCAATTGGCGCGTGGAAGGGGTCCTTTACGTGACGCAGGAGCCCTGTCCCATGTGCTCGGGAGCGATCGTAAACGCCCGGGTAAGTCGGCTCGTTTACGGATGTCCGAATCCGAAGGCCGGCGCCGTGGATACCTTGTTTTCCATCGCGACGGACCCCAGGCTCAACCACCGGGTCGAAATCGTGCGGGGCGTTCTCGCAGACGAAGCCGCCTCGCTTTTGCGGGATTTTTTTGCGGCGCTTCGAGCAGGCGATGCCAAGTGAAAGCTCCCGGAGATTATCGGGCATCGCGCCCAAGCAGCTTTCCGGGAGGGGTGTCCGAGTGGTTTAAGGTGCCTGATTCGAAATCAGGTGTAGCGAGAGCTACCGTGGGTTCGAATCCCACCCCCTCCGCTGTTAGAATCGGGCGAGGCGCGCCCGTCTCGCGCGCGATTCGAGTTGCGGCTTTGGGAGAGGTGACCGAGTGGCTTAAGGTGCACGATTGGAAATCGTGTGTAGCGAGAGCTACCGCGGGTTCGAATCCCGCCCTCTCCGCCAGTGGGGAAGCCGCGATCCCGACGTTTTGCGGTCCCGGGTGACGTGAGGTCTGTGAATTCCGCCAGGCCCGGAAGGGAGCAACGGTAGCGGACCGAGCGGGTGCCTGGGGCCACCCTTTGCAGTGCCGCGTTCAGCGGCTATAGTACGCGAGCCGGCGGTTCCACGAGGATCGCCGGCTCGCTT
>SLNH01000186.1 GCA_007133195.1 Nannocystineae bacterium | reverse complement strand
TCCCGGCGCTGCCGGCGGCGGCGGTGCTCCTCCCCCGGCGCCCGAGCAGCAAGGCGCAAAGCCCGCGGCGCGCCCGGAGCCGCCCACCGGGGACAAATCTCCGGAAAAGCAGGCCCCGGATAAGCCCGCCGCGCGCCCGCGGGTGTTCGCCGACGACAAGCCGGTGGAGGCGGCGCAGGCGGGGCTCAAACAAGCGGCCGCCGTGGGCGACCAGTATCTCAACAACCTGCTCACCGGCGGCCTGCTGAGCGTCCCGAACGTCCGCGATCCCGACGTCGCGCTCGAGATCAAGCCGAGCATGCCGCGCCGCAAGTTGTGGCGCGTGGCGAGCTATCTCCTGGTCCTTGGCGCCGTCGCCGGTGCCGCGACGGCGGGAGTCGGGTACTACTTCGATCGCCAGAGCGCTGCCGACCTCGAGCGCTACGGGCAGGATGTCTCGGCCCTCGTGCCCGCCGGGCACGCGCGCGCCGCGCTGAGCGCCGGCGAGGCCGCGCTCGAAAGCTCCCCGGATAGCCCCTACGCGATGGCCGCGTTCGTGGAAGCGGCTGGGGTCGCGAGTTTGCTCCTCGGTTCCGTCAGTGCCGAGGACGTGCTCCTCGGGGCGAGCCGCGCCCGGGGCGACCTGGACGGCGGCAGCGCCGCGGCGCGTTCCGTCGCCATCGGAAAAACGGCCGCCATCATCGCGGAGCCCGCCGCCAAAGGCGACGATCCTGGACAGAGCCTCGCCGGGGCGATCGAGGCTGCGGAAGCCCTGATCGAGCAGGACGAGGACGACTTCGTCGCACACTGGCTGCTCGGGGAGGCCCGTGCGCGCCTCGGATACCGGGCAGCCGCCGCGGCGGCATTGGAGGCGGCTTCTGCGGACGGCGAGGGAACCCCGCTAGGGACCCTGGCCCTGGCGGATTTCGCTCTCGACGAGGGTGACTTCGACCGGGCCGAGGAGCTTTACGAGGAGGTGTCTGCGCGCTCGAAAGCCGACGTCGCCGACGCGGACGACGATGAGCAGGAGCTCGGAGACGTCGGGGAGCTCGCAGAAATCGGGCTCGTGCTCGTTCGCGCCGAGCGCGGTACGACCGATCCGCAGGAGCAGGCGACCGACGCCCTGGAAGTCCTCGGCGTAGATATCGACGCGGACATCGGGCCCCGCCCTGCGACCTATCACGAGCTCGCGGAGGTGGTCGCGCGTCGGCTGCTCGAGGACTTCGAGACGATGCGTGCGGGCGTCGCGAGCACCGCGGCGGCGGAGCTTGGTGAGCCGCGGGTGACAGCCAGGCTCGCGCTCGCGCTCCTCGCTGCGGGTGACGTCGAGGAGGCCAGGGATCTGCGCGCCGACATGACGTCGTACGGCGACGATCCCGACCCACATCCGCTGGTGGACACGCTCGACGCCGAGCTACTCCTCGCCCAGGGTCAGGCTGACCGCGCGCTGGATGTCGTAGATGGCCGCAGTGATCTCGGCGCGCTGCGGGTGCGTGGCCGGGCGCTGTTCGAGCTCGGTGACTTCGAGGGCGCCGCCCGCGCGCTGGGCGAAGCGCTGGACATGGCTCCGCACGACGTGCAGGTCGAAGCGTGGATGGGGGCGGCGACCATCGCGACGGGAACCGGCGACCAGGCCGACGAAGCCGATGAGGAGCTCCGCTCGATCGGCCGGGCCTCGCGCAGCCGGAGCGTGCACTACGTACGCGGGGCGGGCCTGCTCGCCGCCGGCGACACGCGCGAGGCGAGGCGGGCCATCGAGCGCTCTGTCGATCGGGTCACAAGCGAGACGCCGAACCCGCTCGCCTACAAGGCCCACGCCGCGCTCGCGAGCTTCGCAAAGGAGCGGGGCGACGGGGCGGCCGCAGCCGATCACTTGCGGGACTCTATCGCCCACAACCCGGGGTATCTGCCCGCGCACGAGCGCCTGGGCACGCTGGCCGAGGCGACCGGCGACGCGGCGGGGGCCCTCGAGCACCTCCGCCCGGTCCGGGAAGCAAACGCCCTGAGCGCCGACGGCGAGCTCGTTTTGGCCCGCGCCGCTGTCGAAGCGGGCGGGGAGGGCGCGCGGGGTGACGCCGAGGATGCGCTCGGCCGGGCGCTGGACAAGGGTGCCGACGAAGACGACGTGGACGAGCTCGCCGGCGAGGTGGGCGTCGATCTCGCCGGGGCTCGCTAAAACGATTCCACCCTACGGCTTCGGGAGAGCTAGATGAGTCAAGGTGAGACCCACGAGGTGGAAAACCAGCCGCCGCCGATCGCCGAGGACAACGCCTACGCGGCGGATCCAGCGCTTCGCGAGGCGCTAAGGCGCGAGGGCGGGCAGGCGGGAGAGGCGAAGGTGGAGGCGTTCGGGGCGATCGCGGCGGGCGAACTCCGCGAGGTCGGGCGCCAAGCCAACGAAAATCCGCCCACCCCGCGGATATTCGATCCCTACGGGCATCGCATCGATGAAGTCGAGTTCCATCCGGCGTACCACCGCTCGATGGCGATCGCGGTGGAGCACGGCCTGCACGCGCACACGTGGACGGCCGCCGAGCGCGGCGCCCAGGTGGTGCGCTCGGCGCTTACCTACATTCACAACCAGTACGAAGCCGGCACGATGTGCCCGATCACGATGACGCACGCGTGCGTGCCCGCCCTCCGCCATCAGCCCGACGTGGCGGAGGCGTGGCTTCCCAAGATCCTAACCGATGAGTACGACCCGCGGTGCGCACCGGCGGGCCAGAAAAACGGCCTTACGATCGGGATGGGGATGACCGAGAAGCAGGGCGGGTCGGACGTGCGCGCCAACACGACGCGGGCCGAGCCCGTGAGCGGGGGCGGCCCCGGGCGCGAGTACGAGCTCGTGGGCCACAAATGGTTCTTCTCCGCGCCGATGTGCGACGCGCACCTCGTGCTCGCGCAATCCGGCGGCGGCCTGTCGTGCTTTCTCGTTCCCAAGTGGCGGCCGGATGACAGCCGCAACCAGGTGCACATCCAGCGGCTCAAAAACAAGCTCGGTGACCGGTCGAACGCGTCGAGCGAGGTGGAGTTTCGCGGGGCGCTCGGCTGGATGATTGGCGAGGAGGGCCGCGGGGTGCCCACCATCCTCGACATGGTGGCGCAAACCCGGCTCGACTGCATGCTCGGCTCCGCGGCGCTCGTGCGGCAGGCCACGCTCCAGGCCGTGCACCACAGCCGGCACCGGCGCGCGTTCGGCAAGCGATTGGTGGAGCAGCCGCTCATGCAGGCCGTGCTCGCAGACCTCATCTTGGAGGTCGAGGGAGCCGTGGCGCTCGCGATGCGCGTCGCCCGGGCGTTCGACGAGGCCGCCCGCGGGGACGAGGGCGGTAAGAACTTCGCTCGAATCGCCACACCCATCGGCAAGTACTGGATCTGCAAGCGCGCACCCGTGGCCGTAAACGAGGCGCAGGAGTGCCTGGGCGGAAACGGCTACGTGGAGGATTTCATCCTGCCGCGCCTTTACCGGCAGGCGCCCCTCAACTCGATCTGGGAAGGTTCCGGGAACGTCCAGTGCCTCGACGTGCTTCGGGCGATGCGCCGGCACCCGGAGGCGGTGGACGCGCTCCGCGCCGAGCTAGGCGCCCAGCGCGGCAAAAGCGCCGACTTCGACGCTCACGTAGACCGGCTCGGCCGCGAGCTGTCCCGCGAAGACGGCGCCGAGCCGCGGGCCCGCCGCACCACCGAGGATCTCGCGCTCGCGCTGCAGGCCTCGATCCTGCTGGGCGGCGCGCGCCCGGACATCGGCGAGGCGTTTTGTCGGGCCCGTCTTCGCCCCGAGCGCGGGCTCGCGTTCGGCGCGAGCGGCGACGAGCTTTTGGCCGCCGATCTGTTGGAGCGCGCGCCGGCGCGCTGAGGGCGTTCGCGCTCAGGGCACGGGGCCGGCCCCGGCGCGGACGAGGACGATGTCGTCGTCCTGGGCCTCGAACACGGTGGAGGGCTCGCCCTCGATGAGCCCGCTATCGACGATCACGTCGAGGTAGGGGCCAAACCGCTCGAGGAGCTCGTCGGCATCGCGGCACGCCTCCTGTCCGCCGGGCGGGATGGCGCTGGAGGTCAGGATGGGCCGGCCGAGCGCCCGGAGGAGCGCCTGCGCGACCGGGTGGTCGGGGATGCGAATGCCGACGCTGCGGCGTTTTTTGTCGAGCAGCACGCGGGGCGTCTCGCGCGTCGCGGGCACCACGAGCGTGTACGGGCCGGGGAAGACCTGCCGCGCGAGCTGAAACGCCGACTGGGAAAACCGCCCGTACGTCGCGGCCGTCGACAGGTCGGGGCACAGGAGCGCGAGCCGCTGGCGCTCGTGCATGGCGCGGGCGCGGTGGATGCGGTCGGCGGCGCGCTTTTCCTCGATGGCGCAGCCGAGCGCGTAGATCGAATCGGTGGGATAGGCGGCGACGCCTCCCTCGTTCATGATGGCGGCGGCGCGCTGCACCTTGCGCTCGGACGGCGTGTCGAACGGCGGGACGTCGAGTCGTAGCGCTTTCATGAGCGTGTCTCCTGCGCGCGAAAACCGCGGGCGACGATGTATTGCTCGAGCGAAGATCGTTTGCTGCCCTCCGGGACGACCACCTTTACGCGGGAAAACTCGGTTCGACAGCGCGACAGCAGGGTCTGCGTCTCGGGGCCTTGGAACAGCTTGGCAGCGAAGTTTCCACCGGGGGCGAGCACCCGTCCCGCGATGTCCAAAGCTCGCTCGAACAGCGCCTCGGATCGCGCCTGGTCGGCGTGACGAACGCCGATCGTATCGGGTGCCATATCCGACAGAACGACGTCGAAGGCGGTGAGATCACCCAGCAGGGCGTCCGGATCGATGTCGCGGACGTCGCCCACGACGAGGCGCAAGCCCGGGAGCGACAGGGAGACCGGATTCCGATCCAGGCCGACGAGGCTGCCTCCGGGGCCCACCCGCTGGCTCGCGTACTGCAGCCACGAGCCCGGCGCGCAGCCTAGGTCGAGAACGCGCGCGCCCTTCGGGATGAGCGCGAGCTTTCGGTCGAGCTCTTCGAGCTTGAACGCAGACCGCGCTTTGTACCCGGTTTGCGCAGCTCGCCGGTGAAAGCGGTCTTTGCGCGCCTTGCGGTCAGAGAGCTTAGACATCTGCAGGCGCCGCGGGGAGCGCCGAGGCGGTCACGCGGCCCGAATCCGCTCTCTCTAGCGCCCGCCCGCGGCCTTCTTGGAGGCTTTGAGCGGGTTTTTCGACCGGGACTCGTCTTGACCCATGCCGACGCGCTTGTAAACGGAGCGGGTCGCCGCCTTTTTGACCGTGACGTAGCTGCCGTTTGCGCCGGGGACCGAGCCTCGCACCAGCACGCAGTCGTCGTCGTCCATCACCTGCACGAGCTGCAGGTTCTGGACGGTCTTGGTGTCGCCACCCATCTGCCCCGACATCTTCTTGCCCTTGAACACGCGACCGGGGGTGAGGCGGCAGCCGATGGAACCACCGTGGCGGAAGTACTCGTGGGTGCCGTGGGTGGCGCGCGTTCCGCCGAAGTTGTGTTTCTTCATGACGCCGGCGAAGCCGCGCCCCTTGCTTACGCCGCTCACATCGACGGGCGCGTTGCCCTCGAAGACGTCGGTCGGGCGGATCGACTGGCCGATCTCGAACGAATCGACCTCTTCGGGGGGCAGCCGGAACTCGCGGACGACGCGCTGCGGGGGAAGGCCGACCCGCTTGAACATGCCGAGCTCCGGCCGGGTCGCCGTCCGCTCCGGGCGGGTGTCGAAGCCGAGGACGAGCGCCGAGTAGCCGTCCTTCTCCAGCGTGCGCTTACCTACCACGTGGCAGGGGCCAGCCTGGATCACGGTGACGGGGATCCGCTCGCCGTCTTCCGAGAAAACCTGCGTCATGCCCAGCTTCTTGCCGAGCAGGCCCATTCGCGTTGCCATGGAAACTCGCTCCTGCTTCGTATTCGCTGCCCGGAAAAGCCCCGGTCTCGCGGAGTCACGGTGTATACCGACGGAGTCGTCCCCTGTCAAGATGCGCAGTCGGCGCCGATCGCGCGGCCCCGTCGCGGGGCGAGGCCGCGACGCCCGGCCGCCTGATCACAGCCAAGCACCGAGGTCCAGGGCAGGGCGCGGGGACAGGGAAAGCGGCGCGATGGGCGTGGGCGTAAACGCGCGCGGGTGTTCGGGCGCGTAAAACGCCACGGCTCCCAGCTCGCGCGGTCCATGGAACGGGCGGGCGCCGTACACGGCGTCGCTCGGGCCCGCGAGCGGGCCATCCGCCGCGCGCTCCCATGGGCCGGCGACGGACGGCGCGGCGTATACGCGCCACGCCGAGCCCGACGCCGCCGCCTCGTCGCGGTCTCGGTCCTTGGTCGAGACGAAGCAGTACACAGCGCCGCCGGCGAACACGAGCGAGGGGACCTCTACCTGGGAAAAACGTTCGGGGAGCTCGAGCGGGCCGCAAAGCTCCCAGTGCTCCAGGCTGTCGCCCGTGGCGACGGCGTGCCCCACGGCCCCCCGGGGCGCCTTTGACGCGCGCTTGCAGGCGAACACCATGTGCCAGTCGCCGGTCGCGGGCTCGCGCGCCACGTGGGGGTCTCGCCACGCCATCACGACGCCGTCGTCGTCGCCGGTGTCGTAGCCGAGCTCGTCCCGCGCCGTGAGCACGGGCGACGGGCGCTTGTCGAGCGGTCCGCCGCCTGTCGCGGTCGCCAGGCAGATGCTCTGCCAAAGCCGCGAGCCCTGCGAGACGCCCGTGTAGAGCACGTCCCGGCGGTGTTCGCGAATCACCGTGGTGCCGGTCCACACCGCGACGTCGTCGGGCGAGCCCGGCGGCCCGGGGATGAGCGCCTCGCCCCGATCGCGCCACCGCGTCCCGCACGACGAGATCGCGAGGCGGATCCGCGCGCGCGTGTGGCGCCCCTCGGGCGCCCCCGTCCGCGGCGCCGTCAGGAGGTAGCGGTGGTAGGTCTCGGCGACCTCGTCGTAGGCGATCCAGTTATCCCAGGTGTAGAAGTTTCGGCAGATCGCCTCGAGATCGCAGCGCGCGTCCGTCATCTCCGCGATTGTCGTCCACAAGCGCCGCGGAAAAAACGCGCCGGGACACGATCGAAGGCCGATCGGCGCGAGGCGCCGCGCGCCGCGCCGCGCAGCGGGTTGCGTGGGCGCGGCCGATAGGGCACGAAGGCGGCCGATGAGCGGGCTCACGCCGAAGCAGCGCAAGCTGTCGCTCGCCGCTGCCATCGCCTCGTCCGGCGGCATGGGGCTGGCCAGCGCGATGACGTATCCGCTGATCGCCGTCTACCTCGAGGGTCGCGGCTACTCCTCGCTGGCGATCGGCACCGTCGCCGCCGCGTTCAGCATCGGGATCTTCGCGGGGGGGCCGGTCTTGCCGCTGCTTTTGCGGCGAGTCGGAACGGTCGTCACGGTGGTGCTGGGCGCGCTCGTCGGTGCGGCGTGCGTCGCGCTGTTTCCGTTCGGCCGCTACCTCGGCTTTTACTTCGCGCTGCGGCTCGCGATGGGCATGGGCAACGCGTGGCACTGGATGGTGGGCGAAAGCTGGATCAACACGGTGGCGAGCGACGCCCACCGGGGCAAGGTGATCGCGCTTTACGCCACGCTGTGGGGGGCGAGCACCGCGGTCGGTCCTGCGCTCCTCGCCGCGGTCGGCTCGGAGGGGATCGCGCCGTTTTTTCTAGCCGGCGCGGCGCTCGCCGCGACGGTGCCGCCCGTGGTGATGGCCAGATCGCTGGCACCGAGCCTGGGGCGCGGCGTCGAGGTCGCGGGCGTGTATCGCCTGGTGCGGCTTTTGCCGATCGCGGCGCTCGTGGGGGTCGTCTGCGGGTTCTCGGAGAGCCTGGGGCTCACCCTCTTGCCCGTGTACGGGTCCGAGCTCGGCCTGGACGCCGATCGGGCCGTGCTGCTCACGGCGAGCTTCGCGCTGGGGAACTTTTTGCTTCAGGTGCCGATCGGTTGGCTCGCGGACCGAATGCGCCCCATCGCGCTCGTCGCCGCGTGCGCGCTCGTGCTCACCGCCGGCGTGCTCGCGATCCCCGCCGCGTTTTCCGCCGGCGCCGTGCTGTGGCCGCTCTTGGTGGTGGTCGGCGGCACGGCCGGCGGCTTTTACACCCTGGGCCTCGTGCTCGTCGGTCGCCGCTTCGAGGGCGGCCAGCTCGCCACGGCCAGCGCGGGGTTCATCCTGTCGTATACCGCGGGCATGAGCGTGGGGCCTCCGGTGGCGGGCAGCGCCATGGACGCCTTGGGTCCGAGCGGGCTGATCGGGGTGTGGGGGATCGCCATGGCGGCGTTCACCGTCGGGGTGCTCGCCTATCTGTTCCGCCCGGCCGCGCGCGCTGGTGGCTCGACCCAGGCGTAGGGGACGGCGTTTACGGCAGGCCGAACGCCTCGCGCGTGTTTTCCGCGGTGAGCGCCGCCAGATCCTCGGCGGTCATGGACAGCTCGCCGGCTACTTTTTCGGCCGTGTGGACGACGAAGGCCGGCTCGTTGCGCTTGCCGCGCATCGGCACCGGCGCGAGGTAGGGGCAGTCGGTCTCGATCAGAAGGCGCGATTTCGGCACCTTCGTGAGGGCGTCGCGTATCGGCTGGGCGCTCTTCCCCTTGAACGTGACGATGCCCGAGAACGAGACGTAAAGACCCATGGCCGCGTAGGCCTCCGCGTCCTCGGGGGTGCCGGTGAAGCAGTGGATCACACCGCGCGCCTTGCCCGCGCCGACGCCGTGCTCGGCGAGGATGCGACGCGCGTCGTCGTGGGCGTCGCGGACGTGACAAACGACGGGGAGATCCAGCTCGGCGGCGAGCTGGGTGAACTCGGCGAACCGTCGCCTCTGCACGTCGCGCGGCGAGTGGTCATAGTGATAGTCGAGTCCCGTCTCGCCGATGGCCACGACCTTGTCGCGGGCGGCGAGCGCGCGGAGCGGGGCCCACCACGACTCGTCCATCTGCGCCACGTCGTGCGGGTGGATGGCGACGGTGGCGTACAGGTCGTCGTGGGCCTCGGCGAGGCGAACGGCGCGCTCGGCCGCGGCGACGTCGCCGGTCGCGCCGATCACGATGATCGTCTTCACGCCGGCCGCCCGGGCGCGGGACAGGACCTCGTCTCGATCGTCGTCGAACTCGGGGCCGTCGATGTGGGCGTGGGAATCGATGAAGGTAGGGGTCACGAAAGCGATGTGCCAGAGCGCCCCCGGAAGGTCAATCGCGCCGGCCCCCGCCGCGCTCGATGCGCTCGAGTGCTTCGTCGATCTCGTCGCGGAGCTTCTTTCCGGCTCTGCGCCCGCGGAGATCCCGCAGGGCGTCGCCGGCCCACGGCCCTCCGCGCTCGCCGAGGAGCTGGACCGCGAGCCCGCGGATCTCGAGCTTTCGCGCCCGAAGGCCGCCCAAAAGCACGCGCTGCGCCGAGTCCGCCTCCGAGCCGTGCGGGTCGATGGCCAAGACGGCGGCCGCGGCGCGAAGCGCGAGCTGGCGGGGGATCCTCGGGCCCGTCCACACCTCGGCCAGGGCGGCGGCGCTCGTGGCGTCGCCCACGAGCTCGAGCGCTTCGATCGCGTCCCATCCGAAATCCCGATCGCGGAGATAGCCCGACAGCTCGCCGGCGGCGCGCGGATCGCCGAGCTGGGCGAGCGCGTAGGCGGCGTCGAAGCGCGTCTTTCGCGAGCTGTGGTCGAGGAGGTCGGCGAGCGGGCCCGCGGCCCGAGGGTCGCCGATCTGGCCAAGCCCCAGGGCGATCGCCGACAGGACCTCGGGGTCTGGGTCGGACAGCGCCTGGACCAGGGGCTCATATGCGGCGGCGGGATCGACTTCGACGAGCGACGTCGCGGCCTGAAACCGCAGGTCGGCCGGGCCGTAGTCCAGCGCCTCGCGAAGGCGGGGCAGGACCGCGGGATCCCCGAGTCGACCGAGCGCGATGGCGGCCGTTTGCCGCACGGCGGGATCGCCGTCGTCGAGCCGGTTTTCCAGGGCCTCGCGCGCATCGGTGTCTTTGAGCTCGCCGAGCGACATCGCGGCGGTGGCTCGAATCTCAGCCCGCTTGTCGCCGAGCGCCCTCACGAGCGCCCCGGTCGCCCGCCGGACTTCCTCCGGGTCGTCTACGGAGCCGAGCGCGTGGGCCGCCGCCGCCCGGACCCGGGGATCTTTGTGTTCGAGGTCGCGCAGCGCGGCCTCGAACGTGATCGTGTGGTGCGTGGGCTGGATGGAGATGGAGGGGCTCATCGCGTGTCTCTGTCGTCAGTCATTCGTCTCGCTCGCCGGGCTCTCCGTTTTCCTCGAGCGGCTGCTCTCGCGCGCGCGGGCTCGCGTCCTTGAGCAGCCCGACCTCCTCGACCGCGTGCGCCGGAGCTCGAGCCAGGATCTCGTCGTAGAGGGCCTCGCGGCGTTCGAGGTGGTACGGCGCGCTCGCCCCCGGACCGGGGACGAGCAGGCTACGCTCGGCCGCGCCGCCGTCCACGAAGCAGGTCTTCGTGTCCGGTGACGCGACCACGCGCTCGATTTCGGGCCATGGCAGCCGCAGCCGGCGCTCGCCTGCCCGGCCCTCGACCTCGAGGGCATCGTCGCGCACGACGACCGAGAGGCGCCACGCGGGGGACGAAAGATACAGGGCGCCGAGGACGACGCCCAACCCGCCGGCGGTGAGCGCGAAGCCGAGGCTGGCGCCCCCGAGCCCGAAGATCGCGGCCGCGGCCAACAGCCCGGCGCCCACGGCCGCCGCGCACACCGCGAGACCGCGAAACCGGGGCTGAAACCGGAACCGCGCCGGGCCGCCCACCGAGCTCAAGGCTCCGCTTTGGCGTCCTCGGGTACCCATCGCTCGAGGAGCTCGGCGGCGCGCGCGTCGTCGATGCGCGGGAACAGCGGCGTCGGCTTGGTCACGGTGAGGCCGGCGGGGAGGTCTTTGCCGGCGAGGGAGGCGTCGGGCCACCGCGCCATGGCGCGCGCGGCGGCGTCCTCGCCCAGGCCGAGCTGAGCCAAAATTTCGGCGGCCTTGACCGGCATCACCGGCGCCACCATGCGCGCCGCCCAGTAAAGCGCTTCGAGGAAGCCGTGCGTGGTGTGCTCGAGCTCGGCGCGCCGATCGGGATCCTTGGCGAGCTTCCACGGCTGGGCGGTGTCCACGTAGCGATTGGCTTCGCGGACCAGCCGCCAGATCGCCTCGAGCGCGCGGGACGGGGCGTAGGCCTCGAAGGCGTCGCCGGCCTCCTTGACCGCGTCTACCGCCACCCGCCGCATGCCGGCGTGGGGTTCGCTGTCGGCGAGCTCGGCGCGCGCGGCGGGGAGGTCCCCGCCCAAGAATTTCACGGTCATCGTGAGCGTGCGGTTTAACAGGTTGCCCAGGTCGTTCGCCAGATCGGCGTT
Source organism: Nannocystineae bacterium (assembly GCA_007133195.1). GTDB lineage: Bacteria > Myxococcota_A > Polyangia > Haliangiales > Haliangiaceae > SLNH01. Next base: position 2,158 of record SLNH01000186.1, on the reverse strand, counting down.
ATAGCGGCCGATGAGCGCCTCGTAGGTGAAGTCGCCATCGAGGCCGAGGGGCACCTCGCGAAGCAGGAAGTAGCGCAGGGCGTCCGCGCTGATGTCGCCGGCGACGAGGTTCGGGTCGACCCGCGTCGCGGGCATCGACTTCGACATCTTCTCGCCCCGTACCGTCCACCAGCCGTGGGTGTAGATCGTGTCGGGCAAAGGGAGGCCCGCCGACATGAGCATGCACGGCCAATACACGGCGTGAAAGCGCAGGATGTCCTTGCCGATGAGGTGGCAGGTGGCCGGCCAGTAGCGCTCGTATTTTTCGCTGCCGATGTCCCCCAGCGCCGAGATGTAGTTCGTGAGCGCGTCGATCCACACGTAGATCACGTGGTCGTCGGTCCCGGGCACGGGGACGCCCCAGCCGAACGTGGTGCGGCTCACCGACAGGTCGCGGAGGCCGCCTTTGATGAACGAGACGATCTCGTTTCGGTAACTCTCGGGTTGGACGAAGGTCGGGTTTTCCTCGAAGTGGCGGAGCAGCGCCTGCTCGTAGCGCGACATGCGAAAGTAATAAGACGGCTCGGACACCCACGCGGCGGGCCGCTTGTGAACCGGGCAGCGGTCGCCGTCCTCGAGGTTGCCGGCGGCGTAATACGCTTCGCACGACACGCAGTACCACCCGTCGTAGCGGCCGAGATAGATGTCGCCCGCGGCCTCGAGGCGGTTCCACATGTCGGCGACCACGCGCTTGTGCCGCGCCTCGGTCGTGCGGATGAAGTCGTCTTCACTCACCGCGAGCACCCGCCACGTGTCGCGAAACCGCTCGACCACGTCGTCGGCCAAGGCCTGCGGCGTCTTGCCGCGCGCGGTCGCCGCCTCCTCGATCTTCTGGCCGTGCTCGTCGGTGCCGGTCAAAAAATACGTGTCGCGCTCGCGCGCGCGGTGGTAGCGGGCGAGGGCGTCGGCGGCGATCGTCGTGTAGGCGTGCCCGAGGTGTGGGACGTCGTTTACGTAGTAAATCGGGGTGGTGATGTAAAACGAGCGGGTCACGGTTCCTCACGATGTTTCGCGTGGCGCCACCTGGGCAGGCCGCGCGTCAAGACTCGGCGCCGCCGCCGGGGGCGCCGGGCTTTTGGGACGGGAATTTCGCCTGCACCTGCCCGGCGGGATAGGTCTGAAACTGGCCGCCCTCCAGGGAAACTCGCACGCGCTGGTGCAAGACGTCCACTTCCACCACGCGCCCTTCGCCGCCCTCGGTGACCACGCGCTTTCCGACTTTGGGCAGGCCCTTTCGCATCTCGGCGTAGGTGGACTGCTCGTAGACGAGGCAGCACTTGAGGCGGCCACACTGGCCCGCCACCTTGGTGGGATTGAGGACCATCCCCTGGTCCTTGGCCATCTTGATCGAAACGGGGACGAACTCCGGCAGCCAGGTCGTGCAGCACAGCTCTTGGCCGCACGATCCGATCCCTCCCACCATCTTGGCCTCGTCGCGAACGCCTGTTTGCCGCATCTCCACCCTCGCCTTGAGCTGGCGGGCGAGATCACGTACGAGGTCGCGAAAGTCGACCCGGGCCTCCGCCGAGAAGTAGACGACGAGCTTGTTTCCGGACAGCGCCGGTTCGACGCGAAACACTTTGATCGGAAGCTCGAGCTCATCGGCTCGCGTGCGCGCGATGGCGAGCGCCTCGGCGGCGCGCTCGGCGCCCCGCGAGGCGGCGCGGCGATCGCGCTCGGTGGGGCGCCTCAGGGTGTGGCGGGCGGGCGCGGCGCCCTCGCGCCGGTGGGTCGTCACGGCCACGGTGCCAAGCCGCGGACCGCGCTCGCCGTCGACGATGATCTCCTCGCCGCGCTCGAACCGGGCGCCGAGGCTGTCGTAGACGTAGATCTTGCCGGCCGGCGCGAACTTCACCCCGACGGCGTCGAACACGGACGTCGAAACCGCATCGGGACTCGAGTCGGAGTCGGCCGCGTCGAGTAGCGCGGTGACCGGATCGGGATCGTCGGCGGGCGGATTTTCCGGCCGCGCGGGGAGGGGCGGGGCGTGACGCGCGGCGGCCGCGCCCTCCGCAGAACTCGGCGAGGCGCCGTCGGCCTGGGCAGCCCCATCGGCAGCCGGCACGGAATCTTCGCCGCGTGGCTCGGCGGCTTCGCCCGTGCGCGGCGCGCGCCCGCC
>SLNH01000487.1 GCA_007133195.1 Nannocystineae bacterium | reverse complement strand
TTTCGGCCAGGGGACCTTTTGCGCGAAGTGCTTTTTGACGTTTTGAATCGAAAGAAGGGGCTGCGCGGTCGTCATGCTTCAGCCTCCGCCCGGGCCTCGGCCGCGGCGACGGGGAACTGACAGCGGACTTGCGTCTCGCCCACGGACGTGAGCTCGGGTTCTTCCTCGCGGCACCGGCTTTGCACCGCGGGACAGCGATCCTGAAAGCGGCAGCCCACGGGGAGATCGTACAGGGCCGGCACCATGCCTTTGATCTCCTGTAGCCGATCGCCTGCGCCGGTGTCGGGCCCGTAGCCGGGGACGCTGCGCAGAAGGCCCGCCGTGTAGTGGTGCCTGGGCGAGCCAAACAGCACCTCCGTGGCGGCGCGCTCGACGACGCGCCCCGCGTACATGACCACGACCTCGTCGCAGGTCTCGGCGACCACGCCGAGGTCGTGCGTGATGAGGAGGATGCTCATGCCGAGCTCGCGCTGCAGGCGGCTGAGCAGGTCCAGAATTTGGGCCTGAATGGTGACGTCGAGCGCCGTCGTCGGCTCGTCGGCGATGAGGAGATCGGGCTTACACGACAGGGCCATCGCGATCATCACGCGCTGGCGCATGCCGCCGGACATCTGGTGGGGATAGTTGTGGACGCGCTCGCTGGGCGAGGGGATGCCCACGAGCTCGAACATCTCCACGGCGGACTTCAAGGCGTCGGCCTTGGATTTGCCCTGGTGCAGGCGCACGGCTTCCGCGACCTGATCGCCGGCCGTGAACACGGGATTGAGCGACGTCATCGGTTCTTGGAAGATCATCGAGATCTTGTTGCCCCGGATCCGGCGCATGTCCTCGTCGGGCAGGGCGAGGAGATCCTTACCGTCGTAGCTGATCTCGCCGCTTGCCACGCGGCCGGGCGGGTTGGGGATGAGGCGCATCACACTGAGCGCGGTAACCGACTTCCCGCACCCCGACTCGCCCACCACCCCGAGGGTTTTGCCGCGCGGGATGTCGAACGAGACCTGATCGACGGCCCTGACCGGACCGTGCTCGGTGCGGAACTCGGTGACGAGATCGCGAATTTCGAGGAGGCTGCCTGCGGCCATGTCGGCGGGACCATATCACGCCCGCCGCCGGCGTCAGCAGGTCGGAAGCCCCGCCGGGACGTCGAGGTGAAACGCGGCGGGGTTTAGCTCGGTGTTGGCCTCGCGCTCTTCCCACCTCACGGCCAGGTCGGCGTCCTCGGCGGGCTGCTGAAAGCGGCTCCGCGCGGGGGCGCGGAACGTCGTCCCGTCCGCGCCCTGTACGGTCTCGAAATCGCGGTTTTCGAGCTCCCACTGAACTCGGCCGTCGGCATTTTCGAGCACGCTCGCCACCACGTCCCAGTGATCGCCGTTCGGCTCGGCCCCGCTCCGTTCGAGATAAATGCGCTGAGTCGGCCCGCCCGGCACGGTCAGGACGATCTCCTCGGCGCCGCGATCGTCGTCCCACCGGTGGGCGATCTCCGCCTCGGCCAAAAGCGGGACGCTGCCCAGGGACAGGAGCAAAAGCTCGTCTGGCTCGAGGTACACGCCCAGAAGCTGCCCGATCGAGCGGGCGTCGCAGGGGCCCGACATCGCGCAGTCGTCCCCGTAATCGAGCAGCGTAAACGTGGCGCCGTCGCAAGCCAGGTCCGCGGCTACCGCATCACCGGCGGTGAGCGCGTTGATGCGCACCTTGGCGCCGCGCTCGCCCATGAGGAGGACGGTGCCGCGCACGCGCTCGCCGCTGAACCAGTAGTCCATGAGGGTCTCGGCGTTTAGCGATTCGGCGCGGTCGTTTTGGGTGCGGAGGTAATCGACGACGTCGGCCGTGGCGGGCTCGGGGTAGGGGCGCTCGGCGGCGCCGCGCGGGCACGCGGCGAGCGCGAGGGTGAAAAGGCCGAGGGCGAACAGGCGGCACAGCGTGGAGAGGCGGCGGCTTACCATCGGTTCGTTCTGTACCACGAGGGGCGGACGGGGGAGACACGCGATTTCGGGCAGGCCGGAATCGCGCCGCGGGTGAGATGGAATTGACAAATAAAACTGTAAGCGGCGATACTCGGAGAGTGGCTATGCACTCGATGGTTGGTGGGCTCTCGGGGGGGGCGCAACTCGGAGACTACGTGGTCGCGGCCGAGATCGCCTCGGGCGGCATGGGCGTGGTCTACCTCGCCCGGCGGACCGAAGGGCAGTCGCGAGACGCTTATGCGATCAAGGTGGTCCACGACGACCTCGTGAAGCGCTTCCCGGGGCTCGGTGAGCGTCTGCGCCGGGAGGCGCGCTTGGCCGCTCACGTCCACCATCCGCACACGGTGGCCGTCCTCGAGATCGGGGAGCACGCCTCGCTTCCGTACGTCGTGATGCCGTACGTCGAGGGCGGCACGCTCGCCGAGCTCATCGAGGCCGGGCACGCCCACCCTGGCATCGCCGCTGCCGTGATGATCGACGCGCTGCGCGGTCTCCACGCCGCGCACATCGCCGAGGACGAGCGCGGGCGCCCACTTAGGCTGGTGCATCGGGACGTATGTCCCGACAACGTGCTCGTAGGGGCGGATGGACGCGGGCGGATCGCAGACTTCGGAATCGCCGTGGCCGCCGCCGACACGCTGGACGCGGGGCGCGGCTCCGGGCGGGGCAAGTGGGCGTTCATGTCGCCCGAACAGCTCAAGGATGAGCCCGTCGATCGCCGCTCCGACGTATTTTCGGCCGGCGTGACGCTCTTTCACGCGCTCACGGGGCGCGGGCTGTTCGCCGATGACGCGGTAACGGCGACGATGCACAACGTGCTCCACGCCCCGGTGCAAAAGCCCAGCGAGACGGGGGCGCGTCCGCCCGCGGCGTTCGACCAGGTGTGCCTGCGCGCGCTCGAGCGCGATCCCGAGGCGAGATTTTCGTCGGCCGATGTGATGGCCACGGCGCTGCGCGAGGCGGCGACGGCAGCCGGCGTTTTGGCTTCGGCGGAGGAGGTGAGCGCGGCGGTGTGGGCCGCGGTGGGCGACAAGGTCTCGGGGCGCCGGGACGCGCTCGACGCGCTGGCGTCGCGCGCTGCTCCGCGCTCGCTCCCCCTCCCGCCGCCGAACCCGAACGATCGCGCGGCGGAGACGCTACGGTCCGATGAGGCCGAGGAGCTAGCCGCCGCCCTGGCCGACGACGATGACGATGAGGATCCCGACGGGCCGGCCACGTCGATCTACATTCCCGACAAGCACACGGAGCACGACGGGCACGACGAGCTGGACATCGAGATCGTAAGCGACCTCGGGCCTGATGAGCCGAGCTCTGCGAGCGGGCGCTCGTGGCTCGCAGCGGGCAGCGGCGAGCACGACGCGGATCGGAACTCCTCGGAGCTGGCGACGGGGAGTGGCGAGCATCGGGCGCTCGGCGGCGCGGCCGGCGAGCAAGATCGCGCGGGGGCCGACAGCGGCGTGGCGGCACCCGGCAGCGGCGACGACGTGCCGTCGCTCGCCCCGCCGAGCGGCGCACTCCTCCGGTTTTGCCAGCGCGTGTGGCGAGCCATCTGGCCGGGGGCGCGTCGCCGCCCCTAAACGCCGCTGCGGAGCGCGGCGCGGGGGCCGCTTTCGTGGCCCACGCC
>SLNH01000411.1 GCA_007133195.1 Nannocystineae bacterium | reverse complement strand
TCCGACGGGCTCGCCGGACGGCGGATGGGCGGGCTCAGTCGATGTCGAGCTCCATGCGGATTTCGTAGTCGTTCGACGAGCCCGCAAAGCCCCACACCTCGACGAAGTAAAAGCCCGACTCCTCCACCTCGAACTCGAAGAGCTCGTTGGAGGTCACGCTCTGGCCCTGCTCGTCGCTGCACAGCTCGGGCTCCTCCTCCGAGCACGGGGTAAGCAGGTTTTCGTCCCCGTCGTAGAACCTGAGGTTTAGCTCCTCGAGCATGTTGGTCTGCTCAAAAAAGAGCTCCACGGTAAGCGTGTCGCCGGAGAGCAGGAAGATCTCGAAGAAGTCCGATTCATCGGGGCAGATGGTTCCGTGCGACTCGTAGGGATCGGGAAACGCGTCTGCCACCCGCGCATCGTCGAACGTGTCGTCGTCGAACTCGTCGCCTTCGCAGAAGGTCGAGCAGTCGGCCCCCGCCTGCTCGTAGGTCAGTGTGTAGGCGTTTTCCTCGAAGATGAACGCCTCGTCCACCACGATGTAGTACGCCCCCTCCGGGACACACGTGAGGATCTCCTCCTCGGAATCGAAGCTGAGCGAGCTTTCGATCACGCCCAGAAGCGGATCGAGGAGCCAGAGATCCAAATCCGTGTGGTTGCCGCCCACGAGCTCGAGACTCACGAGCGTGTCTTCCTCGATGACGGTGTAAAACCAGTTCGCCTCCTGGCCCGGCGTCCCGGAGCACATGTTGAGCTCGTAGCTGCCGGGGTCGAGCTCGGCGGCGTCGGCGGGACCGTAGTTCGGTGCGAACTCGTCTTCCTCGCACTGGGCCGTCTCGCGGCACGTGCCCGTATCGGGGATGCACTGTCGCCCCGTCTCACCATCGACGGAGGTCACCGCATGATCGGAGCAGGTATAACCCGACGGACAGCTCCCCGACGTGCAGCTCTCGAGGCAGCTTCCCCCGCTGTCGCCACCGACGCGCACGCACAGATCGTCGCCGCCGCCGCACTGCACATCCGAGGCGCACGGCTCACATGCGGCCAGATCGCCGGCTCCGCCGGGATTCGTCACCGTCATGGCGTAGCTCGAACCCTGCGGGCTCTGCACGAAATTGCTGCACTTTTTGTCCTCGTCATCACCCTCCGACCGCGCCGTGATCGCGTAGTAGATCTCCGCCTGGCTCCCCTCCCCTTCGCCGGCCACGGGGTTCGGGACGTCAGCCGCCCACACCCCGGTCGATCGATCCCCGTCGATGAGCAACATCTCGACGGGATTCATCGCGCCGAGATCCGGGGGTTCCGCGGGCTCCTGTTCGCTGTAGTAAAGAATGGGCGAGTGCTTGAGGCCGACCTCGTCGGCGATCTCGGCGCTGATGGTGAGGCCGGACACGGTGGATTGATCGTCCGCCTCGTGGGTGACGACGGGCGCCTCGCCGGGGCAGTCGCCGCCGAGGCCGTCTTGCAACACGATGAGGTATTCCTTCTTCGCGGGCGGGTTTTCATCATCATCGGCGACGAGGACGAGCCGATACTGGTCGGACTTGTCGATTTGCCCGACGCTCGGGCACCAGCGCCACACGCCCTCCAAGCCGCTGGTCTGCTCGAACTCGGCGTTTTCGATACCCGGGGGCTGCTCGCTGAGCTGCACCTGCGCGGCAGTTTGTGAGTCCACGGCGATGTCGATTTCGACGCAGCCGTCCTCCTCGGTGTTGAGGGTGGTGCCGCTGCCGACGGGTTTCCGAAAGATCGGCGACTCGCCCACGGCGGAGCGCACATCCACGCGCACGTTCTTCGTGCCGGTCGAGCTGCCGTCGGTTACGCGAAACTCGAAGTCCCACTCGCCGATGTCGCCGGCGAGCGGCGTCCAGCGGAACTCGGCGCCGCCGGGAACCTGAGTGATCCGGCCGCGGTCCTGGATGTCGGGCACGTCCGCGTCGAACCGGTACGACAGCCCGCTGCCGCCGGCGTCCTCGATCTGCAGCTCGATCAGAAGCTCCTGGCCGACGAAGGCGACCTCTTCGTTCGCACCCACGAGATCCAGCGGCGACCCGGGGAGACCACACCCGGCTACAACAGTCGCCACCGAGGCGGTCGTCAGTCCTTGTAGCAAGCTCCGCATAGCGTCTAACCCATGATTTATCGCGGCTTCTTCGCAGCGCGAAGCAGGTGAATTGCAAAATTCATACCTTTAACGGTATCCAGATTGCAAGGATCCAGCCGGCGCATCCGGCGGGCTCGTGTCCGGACCAGGGAGGTTGATCCGCCAGACAGCGCCGTTCGCGGGGCGCCTGGCGGGACTAGTCTCGATAGCGGAGGATGTCTTCGCCCTCGACCTCGAAGATCGGAGCGTCGCGCACGAGCGCCCCCTGGCGAACCCGCCCCGGCCCACACGCCCCGTCCGTGATCTCGGCCCGCGCGAGGGCATCGCCGGCCGCCTCGCGAGGCGCGCCCTCCGCGCCGGCGGCGGCCTCGGCCGCCTTTAGGGCGAGCGCCGCGGCGTCGAACGCCTGCGCCGCGACGTCGCCTGGTTCTCGCCCGTGCCGCGCCTCGAACGCCGAGACGAACGCGCGCCCCACCCGATCCAGCCCCACCACGTCGCGGCACACGCCCACGATGAGCGCGCCCTGCACCGCGTCGCCGCCGCGCGGGATCAGGCTCGGGTCGAGCCACCCAGGCGAGCCGAGGAGCTGGACGACCGGCGGGATCTCGCCGTATTTGTGGCGGAGCTCGCGAACGTCCATGAACGGCCCCGTCCGCACCTCCACGTTGAAGTAGGGGAAAAACGAGGCGACGAGCGCGGCGCGGTCGTGGCGATCGGGCAAGTAGACCAGGTCGGCGCCGAAGTCCGGGACGTAGGTCTTCCACCCGTCCGGACCGTGGCGGCGCAGGTGGCGCGAGAGCCGGTCGTCAGTGGCGGGATCGAGGCCCAAAAACGCCCGCACGTCAGGCTCGATTTCGGTGCCGGTGGGATCGTAGTAGCCCTCCTCGGTGATCTCGATCCCGAGCCGCGCCGCCTCGTCGGAAAACGCCTCCGCGCGCTCCCGTCCCCCCTCGCTCCGCGGAGCCAAGATCCCGGCCCGGTCGTAGCGCAGCTCGCCGGCGAGGCGGGCCGCCGCCCGCGCCTCCGTGGCCGGCGACGACCACAGCCGAAACACGTTCGCCCCGGCCGAGCCCTCCGCGAGCGGAGACAGCACCCCGACCGGAATCCCGAGCGCCACGGCGCGCGCGGTCGCCGCGGCCGACTCCTCGCGTCCCACCGGGCCCATGATCACCGCCGCCCGGCGCTCCGCGGCTTCGCCCACGGCGGCCATCGCGCCCGCCGGCTCCCCCCTCGTATCCACGAACACGAGCTCACCGCCGCCGTGTTCGGCCGCGAGCTCGGCCCCGCGGCGGATCTCCTCGCCGAGATCCGCGTGGCGCCCGGACAGCGGCAACAAAACCGCGACGCGGCCGGGCCGAACATTTGGCTCAGCCAATATTTCGTCCTCCAGCTCGGCGGCCGCGTCCTCGAGCTCCGGATCGCCGTCCACGCGGCGAAGCCACACCCGCGCCGCGCGGGCGTCGCCGCGGTGGTGCGCGGTCTTGGCGAGCCGGAGCGCGATCGCCGCCGCAGCGG
>SLNH01000401.1 GCA_007133195.1 Nannocystineae bacterium | reverse complement strand
TCGCTCGGGCGCCGAACGGGAAAGCGAGCCTCGCGGTGCGCCGAGCCGCGGCGGCGATGACGACGGCGACGAGCGCGCTCGCGATCGGGACGAGCGCGTTCGCAAAGACCCGGATGAGCGCGCGGAACGAAAGCCGCACAGAAAGGTCATCTACGAGGGCGTCCCGCTCGTCCGCGCGTATCTGCGGGCCTACGCGCTGGCGGCGGTCGTCCTCGTCGGGCTGCCGCTCGCCGGTTATCTGGCCGCCTCGGCGTGGGCCACGGACCCGGCGGTGACCGCCGTGTCCGTAGGCGTTCCGATCGCGGTAGGGAGCATCGCGCTTGCGCTCGTTCACGCAGGCCGGCGCTCGAAGCGTATACGCATCACGTCGCACAGCATCGAGCGAGAGTACGGCATGCTGGGCAAGCGGATCGACGTCCTCGAGCTGTGGCGCTGCCGCGACGTCCGCTATCGCCAGTCGCTGTTCGACCGCATCCTTCGCATCGCTCACATCGAGCTGTACACGAGTGACGTGGCGTTTCCCCACTTCGTGGTCGCTGGCATCCCCTCGTCGCGCGAGCTGTTCCAGCGCATCCGCGACGCGATCGAGGCGGAGCGGCGGCGCCATCGCGAGCCGGAGCTCGGGTAGGGGCGCGGCGCGCGCGCCGGCCGCTTGGCCCGCTTTATGCGCTGGGCGCACCGCCCGCTCGCGGCTCACTCCCGAGCGATCGCCTCGCCGCCGCCGGGCGGCGCGGCCCCGCGCGAGATCTCTGCGGCGAGATCATCAGGCGCGCCGGACCACGCCGGCGGTCGACCGCGTTATGCTCGGCACGTGGCGCGTATCCGCATCATCGACGAATGGCTTCGTAGCCCCGTCTCCGCGCCCACGCGACGGCGCGCGGTCGTCGTGGTGGCCGATTCCTGGTCGGAGCAGCGCGTGCTCATGCGCGCGTTCGCGGCGAGCTCCGACCAAACGCGCCCCACGGTCTCGCTCCGCGACACCGAGCTCCCCATCGGGCCCGCGGGGGTCGATCCCCATGGCGCGTGGGGAATTCACGTGGACTCGCCCGAAGACGGCCGAGCGCAAGAGCTGCGCGCGCAGCTCGAAGAGGGGGCGAGACGGCTCGCTGGCGCACGCCGAAGCCCGCCGCGCCTCGAGGACGAAGAGTCGGCCTTCGAAAGGCACCCCACGAACGTCTGGATCCCAAGCACTCCCGTTCCACCGCCACCCGGCGCCGGCGCCGGCGAGGCGAGTCGAGCGGCCGCGGGCGCCCGCGATGCGGACGGCGGGGCCGTGCTGCCAGCCGGCACAGGCCGAGGCGGTGAAAGCGCCGGCGACGCCCCGGACGGCCGCCGGCGACGAAACCGGCAGACCCAGGATCTCTTCCCGAGTGGCCGCCTGCGCGGCGAGTCGACCGGAGGCGGTGGCGAGCGCGGTGAGCATCCATCAGGCGCGGCGGGGCGTATGCCCCAGCGACCGGCCGCCACCGCGGCCGCTGACAGGCGGGGTGCCAAGACGCTTCCCTTCATCCCTTCTGGCAGGGCGGCGCCCGCGGCGCCGGCAGCCAAGCCAGACCCCCTCGCGGGCCTCGTGAGCCGCACGATGCCCCTTGGTTTTCAGCTGTCGGCCGCCGAGCGCGAGGTTCTGAACGCGCTCGGGCGACGGGGCGAGCTGGCCGCCTCCGAGGTGGCCGAGCTCGCCGGCGCGGCGGACGGCGCGGTGTGGATGGAATCGTTCGTGGCCAAGCTCGCCGAGCACGGCCTCGATCTGGTAACGCCCGGAGATACCCGCGAGGGCGGCCGGGTGTTCGCGCTTCGCCACTAGCGAGGGCGGCGCCGCGCGCGGCGGCGAGGGCGTCCTGCCCCGCCGTCCCACAACCCTTGCGGCATGTGGTAACCACCCCCCTCCACTGGCAGCAGAGGAAAAACGCGCATGCAGGTTCGCATCGAAGAGGTCTCCCCCGTCGAAAAGAAGCTCGTCGTCCAGGTGCCCTGGGAAACGGTGAGCTCGAAGCTCGGCGAGGCATACCGGGAGCTCGGCCGCAGTGTTTCGCTCAAAGGCTTTCGCAAGGGCAAGGTGCCCCGCAGCGTTCTCGAGCGCATGTTCGGCAGGCGCGTGCGTCAGGAGGTCGCCGGCCGGCTCGTGCGCGAGTCCTTCATCACCGCGGCCACCGAGCACGAGCTGGACGCGGTGTCCGAGCCGAAGCTCGACCAGGAGCTCGAAATCGAGCGCGGTCAGCCGTTCGAGTTCGAAGCGGTCGTCGAGGTCAAGGGGACTCCCGAAGTGACCGAGTACGAAGGCTTCGAGCTCAAGTCCCGCAAGCTCGCGGTGAGCGACGAGGCGGTGGACAAGGCGCTCGCCGACCTGCAGAGCGAGCACACCGAGCTCATGCCGATCGAGGAGCGCGACGTGACCGCCTCCACCGACGCGGTGGCGATCAAGCTGGAAGGCACGGTCGGTGACGAGCCGATCGAGCGTCCCCAGCTCGTGGTCGATCTCGGCGACAAGGAGCGCGAGCCTGTGCCTGGCCTCGCCAAGGCGCTCACCGGCATCCCCCTGTCCGCGGAGGATCACCGCATCGAGCTCGAGATGCCGGCCGACGAAGCGGACGAAGGCGCGGCCGGAAAAACGGCTGATCTCACCGTGTCCATCCTCGACGCGCGCCGAAAGGAAGTGCCGGAGATCGACGACGAGCTCGCCCGCGACACGGGGAAGGCCGAGAGCTTGGACGAGCTGCGCGAGGTTCTCCGAGGCGAGATCGAGGCGCGCGAAAAGCGGCAGATCGAAAACGAGGTGCGCGAGGCTGCGATCAAGGAGCTCGTGAGGCGCCATCCCGTTCCAGTCGCCGACGCCCTCATCGAGCGCGCGGTCGACAGCAAGCTCCAGCGCTTTCAGCAGATGCTCGGCATGGATCCCAGTCAGCAGCCCGGTTTCGGCGAGGACATGCGCGCGGAGCTCCGCGACAGCGCCGCCGACGACGTGCGCGGACAGCTTCTGCTCGAAGCCCTCGCGGATAAGGAAGAAATCGAGGTCACGGAAGAGGACCTGAGCGCGCGCGTTGCAGAGATGGCGGCGGAGCAAAACACGCAGCCGGCGCGCTTTCGGGCGGAGCTCGAGCGCGACGGTCGGCTCGACGGCCTGCGCTTTCAGCTCAGGCAGGAAAAGGCCGTCGATCTCATCGTGAGCCGCGCGCAGGTGATTGAGGTCGAGCCGGGCGAGGAAGGGACGGAAAATCCGGAAGGCACGTCGGAGGAAGGCGCCTCTGCTGCCGCGGGCGGCGAGGCGACCGACGAGGATCGCGACGAGGCGGCTTCCAAAGGCGGCGAAGGCGCCGGGGCGCCGGAGGAAAACCGGGGCGAGTGAGATGTGGAGATCGGGCGACACGTTGCAACCCGCGCCCCGGGCGCCTACATTGGGGAAAGAATCATGGCAACACCTCCCACGAGCAATATGATCATTCCGACCGTCGTCGAGCAGACGCACCGCGGAGAGCGCGGCTGGGACATCTTCTCCCGTCTTCTCAAAGATCGGATCATCTTTTTGGGCACGGCGATCGACGACAGCGTCGCCAACGTCGTCATCGCTCAGTTTCTGTTTCTCGAGTCCGACGACCCGGACAAGGACATTCAGCTTTACGTGAACTCCCCGGGCGGTCACGTGTCCGCGGGGCTCGCGATTTACGACACCATGCAGTACGTCCGGTGCGACGTGGCGACGATCTGCATGGGGCAGGCCGCGTCGATGGGGGCGTTCCTCCTCAGCGCCGGGACCAAGGGCAAGCGCTACGCGCTTCCACACTCGCGCGTGATGATCCACCAGCCCCTCGGCGGGTATCAGGGTCAGGCGACGGACATCGACATCCACGCCAAGGAGATCCTGCGCACGCGCGATGAGCTGAACGAGCTTTGGGCGAAGCACTGCGGGCAGCCCGTGGAGCGCATCAAGCAGGATACGGAGCGAGATTACTTCTTGGGCCCGAACGACGCCGTCGAGTACGGGATCGTGGACGAGGTCTTCGCCCACAAGAAGTCGGTCGACGCCAAGACGAAGTAACCGAGAGAGGCGCACGACGCATGGGTGACAAGCGCGACAGCAGCAGCCAGAGCGCGAATCTGACCTGCTCCTTCTGCGGGAAGTCGCAAAAGGAGGTCAAAAAGCTCATCGCGGGGCCCACCGTCTACATCTGCGACGAGTGCATCGGCCTCTGTAACGACATCATCGCCGAGGAGATCGAGAAGGAGGAGCAGTCATACAGCTCCCACGCGATCCCCAAGCCGGCGCAGATCAAAAAGACCCTCGATGAGTACGTGATCGGCCAGGAGCGCGCGAAGAAGATCCTCGCCGTGGCGGTGCACAACCACTACAAGCGGATCGACGCGCGCCAGTCCGAGGAGGAGGTGGAGCTTCAGAAGTCGAACATCCTCCTGCTCGGCCCTACAGGGTCGGGAAAGACGCTGCTCGCGCAGACGCTCGCGCGCATCCTCAACGTTCCGTTCGCGATCGCCGACGCCACGAACCTCACCGAGGCCGGTTACGTCGGCGAGGACGTCGAGAACATCATCGTCAGCCTCCTGCAAAACGCGGATCACGACATCGAGCGCGCGCAGCGCGGGATCGTCTACATCGATGAGATCGACAAGATCTCACGAAAGAGCGACAACCCGTCGATCACCCGCGACGTGAGCGGGGAGGGCGTTCAGCAGGCGCTGCTCAAGATCATCGAGGGGACCGTGGCCGCCGTGCCGCCGAAAGGCGGACGCAAACACCCGCAGCAGGAGTTCCTTCAGGTCGATACGACGAACATCCTGTTCATCTGCGGCGGCGCCTTCACCGGGCTCGAGGACATCATCGAAAACCGCGTGGGCCAGCGCATGATCGGATTCGGCACCGCGATGAGCTCGGCGAGCGACCGCGATCGCTGGGAGCTCATGAAGGAGGTGCAGCCGGAGGATCTGCTCAAGTACGGGATGATCCCCGAGTTCGTCGGGCGCCTGCCCGTGATCGCGCCCCTGCACGAGCTGAGCGAGGACGCGCTGGTCGAGATCCTCACGAAGCCGAAAAACGCGCTGATCAAGCAGTATCAGAAGCTGTTCGACATGGACGGGGTGAAGCTGAAGTTCACCCGCGGCGCTCTGTACAAGGTCGCGCAGCTCGCCCAGGAGCACAAAAGCGGCGCGCGCGGCCTGCGGGCGATCCTCGAGTCGGCGCTCCTCGACATCATGTACGACACGCCGAGCCAGACCAACTTGAGCGAGGTGATCATCAACGAGGACGTGATCGAAAAGCACGCCGCGCCGATGCTCACGTACGCCAAAGAGGCCACCGGCTAAACCGGCGGGGCTCTCCGCCCCGGCTGGCGAGGCATCTCGGGCGCCTGCGGGATGGCCGCGGGGCCTCGCCGCTGGGCTAGCTAGTAAAAGCTCGCGCCCACGGCGATGAGCGCGGTGGCCGCCCGGTCGCGCACGTAGCTGTAAAAGCCGCTGCCTAGGCGAAGCTGGATGTCGAGCGCGAAGTCGGGCGCGGCGGCGACCTCGTAGCCGGCTGCCGCCATGAGGGCGGTGCCGTGGTTGAGGTCATCGACGAATCCGTCATCGTAGCTCACCTGCAGGCTCGCAATGCCGAGCCCTCCTTTGACCCAGGCTTGGGGCGCCAGCCAGTGCTGGAGCGATCCCATCAGCATGTGCTGAACGCCCACCGCGCGGCCCTGGGAGTCGAGGGTTTGCAGCTGGTTCCAATACTCGCCGAGCAGCGCCGTGCGGTGGTTCAGCATGCCGCCGATGTGCGCGTTCAGCCCGAGCGCGGCGGGGCGCACGGCGCAGTCGGGACAATCGAAGATGCCCGAGTCGGTGGATAGGACACCGACGCCGAGTCCCACGCCGCCCGTGAGGCCGCGGCGCAAAAAGAAACCTTCCTCATCTTCGAGGTGGTCGTAGGCGCCGCCGTGACCGCCGCCGTAGCCGTATTGAAAGCCGCGTTCGGCTGAGGCGACGGACGGCGCGAGCAGGACGACGGCGATGGTGGCGATGAGGGCGCGCGACAGCGCTCGAGTCATTGCTGATGCTCCTAGGCGGGACGGCCGCCCCCATCATAATGGAGATTCTGGGCTCGTGGGGTGCGCGCGGTCACGCCGTGACCGAGAGTGCGCGGTCTACGCGATCGCGCACGGTAGCCGCTGCGTCACCGCCAGCCCAGATGCAGCGTGCGCCTCGCTCCTCGAAGCTCGCGGCCAGCTTCTCCGCCGCGCGCGGCTCGTTCGCGCGGAGTCCCGCCTCGAGGACGACGAGATCCGGGGCCCTCGAAGATCCGTCGTCGAGCGTCGCCTGGGCATCGTGCGCGGCGGTGTACCCGGCCACTTCGTAGCCGACGGCGCCCAAGGCGGCGCTAAGGCCCGCCGCCCGCTGCGGCGCCGCGGCGACCACCACCCGGCGCTGCCCCCGCTCGCTCACGCGGGTGAGGAACGCGGAAAAGCGCGCCTCATCTGAGGAGGACAGGTCGATGATCTCGACCCCGTAGCCCTGCGCGAGCCCCCGGGCGGTCGCCATGTCCGCGGGCACGACGCGCGCGATTCGGGCGCGGCCCATGATCGGGTCGCCGCGCTCGTCGAGGGGGAGCTGAAAATCGAGATCGTCGCCGCGAAGCTCGCTGCGCGTCGCGAGAAACAAGCCGCCCTCGGAGATGTCGAGGGCCGAGGCGAACGCCTGCGTGCGGCCCGCGACGAGCTGCACGGGCCAGCGAAGCGCAAACCGCGGCGCCGACCGGGGCGGGGGCGGGGCGAGCGACACGCCTTGGGCTCGCGCGCGCCGGAGCAGGGCTTCAAGGTGCTTGAGCCCCGCGCTCTCGCCATTGGAAAACGCGATGCGAAAGCCGGTGGCGCCCTGCGTCCTCGCTTCGTGGTCCGTGGTGGCTGCGACCACCCGGCCGCTCACCACGGCGCTATCTTTCCCGAGCCCGAGGGCGACCGGCACGGCGTCGCCCACCCGCGGCACCGCCCCGGCCGCGAGGTGCGCGCCGCGCATGTTGACGTTGCGAACCCGGGCCGGCATCCATGCGTCGCCTCGGAGGTAGCGGGCGAGGATGGTCGCGCCGGTGGGGGTGAGCGGCTTTGGCGGGGCGGACACTGGCTCGCGCGGCGGCGCAGGCGCAGCCAGGGCGACCGTCGGCCGCGGCGTTACCTCGGCCCGCGGCGCGGGCAGCCCGAGCCTCGCGGCGAGCGAGCGCAACGCGCAGTCACCCGATTGGGCGGCGAGCACCGATGTCGGATACTCGCGCAGGTAGTGGTCGTAAAACCGGCGCCGGTCGCCGTCTGCGAGCTGGGCCGGATCGAGGCTGGGAAAGCCGGCCCGGCGGCCGAGGGCGCGGAGACCGTCGATCGGCCGGTCCCGGTCGCCCGGGCGCGCCCGCACCGCGAGCAGCGCCGTGTCTGTATCGGGGCGGTAGTAGGCGCTCGCATCTCGCACCCGCGGCGCGGGCGGGCCACAAAGCGTGCGGAGCGCGGCGAGGTGCGCGCCGAGCCTTCGTGAAAACGCTTCGAGGACGAAAAACACCTCGTCATCGAACGGAGGCGTTGGCGTGGTCATGGGTGTACACCCTTGGCGCGCCGGGGCCGCGTAAGCGGCTCGCCGCGAAGGCGGCGGGCCCGGCGTGCGCACGCGCGCGGAGCGCCGAGGTCACTGCAAGCGAAAAGCACGATTCATGCCGACGGGGACAAACTCACATTTTCGCCCGAGCGTTGCTGAACCCGGCCCGGGGCCGGCGGCGGACATTGCGAGCGGTGAATGTAACTATACCACGGGGTTATCCGCAGGCGAAGCGGCGCCGCCAAGCCCGCGCAAATCCGGGCGCTTTCTTGCGCCGCTCCGCTGACGTCGTACTATCCGGGCCAGGTGCTGCGGCGACGACCGCGGCGCGCAACCGGGAGCTGAGACAGGACATGCCCTTTAAGAACGACGCAGGCAAGGGCGCATCCCGCGCCGTACCGCTACTTCCGCTCCGCGACATCATCGTCTTCCCCCACATGGTCGTGCCGCTGTTCGTCGGGCGCGAAAAATCGATCGCCGCCTTGGAGGAAGCGATGGCGGGGAGCAAAGAGCTCCTCCTGGCCGCCCAGAAAAAGGCCAAGACGAACGACCCCGGCGAAGACGACATCTTCCGCGTGGGAACCCTCGGGACGATCATCCAGCTATTGCGCATCCGCGACGGGACGGTCAAGGTCCTCGTCGAGGGGCAAAAGCGAGCGAACATCCAGGGTTATGCGCAGACGGCGCCCCACTTCGTGGCCGAGGTGGAAGAGATCGAGGAGCCGGATGAGGGGACCGTCGAGATCCAGGCGCTCATGCGCTCGATCCAGACGGTCTTCGAAAACTACGTGAAGCTGAACAAGCGCATCCCGCCGGAGATGCTCGTATCGGTGCAATCGATCGACGACCCGGCACGGCTGGCCGACACCATCGTCGCGCACCTGTCGCTCAAGCTCGGCGACAAGCAATCCATCTTGGAGACCGCGTCCCCGACCAAGCGCCTGGAGAAGCTCTACGAGCTCATGCAGGCCGAGATCGAGATCCTTCAAGTGGAGAAGAAGATACGGACGCGCGTCAAGAAACAGATGGAAAAGTCCCAGAAGGAGTACTACCTGAACGAGCAGATGCAGGCGATCCAGAAGGAGCTGGGCGACCGCGACGAATTCAAGAACGAGCTAAACGAGCTCGAGCAGCGCATCAAGGACAAGGAGATGCCCTCCGAGGCCAAGGAGCGCGCGCTCAAGGAGTTCAAGAAGCTCAAGATGATGTCGCCGATGTCGGCGGAGGCCACGGTCGTCCGCAACTACATCGACTGGATCCTCGCCCTGCCCTGGGACGAAAAGAGCGAGGACCGCCACGACGTGGCCGAGGCCGAGCGCATTCTCGACGAGGACCACCACGGCCTCAAGAAGGTCAAAGAGCGGGTGCTCGAGCACTTGGCGGTGCAGGCGCTCGTCAACAAGATTCGCGGGCCGATCCTGTGTCTCGTGGGCCCGCCCGGCGTCGGCAAGACGTCACTGGCGCGGTCGATCGCGCGCGCCACGAACCGCGAGTTCGTGCGCCAGTCGCTCGGCGGTGTCCGGGACGAAGCCGAAATTCGGGGCCACCGGCGGACCTATATCGGGGCGCTGCCGGGCAAGGTGCTCCAGTCGCTCAAGAAGGTGGGCACGAACAACCCCGTGTTCCTCCTCGACGAGATCGACAAGATGTCGCAGGACTTCCGCGGCGATCCGGCCTCGGCGCTCCTCGAGGTGCTCGACCCGGAGCAAAACCAGAACTTCAACGACCACTACCTCGATCTCGATTACGACCTGAGCGACGTGATGTTCGTGACCACGGCGAACACGCAGCACCACATCCCGCTACCGCTCCAGGATCGGCTCGAGATCATCAACCTGCCCGGCTACACCGAGTGGGAGAAGCTCGCCATCGCCAAGGAGTACCTCATCCCCAAGCAGGTCGAGCAAAACGGCCTGACGGAGCGGGACGTGCAGGTCCACTTCAGCGACGAGTGCCTCAAGTCGATCGTCAACCACTACACGAAGGAGGCCGGGGTTCGGAATCTCGAGCGCGAGATCGCGACGGTATGCCGCAAGGTCGCGCGGGAATGGCTCGCGGGGGGCATGGAGGAAGGCAAGCGGTTCCAAATCGCGCCTAAGATGCTCTCCAAATACTTGGGCGTGCCCAAGTACCGCACGAACAAGAAGGAAGAGCAAAACGAGATCGGGCTCGCGAGCGGCCTCGCGGTCACCAACCACGGCGGCGACCTGTTGCCCACGGAGGTCACGGTGGTTCCGGGCAAGGGCAAGCTCACCCTGACCGGGAAGCTCGGCGACGTGATGCAGGAGAGCGCGCAGGCGGCGATGAGCTACATCCGCTCGCGCTGCGAATCGCTCGGCCTTCAGCGCGACTTCCAAACGAAGGTGGACATCCACGTTCACTTCCCCGAGCACGCGATCCCCAAAGACGGGCCCTCGGCGGGGATCACCATGGGGGCGGCGCTCACCTCGGCGCTGTTGCGCGTGCCGGTTCGCCGCGACATCGCCCTCACCGGTGAGCTCACGCTCCGCGGCCGGGTGCTCCCCATCGGGGGGGTCAAGGAGAAGATCCTCGCCGCGCACCGCGCCGAGATCTTCGAGGTCATCATTCCCGAGGAGAACGAAAAAGACCTCAAGGAGATCCCCAAGAAGGTGGTCAAGTCCATGACCATCCACCCGGTGTCGCACATGGACGAGGTGCTCAAGCTCGTGCTCGCCCCGGAGAAGGCGGATGCGTCCGAGCTCGGGCGCACGGAGGTCATGGACTGGCGGGCCGTATTGGACAAGGCCGCGCCTCCGCGACAGGAGAGCGAAACGGAGTCGGAGCCAGCGGTGGATCACCCGCCGCACTGACGCCCACGCCAGGCGGGCCCGCGTCCGCCGTCGGGTGCATTGGCGAGCCGCCTGCGGGCGGCTCGTCGCATTTTCGGGGCGGGCGCGCGGGGCGGAGCGAGGCCCCGGGTGGGGCTCGCAGGTGAGCACGGGGCGCCGCGGCCATAGGCAAACGCCGTGCCTCACGCGGCCGGCCCCAGTTTACCATTGCGGTTCCCTGGCGAATTTTGGTCACATCCCCGTACACAAGGGGGCCGCCGGGCGGCTCCCTCGTGGGAGGATGTGCAGATGACACGAGTAGCCTTGATTTGCCTCGCTTTGACATTGGTGGCGGCGGAGGCGGACGCCGGCGTGGGCCAGATCCCGGGCCCGCTCAAGGGCAAGCCCGCTTTCGAGGTCGCCGAAGGTGAGATTTCGACTGGAGCGCGACCGGCGATATTCGACCGCGCGCCGAGCCACGCGGCGTCCGCGTGGCGGGCGTTCGAGGCCCACGCCGGCGGGGACTGGCGCGCGATGTGGAACCCGGAGACGGACGTTCCTCAGCGGATTTTTGGATCCGGCCTCGCGGCTCCGGGCGCGGTGGCGTCCGCCGAGCTGGCACAGACCCACGCTCGCGAGCTGTTGAGCCGATACGTGGAACTCGTCGCGCCCGGCGCCAGCGCGCGCGACTTCGAGCTCGCCGTGAATCACCTGGACGAAACCGGCATGCGCACGGTGGTGTTTCATCAGCATCACCGGGGGCTTCCAGTCGTGGGCGGCCAGGTGAACTTCCGGTTTCGAAATGACCGGCTGTTCATGATCGCGTCTACCGCGTACCCGGATGTGACCGCGCCAGGCGTGACCGCGCGCGTCTCCCCGGCGACGGCGCGGCAGCGCGCGCGCAACTGGGTCGATCATGACTTTCCCGGCGTGGAGTCGGCGTCAGAGCCGTCCGGCCCTTACGTGCTTCCGATCGTGCGCGCGCCCGGGGACATCGACTACCGCACGGTGCAGTCCGTGCAGGTCGATGCCCCGTCCATCCCGGCGAGCTGGGAGGTCTATGTGGATGCCGCCAGCGGTCGCGAAGTGGCCCGGCGGCAAACGCTTCGCTTCGGGGCCGGGTACATCGACCTCGACGTGCCGGAGCGCCGGCCGGGCGCAAATCGCATCACCCTCCCGGCGAGTTTCATGGAGGTGAGCGTCCAGGGGCTCAGGCGGCTTACGGACGCAGTGGGGCGGTTTACCTGGGGAGCCACCGGTACCCGTAACGTGAGCTTCGGGATGGAGGGCGATTTCGTCGTCGTGGTCACCGACGACGGCGACACGGCGACGTTTGAGGCCGAGTTTCGCGACGGCGACGAGCAGACGTTTAGCGCCGCGGAGGACGAGCTCATCGACGCGCAGGTCTCGCTGTTCGCGCACACGAACTTCGTCAAGGAGTACGTCCGGCAGTACACGACGAACCCGTGGCTCGACGAGCAGATGCTCGTCATCGCCAACAATCAAAACCCGTTTTTGCCGTTCGACACGTGTAACGCGTTCTTCAACCCTCAGGACGACACCATCAACTTCCTCGCCCAGGGCGTCATCCACCCGCTCGACGAAGAAGGCGAGCCGATCGAGGACATCTCGATCGAGTGCAACAACACGGGTCGCCTGCCCGACGTCATCTACCACGAGTTCGGGCACGCGATTCATCAAAACGGTTACCTGCCGGGCACCGGCATTCCGGACGGCGCGCTCAGCGAAGGCGTGAGCGACTACCTCGCCGTGACCATCACCGACGACCCGGGCATGGCGCCGGGGTTCTTCCTCGATCACCCCAACCCCGATATCGATGAGGATGAGCCGCTGCGTCACCTCGATCCCGAGGCGACGGGCGAGGACCGCCGGGTGTTCCCCGACGACTTCGAAGGCGCACAGGACACCGTGCACTCCGACGGCCTGATCATCGGCCAAACGCTGTGGCAGCTCCGGCAGGAGCTCATCGACGAGCACGGCTACGACGAGGGTGTCGCGCGCGCCGACCGCATCTGGTTCGGCATCGTGCAAGGCGCCGACGACATGAACTCGGCTTACGCGGAGGCGTTTGCGGCCGACGACGAGGACGGCGACCTGTCGAGCGGGACGCCGAATAGCTGCATCATTCATCGCGTGTTCAGCGAGGGAGGGCTCGGCGACGGCGGCGGCGTGGTGACGCCGAGCGTCGAGCGCCCGGTCATCGACGGCTACGACATCACGGTGGACGTTAGCGACCCCGATGGCTGCGACCCGGTGGACATCGGTTCGGTGCGCCTGCACTGGCGGGATCGCGACGATCCGGATCGCAGCGGCACGCTGAACATGGACCAGACGTCATCCGGCTACCAGGCGAGGCTCCCCGAGCGAAACGAGGAGGACGACGAAGGAACGGTTATGCAGTACCGGGTCGAAGTCACCTTCGAGACCGGCGGCACCGCGTACTATCCGAACAACCCCGCCGATCCTTATTACGAGACCTACCTCGGCGAGACGGGCGAGATTTACTGCACGGACTTCGACTCGGATCCTCTCGACGAGGATCTCGACGACGAGGAGCGCTGGGAGGCGAGCACGGACGCGAGCGATGACCAGTGGGAGTGGGGCGTTCCGCAAAGCCGGGGCCTGGGCGGCGCGCCGATGCGGGCGTACGCCGGCGACGCCGTGCTCGCGACCGACCTAGGCCAGCATTCGAGCGGCCTTTACCAGGCGGGGGAGACGGTGCTCGAGAGCCCGGTCATCGACGTCGAGGGTCTCACCGAGGCGCGCCTTCAGTTTAGGCGCTGGCTCGCCGTCGGCGGCGAGGACGCTGCGCGCATTTACGTAAACGATGAGCTGGTGTGGGAGCGCGCCGACGAATCCGAGCTCGAAGACTTCGAGGGCGAGGTCGATCACCGGGATCGCGAATGGATGTTTCGGGACATCGACCTGACCCCGCATATTTCGAGCGGCGAGGTGCAGGTGAGGTTCGAGCTCGAGGCCGAGCAAGGCGACGTGTTTGCCGGCTGGGCTCTCGACGACGTCTGCTTCTTGGCCACCAAGGGCGGCTGCCCGGATTTCGAGGACGGCGAGACCTGTGCCGAAGGCGCCTGCCCGCCGGGGTGCGAGCCCCCAGACGGCGTGTACGGGGGATCGGACGGAAGCTCCGGCGGCTGTGCGGCAGCGGCG
>SLNH01000162.1 GCA_007133195.1 Nannocystineae bacterium | reverse complement strand
TGGCATGGGGCTCGCAAAATAGCTCGCTGGCATGGCTTGCGTCTTCTCTGCGTTCATCGAGCGGTCAACCGGCACCTTCGCGCGAGCTCGCGCTGGCCTTCTCCCGCTCGGGTTCGTCGTCGCCGCGGTCCTCGGCCTCCTCCGCCTCGTCCCGTGCGCCGGCCGCGCTCTCCTCCTCGGCGCCGCGGTCCTCGGCCTCGTCCGCCTCGTCCCGTGCGCCGGCCGCACGCTCTTCCTCGGCGCCGTCACCCTGTTTCCCTACCACCTCGCCGCTCCGGTCGTCGCCGCCGGAATCGGGATCCGCTGAAGCCGCGTCGTCGACCTCATCTTCGGTTGCGTCCGTGTCGCCGCTCGCCGCCTTGGACTTCTTCCCCGGTCCGGACTTGGGACCGACGTCGGTCACGGCGAGGCGCGCCCTAATCTCGCGGTCGATGATCTCCGAGACCGAGCCGGCGTCGCCGCCTTCCAGTTCCTTGATGATGGCAATCCCGCGGCGCCGGTACATCGCCGTGAGGTCGTCGGCGTCTTTGCGCGACATCTTGTCCATCGCGTAGTCGAACTCGATCTCTTTGATCGCCTTGAGGACGGCGCGCTTTTCGCGCAATAGGTCGTCGTGACGCGTGCTCGCCACCTCGAAGCCCACGTCATCGTCCTCGTCGTCCTCCAGGGCAGCGGCCATGCCCGACCGCCACAAAAAGGCGATCGACACGAGGATTCCAATCCACCCCATGAACAGGAAGATCACCGGCGCCGTAAGGCGCCAGCCGTTCACTTCTAGGATGACCACGGCGCCGACCAGACAGAGCACGCCCATAACGAGCCGCTCCGCCCGTCTCCAATCGAGGCCCCCGAGGAGGCCGGCCTCCTCGGATGTGCCGCCCTCGGTGCCGGATTCTCGGTTAGTCGGTGTCTCGGAGCTCGTCATCGAGTAGCTCGGCGTAGGTCTCATCCTCGCCCGTTACCGAAGCGTCGCCTTCGGAGCCGCCGCTTGCGGCGTTATCGTTTCCGCGCCGGACCCACCGCCAGCCGAACGCAACGAGGAGCAAAAGCGCTCCCAAGACCGCCGCGTAGGGGACGATCCATGCGAGACGGTTGAAGCCCTTGTCGATCGGCATCGCGAGGACGTGCTCACCGTCGTACTCGTCGATGAACGCATCCACCACCTCGTCGTAAGCCCGCTCGCGCTCGCTCTCGTCGAGGAGGTCGTAACGCGAGAGCAGACTGAGCACCTTCTCGCGCAGGTTTGCCGCATAGCCGCATTTACACGTGTATATCTCCTCCCGCGGACAGCCCCCGCAGAGACACACGAGGTCGTACATCAGGCGCTCGCCGAGGTCGATGATCGGCTGGAGCTTCGCGGACACGGCCTGTTGATACGCCTGTGACTCGGGCTCGAGGTCGGGCTGCTCCTGCTCGACGATCCGGCGCGCCTCGGCCTCGTACGGGCGCAAAAAGTTCCCGTCGTTGGGCCGATACAGGTGGCCTACACTGGCGCCGCCGGTGTGGCTGAACACATCTTCGTCGTCGTACTGCGCGCCGGCGGCCGAATCTGGGTGCTCCGCCCCAGGTGGGGCGCCTTCATCTTGCGCGTGCGCGACCTGAGGCAACGCCACGAGCGACGCGGCAAGCAGGATCGCCGCCCCCCCGGCGGCAGCGCCGCCGCGCCCGCGGGACGCGGGCGCGCTGGGCCGCTGCTCGATCATGCGCTGGGGAATCAGACAGATGAGCCCGCCCAGCATCAGCACGCCGAAGCCGATCCACACCCAGTTGACGAGGGGGTTCAGATACACCCGGAAGTGCGCCCGCTCGGTGGACGTGTCGAAGCCCGTGAGCACCAGGTAGACGTCGAACGACAGCTGCGAATTGACCGACACCACCGTATTCGGCTGGTCGGGGAAGTTTACGTACTGGCGCTTTTCGGGCGTGAGCAGCCCGAGCTCGCGGTCACCCTTGGAGAGCATCACCTCCGCGGTCGTGGAGTGCATCAAGTCGTCCGAGTGGGTCTTGAGCGCGTCGTACCGGAAGGTGTAGTCGCCTGCCTCGAACACCGCGCCCGGCGCCTCCACCGTGCGATCGACCGATCGATCGTAGGCCTTCCCGGCGAACCCGATGAACATGATGGCCACACCCATGTGAACGATGTAGCCGCCGTATTTGCGGCGCTTGGTCACGATCAGACCGACGAGCGCAGTAAACGGGTCTCCTCCGGTCTGGCGTCGGCGAATTCGAACGCCGCGCCAAAACTCCTGCGAAACGCTCGCCAGCGTAAACGCGCACAGGGCGATGCAGATGAGCGTGACCGGGAGCTGGACGGCGTCGGTGAACACCGCCGTGAACATGCGGCTGCGCGGGACGGCGATCGCGACCACGGAGACCGCGAGCAGCGCGAACGCGACGGGGAACACGAACTGCGAAAACAGCCGATCCAAGGTGGTGCGGCGCCACGCGAGGAGCGGCGTCGCCCCCGCCAGAAACAGGAGCACGAGCCCGATCGGCACCATCCACTGGTTGAAGAACGGCGGGCCCACCGTGATCCGCTGCCCCGTCACGGCCTCCGAAAGCGTGGGGAACATCGTCGCGAACAGGACGAAGAACGCGCACGCCAGGAGGATCCAGTTGTTCAGGAGGAACGCGTACTCGCGCGAGACGAAGGATTCGAAGGTGTTCGACGAGCGGAGCTGCGGGAGCCGGAAGAGCAGCAGTCCGAACGAAACGATCAGGATGAGCGCCATGAACAGGATGAAGATCAGCGCCAGATCATTGTCCTGACCGAACGCGTGCACGGATTGCACGACCCCGCTCCGGGTCATGAACGTGCCGAAGATCGTGAGGAAGAAGGAGAGGATCACCAAAGCGATGTTCCACACCTTCATCATCCCGCGCTGCTCCTGGATCATCACCGCGTGCAGAAACGCAGTCATCGTGAACCAGGGCAAAAGCCCGGCGTTTTCCACCGGATCCCACGCCCAGTAGCCGCCCCAGCCGAGCTCCTCGTAGGCCCAGCGGCCGCCCAGGATCAGGCCGATCGACAGGAACAGCCAGCAGATCAGCGTCCACTGCCGCACGGAGCTAAGCCACTGATCGTCGAGGCGGCCCGAGGCGAGCGCGGCGATGCCGAACGCGAACGGAATCGTCGCCGCCGTGTAGCCGACGTACATCGTCGGCGGGTGGATGGTCATCCAGTAGTTTTGCAGGAGCGGGTTTAGCCCCTGGCCATCCTGCGGCGGCTCGCCCAAAAACGTCGCGAACGGGTTTTTGTCGTAGATGAGGAGCGCGACGAAAAACAGCTGGACCAGCAGGATGACCGCGACCACGAAACCGATCATGTCGGCGTGGCGGTAGCGGTTCATCCTCACGGCGATCGCCGAAAACACGGCGAGCACCCACGACCAGAACATCAGGGAGCCGTCGAGGCCTCCCCAGTACGCCGTCACCTTGTGTCCGACCGACATCGAGGTGTCGCTGTACTCGGCGACGTACTTGATGGAATAGTCGTGGGTGACGAACGCGTAGATCATCAGCGCCGACGCCAGCGTGGTGAGCCCGGCGAAGGCGTAGACGGTATGGATCGAGCTCGTCACGAGCCGCCGGCGGCGCTGCGTGTTGCCGATGAGCCCCGCCGCCGCGCCGTAGGCGATGACGACGAAGCCGACGAG
>SLNH01000484.1 GCA_007133195.1 Nannocystineae bacterium | reverse complement strand
ACCACTTGCGAACACACCACCACCACTTGAGCTGGCATTGTCGTGCACAGTCAAATTCGACAAGGTAGTCCCTGAGGTAACATACAGTGCCCCACCTTCGTCTCCCGACTGGTTGCCTACAAACTCCGCACTCACAACCGTCGTAGGCTCGCTACTCGCGAGAAGAGCGCCCCCGCCATCGGAGTCAGCGTGATTGTTCATGAATTTTACATTTACAAGGGATGCCTCACCAATGCCAGAAACCGAAACTGCTCCGCCGAGAAGACCGGACTCATTGTTTTCAAACTCACCTCCCTCAAGCGAGAGCTCGCAAGCGCACCCTATTGCGCCTCCCTGGGTTTCGGCGAAGTTATCGACGAATCTCACATCCCGGAGATCCACTTTTGTCCCGGCAACGGCCCGCAGGGCGCCGCCACTGGGGATCGAGCCATCGCCGCGCGCCGCGTTGTCACGAAAGACAACATTGATGAACGCCGCCTCGGAGTCAGCCTCATGATGAACGGCACCGCCACTGCGGCTGGCTAGATTGTTCTCGAAGATGGCGTTTCGGACCACGAGACCGCGTACGTTCTCGTTGAACAGGCCTCCGCCGTCCTCCTGGGCTGCGTCCTCACCGTCTGCATGTCCGTCGGCGATTGTGAAACCGTCTAAGATAGCGTCGTGAAATCCGATCACGACGGTGTAGGCGTTGTCAGCCCGGGTCTCGGGGTTCCCAGGCTCATCGTTTCCATCTAGGTCAGCACTTAAGACGGTCTCGTTTTCCTCCCAGTCCCGTTCTTCGCGGCTAGCCTCATCTCCGACAAAGCCTCCATAAAGGTGGATGTCTCTCGCCAGCCGAAAGGCGTCTCGCCGGTCTTCCCCTGGTGTATAAACGCCCTCTGTGACCCATACGTCGCAGCTGTCCTGGTGTGTCTCATCGAGGCGCTCCTCGGCGCGCCCGATGCCGACCTGCGGATGGGCGACTGCCTCGTCCCATGAGGTGCCGGCCAGGTCGTCGTCTCCGCTTTCGCCGTCTACGTAAATGACGCAATCGCAGGCTGGCGCTTCGGGACTTTCCGCGCATGATACTCCCGCGTCTGTTCCAGCGGCGTCGTGCGTCTCATCACCAGTGGCAGCGTCGTCGCCCGGCTCCTCGCTCGCGTCCGACGTGATCTCGCTCACCTCTCCACAAGCCACGCCTAGAGCTATGGCCGACAGCACCCCGAGTCCAATTGATGTCCGCATTAGCCGCTCCTTCGCCGCACAGTATTGCTGTAGCCTACTGAAGGCACTCCCACCGCGTCTACGAATATAGACACCTGTATCTTCCCTTGGGCGCATAGGGAAGGCTTTGTGGTTATCCGGCGCGCACCAGGACCCGCGCTGGTCCCCCCCCAAGCCTCTCCCGTTCGCCATGACTTGGCTGACCTGTGGACAGATTTTTGTCCACGCCATCCAAGGCGCTTCGTTTGGGGAGCCTCGGCGACGATCGGGCGCCGGGCAGTTCTCGGCGAGCGCAGGGCCGAAACGCACTGCTCCCCCGAAGACTATGCCTCCGGGGGAGCATATGACCGGGTGTAGTCCGCGCTGCAGTTATTCGCGGTCGGCTTCGAAGCTGGTGTCGTCGCTATCGAGCGTGATGACGACGTTGCCGCCGACCTCGAAGGCGCCCTCCCAGCTGCCGGTGATGGTGTCGGTGTTGCCGTCGCCGAGGGTGTCTTGGGCCACGCCTTCGCCCTCGAGGGAGAGGACAATGTCGGCTTCGTCGTCGCCGAAATCGCGGATTTGATTTTCAAGTAGTTGAAAGCCTTGCGCGACGAGAAGGTCGCAACCGGACTCGATCATGGATTCAAGGTCTTCATGCGGATCCTCGCCCTCGTCCGTCAAAAGCTCCACAAGTTCCGTCGCGAGGGTCTCGCACGCACCGTCGAGCTGCTCCTCCCCGAACTCGGCTAGCGTGCTCGCTTCGCTGTCCAGCTGAGGAAGGATGGCCTCCTCGAACGCTACGAGAAGCATCTGGCCATAGGAGGCCGGAAGGCCATGGATCTCGAGCTCGATTGTGCCCTCCTCCTCGTCGAACTCAATGTCCACGTCCACGGCATCGACTTCATCTTCGAGCTCCATATCCGCCATGGTGTGCTCATCGACTTCCCCGTCATGGCGAAGCTGAACGCCCGTGAGCGCGTGATCCCCCGTGCCGGAGTCGCCATCGACACTGATCTCCAGCTCGGTAACCAGGCCGAAATCCTGCGAGATCTGGCTAAACTGACTGCCCAGCTCAGCGACATCATTGTAGAAGTCACCGGCGTGCTCCTCGAGAATTTGCGAGAGGAACGGCCCCAAGAGCTCGGGATCGATCTCGTCGGGGATTGGAATCTCGATCCCACCGGGCAAGGCGTCAGAGAGCTCCTCGGCGAGATAGATGAAGTAGCGGATGAGCGCCTCGCCGGGCTCGTCGCCGAACTCCACGACGACCTGGAGAATGGAGCCGACGTCGCCTTCGAGGCCGGGGACGAGGTCGAGGCTGCTTTCGACGCGGTAGGTGCCGTTCGGGTCGCCGGGGCCGATGGGCTCTTCGATGGAGATGTTCCAGGTTACGCTGGCGGCGTCGGGGGCGGAGGCCTCGACCTGGAACGAGGCGGCCTCCTCGTTGTCGCCGACGAGGGTGGTGGACGCCTCGCCGACGGCGTCGGTCTGGACGACCTGGTCTACGAGCGAGGCGCCGTGGGCGTCGCCTTCGATGGAAAACTCGACCTCGCCCTCGAGCGGGTCGTCGTCTTCGGTGTAGCTCACGGTGAGCTCGACGTTGTCGCCGCTGTCGAGCGCGTGGGCCTGGTCGCCGACGATGGACAGGGTGGCACCGCCGTCGCCGTCCGTGTCGCTGCCGCAGGCGCCGGCGAGCGACAGGACCGCGCCGCAGGCGATAGCGCCGGGAATCGCGCGCTTGGTGCTGGTCATAGCTAACTCTCCTCGATAATGGGTTTTCGGATCCGAATCGCGCCTTGCGCGCCCCGTGCAGCGGGCATCGCGCGCAGCGCCGCGCCACGTGCCGGATCGCGCTGGTGCCGGAGCCAGTGTCGCGGTGCGGCCGTGAGCCCCCGCCCGTCAGCGCCTGCGGCTTTCGGGTACTGGGCCCGGGGATACCGCCTCGGCCGGGCGGCATTCAACCCGAAAATGCGACCGCCCCCAAAGGGGATTGGGGGCGGCCGCGGGGAAGGGTGTTATGCGGGTAGGATTAGGTAGTCAGGAGAGAAAACGCGGCGGCCGGTTCGTTGGCGGGCGGCTTTCAGGCTCAAGGGACCGGGCCCACGGAGGAGCGCGGCCGCCGCGGCGCGACGCGAGTTAGTCGTCCATGCGATCGCCGTGGAAGCTGTTGTCGCTGCCGCTGAGCTCCGCGGCCACGCCCTCGTCGGCGTAGGTGACCTCGCCTTCCCAGACTCCGTCGCGAAGCACGTTGGCGAGGCCGTCGTTGTCGGTATCGACCGGCCTGGTGGTGCCCTCGATGCGGAACTCGACAGCGGTGCCCTCGAACTGGTCTTCGAGGAAGTTGAAGAGTTGCTCGACGCCCAGGTTGATCGCGAGCCCGCACGCGCCCTCGATGAAACTGTCGGGAATGTCCTCGAGGAAGGGGATCTCCCACTCCTCGAGCTGCGCCTTGAGCGATTCCGCTAGGCCGTT
>SLNH01000417.1 GCA_007133195.1 Nannocystineae bacterium | reverse complement strand
GGGACCGCGTCGTCGTGTTTGGCGGCTTTACCGACGATGAGGAGTTTCTTCACGACACCTGGGAGTGGGACGGATCGAGCTGGACGGAGGTGACGCCCGACGGCGACGCCCCGCCCGGCCGAAGTCGGTCGGCGATGGCGCACGATCCCTCGAGCGGGGACATCGTGCTGTTCGGGGGCTCGGAGGGCCTGGAGGAGGATGACCGGCTGTCGGATACGTGGTCGTGGGACGGAGTGTCGTGGCGGGAGCTTTCGCCGGACGATGCCCCCACAGGCGAGATCGCCAACGAGATGGTTTTCGATTCTGCCGAGGAGCAGATCCTGCTCTTCGGCAGCGAGGCGTTGTGGGCGTGGGACGAAGGTGATGACTGAGCACTTGGCCCCGCTCCTTCGTTAGGGGCTCTGCTTCGTTTCGCTTAGCTGGCACCGCGCCTCACGCGCCGGGCTCGGTCCGATTTTTCGATCGGCACTAGCGCGGGGCTTCGATCAATGTGGCGATGCCCTGGCCGACGCCGATGCACATCGTGGCGAGCGCGTAGCGGCCGGCGCGGCGACCTAGCTCGTTCATCGCCGTGGTCACGAGGCGCGCGCCGGATGCGCCGAGGGGATGGCCGAGGGCGATGGCGCCCCCGTTTACGTTGACGCGCTGCGGATCGAGATCGAGCTCGCGCACGCACGGGATGACCTGGGCCGCGAACGCTTCGTTTAACTCGGCGATGTCGATGTCGCCCGGCGATACGTTCGCGCGGCGCATGACCTGTCGCGACGCAGGGATCGGCCCGAGCCCCATGAGCGACGGCTCGACGCCGCAGCTCGCAGACGCGACATAGCGCGCCTTGGGCTCGAGGCCGTGCTCGCGGATCGCGCGCTCGCTCGCCAATAGCAGGGCGCACGCTCCGTCGTTTAGCCCCGAGGCGTTGCCGGCGGTGACGGTGCCCTCGCGGCGAAACACAGGGGGCAGCTTGGCGAGGCCCTCGGCAGTGACGTCGGGACGCGGGTGCTCGTCGGCATGGACATGGATCGGCTCCTTCGTCTTGCGATCGATCCCGGCCTCGACGCTTATCACCTCGCGCTCGAACCGGCCCGCGGCGCGCGCCGCCTCGGCCTTTCGTTGCGACTCGAGCGCGAACTCGTCTTGCTCCTCGCGGCTCACGCCGCGCGCGGCCGCGACCTCCTCCGCGGTTTCGCCGAGAGGGAGCGCGCCGTATTGCGACTCCATCTTGGGGTTGACCATGCGCCACCCGAGGGTGGTGTCGTAAAGCCGCTGGTCGCCCCTCGGAAACCCCGAGCCCGACTTGGGCAGCACGAACGGCGCGCGCGTCATTTGCTCGACGCCGCCGGCGACGACCAGGTCTGCTTCGCCGCATTGAATGAGCCGGGCGGCGTCGGCGACGGCCTGCATGCCCGAGCCGCACAGTCGGTTTACCGTCACGCCGGGCACCGAAACGGGCATGCCGGACAAGAGCGCGGACATGCGCGCCACGTTGCGGTTATCCTCGCCGGCCTGGTTTGCGCAGCCGGCGATGACATCGTCGATCCGCGCGGGCTCGACGGAGACCCGGCCGAGTAGCGCCGAGATGGCCGCGGCGAGGAGATCGTCGGCGCGCACCCCGGCGAGCGCGCCACCGTGGCGCCCGAACGGGGTGCGGACGCCGTCGATGATATGGGCAGAGGAGGAGGGCATGGGGCGGACCATAGCCCGGCGCCGGCGCACGCAAAAGTGCCGAAAATTGGCCACCCGCCTGACTGGGATCTAGCGTAAACGCATGCAGATCGACGAGCGTACGGTCGCGGCGGCGATGGCGTCGCGTCCGGATATGGCAGAAGTCGGGTGGTTCGCTGCGAGGCAGCCGGGCGTCGTCGGCTACCTCGAAGCCCGGCTAGGCGCCGGCAGCGACGCGCTCGGCGTCGCCCTCGATGCCGCCTGGCGACTGTGCGAGGCCTTTCACCACGTGCTCGGCGTGCCGCCCGGCCGGATCGAGCGCACCGACCTCGAGCGCGCCCAGCAGGAGGTCGTGGCCGACGCGGCGGTGTCGGCGGCGGGGCCAGGCGCCCGGCAACCGGAGCTGTTTCGATGGCTGGCGGGCGAGATCACGAGTCCGTCGTGCCCGCTCGACACCGGGGACCGGGCGCGGGTGGGCACCGCGCTCGCCGCGGTGATCTACGCCCTCGACGCGGTAGTCACCGGCCGCTCTATCTAGGGCCCCGGCTCAGTACCCCTCGGCGCGGAGCAGCGGGCCGGCCGTGTACGGAAACGAGGAGCGATAATGGATATGGGCGACGTACCAAAGCGCCAAGTCGTCGCCCTCGATCGGCTCCTGCCCGGGGTAACTCGCCGGGAATGGCTCCTCACCCACGCCGCCGTGCGGGGTGAGCGGCGGGGCATCGCCCTCGCGGTAGCGGAGCGCGTAGACATCCGCGTCGTCGAGCCTGTGCGGCTCCAGGAGCACCGCGCGGCCCGAGTCCTGTGCCATCTGGCGAAACGCGAGCGCGCCGCTGGAGCCCACCGGGTACCAGCCCTCGCGCCGAGCGCGCTCCCAGCCCTCCTCGTTTTTCGTCTCGAACACATCGCCGCCCGACGTCTCCACATCGAGGACCAGCCGCCAGTGGGGATGGTAGGTGTGCGCATCGTGAAGACCGCCGCGGTGGATCTTGAGCCACGCGCCCACGCGTCCGTCGGCGTGAAATCGCCAAAGCTGCGTGTAGGCGTACGGCCCTGCCGCGAAATCGGCGGCGATCTCGAACCCGTTGCGAAACCGCGTGTGGCGCACGTCTGCGCTTAGCGTGCGCGCGCCGAGCGGCAGCCAGAAGGTGCCGTGCGTGCGCGGCGGATCTTCCTCGTCGTCCGCACTCGCGAGCTCGACCGCCGTGTCGGGCGGCTGGTGTTCGATGGTGACGTAGGGGAGGGACGCCTCCCAGATGACGCGCCGGCCGCGGTAGCTCGCCAGGTAGATCGCGAGCCCCGCCGACTCGGTTAGCCGCCAGTGCAAGCTCCAGTTCGACTCGGTAATCGCCTCGTGCATAGGTGTTCTCTCTATCCCCTCGGTTCGCGCCGATGGCGGTCCGCTCAAAACCGGCTCGCCGGCACGATTTCGGTCACGCTCTCCTCCATCAGGTCGACGATTGCGACCATCGACGGCGTCGCCCCTGGGCCCCCGAGGAGCACCGCGGCGCTGCGCCGGGTGCGCGCCAGCTCCGTCCGCTGGTTGCTCCAGTAGTGGAGGGCGGCCTGGGCGCCGTCGCCGAGCCCGAGCTCGGCCTGCACACGGTCGTCGGCCAAGGCGATGGCGATGGCCTCGCTCTCCTCCGTAGCTGACAAGCCTGGCTGGGCGCGGCTCGAGCTCAGCGCATACAGCTCCTCGGCGTCCAGATCGACGGACGCATCTAGGCAGCGCTCCGACGCGTAATCGTAGATCACGACGCGGGCGAGCCGGTGCTCGGCGCGCGGGTGGTCCCGTTTGACCGGAAGCGGCTCTGCGGAGATGACGCGAAATCGACCGACCTGCGCCATGCCGACGAGGCGCGGGTCGCTCGTGCAAATCCGAAGCGCGGCCGCTGCCTCCCCTTCGGATAGCGGCGTGAACCGGTCGGCGCCCTCGGCGCGCGCCGACGTCTGCCGGCCCGCGCGCGCCACCCGGTTTGCCGATCGACGGGTCCGCGGCGCGG
>SLNH01000185.1 GCA_007133195.1 Nannocystineae bacterium | reverse complement strand
GGTGGTTGACGTTGGCGGGGATGATGGCCCGCCCGCGCGCCACCTCGTCCTGTACGAACGCCGGGCTCACCCCCTCGCGCGCGGCCACGAAGTACATCTCCTCGGTGAGGACGCCCTGCCGGGCGTAGTGCATCTGGCTTCTGTTTTGGTCGCCGCGCTCCTGCCGGCGCGCGAGCCACGGCGCCCGGAGCTTCGGCGCGCCCTCGTGGTAGTCCGCGATGTCGGGGCCGGATGTGTCGTAGACGTCGAGCGGTGGCTCCCCGCCGGAAAGGTGTATGCGGCGCTCGGGGATCTTGACCTCGCCCGACTCCCTGTACACCTTTTGCGAGCCCGGGAAGCCCGCGATCGAATCTTTGGCCGCCGCGTCGTCGCCCACCTGCGGCAGGCGCGGCCCGGGCCCCTCCCGGCCGTTTTCTCGGCCGCCTGCGTTCCCGTTGTTCTGGCTCATGTTTCCTCGCTTTCCTACGCCGGTATGACCCGGATCAGGTTCAAGGGGTCGCGCCGCTCCGCCGCGCGCGGAGCGGGCCTCTCAGCCCGAAGGCTCCCCCAGCTTTGCGATGTTCTCGAGGCGAGAACGATACCGCGCGGCAAGGCGCGCGCAAACGACCGGCTGCAGATATTCGCCCACCCCGGCGGCCACCGGGCCGGGGGCTGCCTCCCAGCGGGAACGCTGGAGTGCGCTCCCGAACGGTGGTAGGAGATCGATTATGGATCGCCGACTTCCGATGGCGGCCGGTGCGGCCGAAAGCTCGGACATCCCCGCGCTCCCCCACGAGCTCGAAGACGAGATCGAGCGCCTCAAGCGGGAGCAAAACGCCGTGGTGCTCGCCCACTATTACCAGGAGTCCGAGATCCAGGATCTGGCCGACTTCGTGGGGGATTCCCTGCAGTTATCCCAGCAGGCCAAGCGGGCGGACGCCGACGTGATCTGCTTTGCGGGCGTCCACTTCATGGCCGAGACCGCCAAGATCTTGAATCCGAAGCGCAAGGTCGTCGTCCCCGACCTAGACGCGGGCTGCTCGCTCGCCGACGGGTGCCCGCCTGGCGACTTCGCGCGCTGGTTGGAGAGTTATCCCGACCACACGGTGGTCAGCTACGTCAACTGCAGCGCCGAGGTGAAGGCGCTCTCCGATGTGATCTGCACGTCTTCGAACGCGGTGTCGGTCGTCCGCGCGCTCGAGGGCCACAAGGTCGTGTTCGCGCCGGATCGCCATCTCGGCCGCTACGTGGCGCGCGAGTCGGGGCGCGACGATCTCGTTCTTTGGCCCGGCACCTGTATCGTGCACGAGACGTTCAGCGAAAAGAAGCTGCTCGGCCTCAGAGCGCGAAACCCCGGCGCGCACGTCGTCGCCCACCCGGAGTGCGAGGATCAGATCCTCAGGCACGCGGATCACATCGCGTCGACCTCGGGCCTGTTGCGCTACGTAGCGGAGACCGAGGCCGACGCGTTCATCGTCGCCACGGAGGCGGGCATCTTGCACAAGATGGCGCAGGTCGCCCCGGGCAAAACCCTCATCCCCGCGCCCCCCGAAGACGACACCTGCGCGTGCAACCTGTGCCCCCACATGCGTAAGAACACGCTCGAGAAGCTGTTCCTTTGCCTCCGCGATCTGAC
Organism: Nannocystineae bacterium; assembly: GCA_007133195.1. Classification (GTDB taxonomy): domain Bacteria; phylum Myxococcota_A; class Polyangia; order Haliangiales; family Haliangiaceae; genus SLNH01. Next base: position 12,167 of record SLNH01000185.1, on the reverse strand, counting down.
TCCGGAGGTAGACGTCCCCGAGCCCACGCGAAGCCGCGCCCGCGAGCCCATCGAACGCATGTTCGAGCTCACCAGCTAAGGGGCTGCTCGAAAAACAGCTCACCGATCTCGCCGCCGAGCCATCCCGCCTGCCGGCGCTCGTCGTCGGTTGCGGAAAGCGCCCTGTTAAGCCGACTTCGTGGCCGGGTCGGCGGCGTCGTCGCCGTCGCTGTCGCCGTCTTGACGAAGGTGAAGGGTCTGGGTGGGGAAGGCGATGTCGATGCCCGCCGCGCGCAAATCGCCGAGCGCGCGCAGGTGGATGTCCTGCCTTACGTCCAAAAACACGTAGTAGTCGCCGGAGGTGACGAAATAGGCGGCTTCGTATAGGAGCGCGGATTCGCCGAAACCCACGAAGTGCACGTGATCGACGCGCGCGGTGCCGTGCTCCTCGATCGCCCGGCGCAGGATGTCGACCGCGCGGCGGATGTCCTCAGTCGGCGTGTCGTAGGGAATGCCGACGCGCAGCACCGCGCGATACTCGCGGATGCGAGAGTAGTTGCGGATGCGGGCCTCGAGAAGGTCGTTATTCGCAAACACCAAGTGTTCGCCGGACAGCGACTTGAGCCGGGTGGTCTTGATGCCGACCTGTTCGACCTCGCCGAGAAACTCGTCCACGGCGATGAACTCGCCGACCTCGAACGGCTTGTCGAGCATGATCGCCACGGAGGCGAAGATGTCGGCCAAAACCTTTTGCAGGGCGAGCGCCACCGCGATGCCACCCACGCCGAGCCCGGCGATGAGCGCGGTGATGTCCACGCCGAAGTTCGCGAGCACGAGGAGCGCGACGAGCAGCCAAACGAGCGCGCGCGCGCCCACGGCGAGGAGCGTGACGGCTCCCGCCGTGGCGCCGTCGCCCTCGCTTCGCTTTTTGCGGTAAAGGGTCTCCGCGGCGAGGTTAATCGCTTCGCTCGCCCACAGCCCGAGCTGGATGAGCACCGCGACGACGGCCGCCAGCGGGAGCGCGCGCTCGACGATGGCGGGGAGATCGAGGGCGAGCGAGCCGGCGTAAACGCCCACCACGACCGAGGCGGTCCGGCGCGTGCGCGACAAAACGCGCAGCACGGTGAGCTCGGCCATCCCCGCCTCCGCCTCGCGCGACCTGAGCCGCCGCCGGGCGAGGGACTTGAGCAGCCCCACAGCCAGCACCGTGGCCGCGGCGATCGCCGCGGCGGCGATCGCCTCACCCAGGGTGATGTCGACGCCGTCTAGGCCGAGGGTGGGGAGCGGACGGGCGAGCATCGGGCCGAGAAGCGCTGCTCGTTAGCCGAGGGCCCAAGGTCGCGCGCCGCGCTCAGGCGCCGTCGCCGTCACCTTCGCCGTCGGACTCGCCGTCCTGCCCACCGGCGAGCTCGCCGTCGCCGAAGGTGGGCAGGTCCGACAGGTCGGGGAGCAAGATGATCTCGATCCGGCGATTTTCCGCGCGGCCTTCGTCGGTCTCGTTCGTCGCGACCGGGGCGTACTCACCGAAGCCGGCTGCCACCAGGCTGTCGGGGTCGAAGCCCGCGTTGACCATGTAATTGACCACGCTCGTGGCCCGGCTCGTCGACAGGTCCCAATTGTCGTCGAACCGGCCGCGGATCGGCACGTTGTCGGTGTGCCCGGCGATCATGAACTGGCGGTCTCTGAAATCCAGCAGGATATCGAGCACGTCTTGCAGCGACTCGCGGCCCTCGCGTCTCAGCGTCGCGCGGCCGGACGGAAACAGCACGGCAGACGGCAGCTGCAAGACCATCTGCCCATCGCGGAACTCCACCTGCAGCTGGCCCGTGTCGACCAGGGCGGCGAGCTTGTCGCGCAGTTCCCGGTACGACGCGATGCGCTCCTCCGCGGCGTCGCGCTGGCGCCTGAGCTCCTCGAGCTCGGCTTGCGTGGCCTCCATGCTCGCGGCGAGCTGGTCGAGCTCCTCCTCGGTCGCCGCGCCCTCCTCGACGAGCCCCCGAAGCTGTGCCTGCTTTCTGGCCAGATCTTGCCGCGTGCTTTCGATTTGTTCTTCCAACTCCTCGATTTGCTCGGACTTCTGCTCCGCCTGCGAGCGCATGGCGGCGAGCTCACCCTGGGTGGTGGACAGCTCGTCCAGGGCGGCGTCATAGGTCGATTTCTTCACGCAGCCCGTAGCTAGTGCTACTCCGAGTAAAGAGGCGAGCACAGCGTGGTGCCTCGGTGTGCGCATGGTCCTACCCTCCTGATTTTCGATGATTGAAGGTAGCGAAAGCCGGCGGATTGGAAAAGCGGGATGGCGCTTCGTCGCAGGGAATTTGCCCGCCCTGTGTAGGCCAAGGTAGGATAGATGCCCGAGCGCAGGAAGCCCAAACCTATGGCGCGCAATCGCAAGACCCAACGGGCGGCGCCGGCGAAAGCGCCGCGTCGCAAGTCCGTCAAGCCGTCCAAACAGAGGTCTAAGACCTCTGGGCGCGGTCGCGAGATCACCGGCATCGTCGGGCTTGGCCTCGCGATCTTCCTTCTGGCGTCGCTCGTGTCGCTGCAGGTCGGCGACGGCTCGCTCATGGGGCCGCTCGGGCGGGCGAGCGCGGCGACCGTCTACGGCGTGCTCGGGATCTGCAGTTATCTCCTCGTCGTTTCGCTCGGCGCGGTGTTCGTCCGCATGCTCATGGGCAAAAGGCCGCCCGTGGGGCTCGCCGAGGGCAGCGCGGTCGGGCTCGCGGTGGTGGCGATCGCGGTGATCGCGCACCTGGCTGGGGGCGATTACCGCGTGGCGGGCGCGCCCGCAGGCGGGGGCCTGGGCGCGTTTGGCGCCGAGAGCCTCCGCGCCTTGGTGTCCACCGCCGGGACGGTGCTCCTCGCCGCGATCGCGCTCGTGGTCGCGGCGCTCGTCGCCACGCCGCTACGGGTGTGGCAGCTGTGGCGGGCGATCTGGACCATCCTGTGCGCTGCCGGCGCGGCGGTGGCGAGCGTCGCGCTCGAGGTGGGGCGGTTTTGCGGCGAGGTGATTCGGGCGATCTTGCCCGAGCGGGATCGCGACGAATACTTGGACGACGAAGACGACGAGGACCTAGACGACTTCGACGAAGACTTAGCCGACGCCGCCGACGATCCGCCGATCATCGAGCCAACCGGCGACGCCGGCGTCGCTTACAGTGATGCGGGCGACGACGGGATGCCGAGCGCGGTGCCGGACGCCGCGCCGGCCACGGCGATGGACGCGGGCGACACCGAGCGCCTCGACAACGCGGCGATCGCCGAAATCGTCTCCGACGGCCGCAAGAGCAAGCGGAGCAAGGGCAAGCGGTCGAAAAAGCGGGATGAGGCGGCTCTGGCCGAACCGCCCCCGGCCGCCGAGGCGAGTGTGCCCGCCGAGGCGAAAGCTGCCGCGGCGGCTGCGCCGGCGCGTTCTGCCGAGCCCGAGGATGAGCCAGCGGAGGCCGAAACGCCGGCCGCCGAAGCGCCGGCCGAGGCGCCGCCGCAGGGCGCCGCGCCCGCGCCCAAGATCGTCGAGTCGACCTTTATGAGCGCGAAAAAGCGCGGCGAAAAGCGCGAGGCCGACGGCTCGGGCGGCGAGGAGCTCGATTTCATCCCGCTCGCCGCCGGCAGCTACAAGCTTCCGCCCACGAGCCTGCTCCGCGAAGACGAAGGGCAAACGAGCGCCTTCGATCGCCAGGCCATGCTCGAGCTGTCGGCCAAGCTCACCCAGACCCTCGAAAACTACCGGGTAAAGGGCCAGGTCACGGCGATTCGGCCCGGGCCCGTGGTCACGATGTACGAGTTTTCGCCGGCGCCCGGGACGCGCATTCAAAAGATCGTAAACCTGTCAGACGATTTGGCGATGGCGCTCGAGGCGCTCCGGGTTCGCATCGTGGCGCCGATCCCCGGCAAGGCCGCCGTGGGCATCGAGGTGCCGAACAAAACGCGCGAGACGGTTTACTTAAAGGAGATCCTCGCCGACGACACGTTCCAGACCGGCAAGAGCAAGCTGCCCCTCGCCATGGGCAAGGACATCGAGGGCGCGCCCGCCGTGGTGGATCTCGCCAAGATGCCGCACCTGCTCGTCGCGGGGACCACCGGGTCGGGCAAGTCGGTGGCGGTAAACGCCATGATCACGAGCCTGCTCTACAGCGCGTCTCCCGAGGAGGTGCGGATGATCATGGTGGATCCCAAGATGCTCGAGCTCTCGATCTACGAGGGGATCCCGCATTTGCTTTTGCCCGTGGTCACGGATCCGAAGAAGGCGAACCTCGCGCTTCGCTGGGGCGTCGAGGAGATGGAGCGGCGCTACGATCTGCTCGCGGGGATGGGGGTTCGCGACATCGCGAGCTACAACCGCAAGGTCGAAAAACTCACCGACAAGTACGAGGCCGAGCGGGCGCGGCGCCAGGAGGAGGCCGAGGCGGCGGCCGAGGCGGAAGCCGACGACGAGGGCGACCATCCGGTGGACATCACCCAGGAGCGCGCCCACCCGGGCGGCGACCTGGAGACCCCGCCCACGAAGCTCCCCTATCTCGTGATCGTGATCGACGAGTTCGCCGATCTCATGATGTGCGCGCCCAAAGAGGTGGAGACGTCGGTGGCGCGGATCGCGCAAAAGGCGCGCGCGGCGGGGATCCACCTCGTGCTCGCCACCCAGCGCCCCAGCGTCGATGTGATCACGGGGCTCATCAAGGCCAATTTTCCGTCGCGGTGCGCGTTTCACGTCACGTCGAAGATCGACTCGCGCACCGTGCTCGACCAGGGCGGCGCCGAGGCGCTGCTCGGCTTGGGCGACATGCTGTTTTCCGATCGCGGGGGGGCGCCCAAGCGCTACCACGGCTGCTTCGTCGACGAAGACGAGGTCCACGGAGTCGTGGAGTTTTTAAAGGCGCAGGGGCGGCCCGTGTACAACATGGACATCCTGAACCCGCGCGAGGACGACGGCGAGGGCGGCGACGGCGGCGGCGAGCAAAGCCAGGTCGACGAGATGTACGACCGCGCCGTGGCGCTCGTCGCCGAGACCCGCCAGGCCTCGATCTCGATGATCCAGCGCCGGCTCAGGGTGGGCTACAACCGCGCCGCCCGCATGGTCGAGCAGATGGAAAAACAGGGCGTCGTCGGCCCGCCCGACGGCACGAACAAGCGCGAAGTCTTGATCTCGGCGGCTTAGGGGCCGCCGTGGTCCTGGCGGGCATGCCGTGGCCCGTGGTGGGCGCCGCGCGCTCGATGCGGCGCCCGATAATGTTGAAGCGAACTGCCCGGGCCGCCTCTCGAGGCGCCCTATTCGGGGCAGCTCGGCGCCGCGGGCGCGACGGCCCGCGGCGGGCAGCCGAAGCCGCGGTTTTCGATCGTTGCTCGATCTACCGGAAACTTCGTTTCCAGCGCCAGCGATCTAGCAGTTGTCGATGACCGCGTCCTGCTCGTCCTGGCAGTAGTCCGCCTCCTCGAGGGGATCGTGCCAGTCGTTGCCCTCGTCACACGAAAGGCCCATCTCGCAGTCGTGCAGATCGATCTGAGCCTGCTCGCACTCCGAGGAAACGTCATTGCCGTTGCCGTTCGCGTCATCGAACTCGCAGTCGTCGATGCAGAACGGGTGCTCGTTGTCCACGTCGCAGTCGTCGTTCCACTCGCAGGCCTCTTCGCACTGCTCGACCGCGAGATCGCCGCCGCAGCCGGCGAACATGGCGAGCGCGAAGCCCACGGCGACGAGCCCGGCGAATCCCTTGAAAAAGCTATTCATGACAATTCCTCCCTGTTACCAATCTGTGTCCGTCTTCTCGATCGGCTGATCGAGGCGTGGACCCTACTCAGGCTCGAAACCCGCGACAATGGGCAAATCCGGATAAATGCGTCGCGAGTGGTGAGATGTGGGCGAGGCGAGGCGGGGCGGGGCGAGGGTGCGCGCCGGCCGAGACTGGTCGCCGCCGCGGGAGCTTGACGTGTTGCGGCGGGTTTTGGCGCGGCGGCCGGCGCGCGCCGCTTGATCGGCGGCCCGATGGCGAGCATAACCTCGGGCACTTTGAATCCGAGAGGATGCCGAGCGTCAGTAACGCGTAGTACACGCGATTCGCCGGCTCGGCTTCGAGCCCGAGACGGCGCTTTCACGGAGGAGGAACCCCGCTTATGACACCCCAGCTGTGGATTGCGATAACGAGCCTCATCGCGGGGCTCCAGGGCGAGCCGGCCGCGGGCGACGCACAGGCCGGCGCCGCCGAGCCGCAGGCGAACGTGGCGCTCTACGGGCCGCCGGCGCCGGCTGACATTGATAACGACACCGCCCCGACCGATTCGGCCGCCGGCGCCGAGGCGCGCGAGCCGGCGCGCGGCGCGGGAGCGGCTCCAAGCTCGGGGTCCGCGCCGGGCGACCTGGCCGCTGATCCAAAGGCCTCGCCCGCCGCGAACGCGAAGGAGGCGGCGGCCGGCGAAAACCCGTCTGATTCCGGGGAAGACGCCGAGCCGCGCCGGATCGCCCAGGCAGATGACGACTCGTCCGGTGACGGCGAGCTGTCAGCCGATCAAGTCGTCCAGGGCGTTCAGGCGTTTTACGAGGACACCGACCATCTCACCGCGCTGTTCCGCCAGGTCTACACGAACCAGACGTTTGGCCGCGAGTCCGTCTCCGACGGTCGGGTGTGGCTCAAAAAGCCCGGCAAGATGCGCTGGGATTACCAAAATCGGCGCACCCGCGAGGTCAACAAGAGCTTCATCTCCGACGGCGACCGGCTGTGGGCGATCGAGCACGATAACGAGCAGGCGTTTCGCAAGGATCTCGACGAGACCGTGCTGCCCGTCGCCGTCACCTTCCTCACCGGCGACGGCCAGCTCGCCCGCGACTTCGACGCGAGCCTAGATGACTCGGGCGAGTACGGCTCGCCGGGCGACTACGTCCTCGAGCTCACGCCGAAGCAACCGACGACCCACTACAGGACGCTGTGGCTCGTGGTCGATCCCGATAACTTCCGCGCCAAGCAGTCGATCGTGCTCGAGGCCTCGGGTAACACCAACCACTTCCGGTTTTTCGAGCCGAACACCGAGCGCCCGATCCAAAGCTCGTGGTTCGAGGTGGACGAGGACGCGCTGAAAAGCGAGTACCGCATCATCGAGCCCGGGGATCAGTAACCGTCCTCGCGAAAGCCGGGCGTCGCGGCCGCCGGCGCCCGGTGGGCGGCGGCCGCCGGGGCGGGGCTTACAAAGCTCCCGCCCCACACGCTTTCGCGCTCGATTGCGCGGCAATGCCCCCTCGATCCGGTGCATGTACCCATATGACATTGGCGTCAGATGGGTACAACCTGCGAAACATCCCCTTTGAGCTCCACTGCGAGCCCTCCTCCCCGCACGGACGTGACGCGGTTCTTGTACCAGGCCTGCTCCAAGCATTGACATTCCTTGGAGTGCGGTCCACGGTCAGGTACAAGGGTTGACCATGCATGTGTCATTGACGCCAAAGCTCGAGGAAGTCGTCCGCCGTAAGGTGGAGTCTGGGCTCTACAACAATGCCAGCGAGGTCGTACGCGAGGCTCTTCGCCTGCTGGCAGCCCACGATGAGGTTTACCAGTTGAAGCTGAGGCAGCTTCAAGATGCCCTGGCCACTGGTGAAGCGGATGCAGCTGCCGGCCGAGTCGAGGAGATCGCGGGCGAGGACGAGCTCGACGAGTTTTTCGCGCGTCTATGAGACGCCTCGTCATCACGCACGCCGCCCGCCGCGACCTGAAGGAAATCGCTGAGCACACCGAGTCCACCTGGGGCAGCGCTCAGAAGCGAGCGTACCTGTCGCAAATCCGGCAGAAGCTGCAGTCTTTGCGCGAATCGCCGGGACTCGGCACGAGCCGGCCGGAGGTGCGAGACGGGTGCCGCAGTCTCGGCAGCGGCCGCCACCAGATCTTCTATCGCGAAGCCCGCACCGCCGTGATCGTGCTTCGCGTTTTGCACGACCGAATGAACGTTCACCGGCACCTGGGGCAGGAGGAGCTGTGACCGGCAAAAGGCGCCGAGGGCGTGATTCGAGCGTGGGCGAGCGCCGTTTATGACGAGCCGCGGCTTCCGGCCTGGGGCGGGCTGCCGGCGAGGGTGCGACGGGCGGGCGCTGTGATATCGTCCGCCCGCTATGAGCTTTTCGCTGAAACCCAACCCGCACTTTCGCGGCGTTCAAGGTCCCCTCGTGCTCGCCATCCTCGACGGCGTGGGGCTCGGCGCCGGCGATGAAGCCGACGCTGTCACGCTGGCTCCCACGCCCACGATGGACGAGCTGTGGGCCCCCGGCTACCGAGCCGCGCTCAAGGCGCACGGCACCGCGGTGGGCCTGCCGGGCGACGGCGACATGGGCAACAGCGAGGTGGGCCACAACGCGATGGGCGCCGGCCGGGTCTACGATCAGGGCGCCCGCCGCGTGAACAAGGCCATCGCCTCCGGGGAGATCTTCGAGGGACAGGTGTGGCGCGAGATGGTGGCCCGCTGCGCGGAGCGCGGGACCGCGTTTCACTTCATCGGGCTTCTGTCCGACGGCAACGTTCACTCGCACCTCGATCACCTCGAGGCGATGCTGCGGCGGGCGGCGAAAGACGGCGTGCGTAAGCTTTTCGTCCACGCCCTGCTCGACGGCCGCGACGTCCCAGCCCAGAGCGCGCTCGACTACCTCGATCGCGTCGAGAAGGTGCTCGCCGAGATCCGGGCGGGCGGCGAGCGCGCGGCCGCGATCGCCTCGGGCGGCGGCCGCATGCTCGTGACCATGGATCGCTACGAGGCCGACTGGTCGGTGGTCGAGCGCGGCTGGAACACGCACGTGCGCGGCGACGCGCGGCGGTTTTCGTCGGCCCGCGAGGCGGTGGAGACATTTCGCGCGGAAAAGCCCGGGATCGGCGATCAGATGCTGCCGGCGTTTGCGATCGCCGGCGAGGGCGGCGCGCCCTTGGGCCCGATCGAAGACGGCGACGCCGTGGCGTGTTTCAACTTCCGCGGCGACCGCGCCATCGAGCTGAGCCGCGCGTTCGAAGAAACCGATTTTTCGGCCTTCGATCGCGGCCGGGTGCCGGATGTGTATTACGCCGGCATGATGGAGTACGACGGCGATCTTCACATTCCGTCGCGGTTTTTGGTCTCGCCGCCGTGGATCTCGCGGACCATGGGCGAGTACCTGGCCAAAAACGGCGTCTCGCAGCTCGCGATCTCCGAGACGCAGAAGTTCGGCCACGTGACGTACTTTTGGAACGGCAACCGCAGCGGCAAGTTCGACGCCGAGGCCGAGACCTACGTTCAGGTAAACTCCGAAGTCGCGCCGTTCGAAGAGCGCCCGTGGATGAAGGCGGCGGAAATCACCGACGCGCTCATCGACCACCTCGAGCGGGATCGCCCTCGGTTCGTGCGCCTGAACTTCGCAAACGGCGATATGGTCGGTCACACCGGCGCCTACCAGGCCACGCTGGTGGCGATGAGCGCGATCGATCTGCAGCTCGCCAGGCTGCGGGCGGCGGTGGATCGGTTAGGCGGCGCGCTCGTGGTCACCGCGGATCACGGAAACGCCGACGAGATGTACCAGCGCGACAAACACGGCGAGGTCGTCCGCGATCCGGACACCGGCGCGCCGCAGATCAAGACCAGCCACACGCTAAACCCCGTGCCGTTTATGATCTACGACTCGGGCACCGGGAGCGCCTACGAGATCGACGAGGGGCGCGCGGAGGGCGCGGGGATCGCGAGCGTGGCCTCCACCTGCCTCGAGCTCCTCGGCTTCGAGCCGCCCGAGGACTACGAGCCGTCGCTTTTGAGGTACCGATGAAGCGGGCGCTCGCCGCTGCCGCGCTCGCGCTGGGCGCCGCGGCCGTGGCGGGCGCCGGCTTCTTGGTGATGATCTCGCTCGGAGACGACGAGGCGAGCGGCGTTTCGTGCCCTGGCGAGGAGGCGGGGGCGTGTATCCCCGACCTGGCCATGGAAGATCGGAGCGGCGAGGTGTGGGACCAGGCAGCGCTCGAGGGGCAGGTGGTGGTCGTCAATTTCTGGGCGACGTGGTGCCGGCCGTGTCTCGAGGAGATCCCCGAGCTCGCCGAGGTTCACGACCGCTACGGTGATCGCGGAGTCGTGGTGCTCGGCGTGATGATGGACCGGCCGGGCGAGGAGGAGCTCGAGGCGTTCATCGACGACACGGGGCTGAACTATCCGGTGGTGCCGGCGGATCAGGACATCGTTCGCGCGTTCGGATATCCCGATCTACTGCCCACGACCTACGTCTATGGGCGGGCAGGCGAGCGTGAGCTAAGTCACCAGGGCGTGGTCACCGCCGACCAGCTCTCGGAGCTTTTGGGAGACCTCCTCGCGGAGCACGCCCCTGACGAGGCGTAGGAGCGCCGGGGGCCGGGCGGGATCCCTATTGCTGGCCGCGAGCTCGTTGTGATACTGCGGTGTAACTCGCGTGACGCTTCTGCGTCACGGTGACCGCCCGTTTCGAGGAAACCCGCATGAAGGCGCTCAAAAGACTGCTCGTCGCCGGCTCGCTCGTCGCCCTCGCGGTGTTTTCGACCGCGCTCGCGGGTTCGGCCTACGCGGGCTTCGCCGCGCCCGGCGAGCCCCTCGACCTGATGGGCCAGCCGCTCATCACCGCGGGGGACGCCGAGGTCTACCTGTGCGAGTACGCCGCGGGCGAGGGCATCACGGACTGCGAGCCCGCGACGCCCACTAGTCGCTGAGGCCCAGGTCGGCGGCGAGGGCGCCGAACACGCCGCCCGTGTGCAGAAACACCACCCGCCCCCCGAACCGGCGCGGGTCGTTTTCGAGCTCGCGGGTCATGCCGAAAAACGCCTTGCCGGTGTAGACGGGATCGAGAATCACCCCGTCGCGCCGGGCGACCTGGCGGATGAGCGCGAGCTCCTCGGGCCGAGACTTGGCGTAGCCGCGGCCCACGTAGCCGTCCAGGATGTCGATGTCGCGCTCGTCCACGCCGCTTTCGAACCCGTAGTCGGCGTCGAACGCGCGGCAGATGTCGGAGATCACCCGGACGAAGTAGTCGCGATCGTCACACACGTTCACGCCGGCGATGCGCACGTCCTCGGCGCCGAGCCCGCCGAGCTTCTGGCCGAGAATCAGGCCCGCGCCGGTGCCGCCGGAGCCGCACGCGTAGACCACCGTGGTCTCGCGCGCGGGCAGCTCGCGAAGCTGCTCGGCGAGCTCTTGCGCCGCCCGCACGTAGCCCCAGGCGCCGAGCGCGTTCGAGCCGCCCTCGGGGATCACGTAGGGCGCGCCGCCGCCCGCGCGCACCCGATCCGCCTCCCGGGCAAGGACCTCGTCGCGCGCCTTCCACGCCTCCGGCGAGATCCACACGATCTCGGCGCCGGCGAGGCGATCGAGCAGGATGTTGCCGGTGGGCGCCGGCGGCGCGTTCGGGTCGGCCGTGCGCAAAACGACCACCGAACGCAGCCCGAGCTTGGCGGCCGCCAGCGCGGTGGCCCGGCAGTGGTTGGATTGCTCGCCCCCGCAGGTGATCACGGTGTCCGCGCCCGACGCGAGGGCGTCGGCGAGCAGGAACTCGAGCTTTCGCACTTTGTTGCCCGACAGCTCCACCCCGGTCATGTCGTCGCGCTTGAGCCAGACCTCGGCGCCGAGCGCGTCGCTCGCCCCGTCGAGCTTCTCGAGCGGCGTATATTCCCGCGCCAGGCCGACGCGGCTCGGATAACGCACGTCCATAGGTTCCCCCAGTCTTCGCGTCACCATAGCGCAGATCGCGCGGAGCCGGGGCCGGCCGGGCGGCCCCGAAGCTTCATCGCTCGCGCAGAAGGGCCGAAGCGGCATCGAGGGCGGGCAGGGCGAGGGCGGCGCCGGTGCCTTCGCCGCGCGACACCCCGGCTGCGATCAGGGGCTCGATTTCGAGCTCGAGCGCCGACAGCGCCAGCTTTTGCACCGGGATCGATCCCGCCTGGGAGGCGAGCACGTAGTCCCGCGCGCTCGGCGCGAGTGCCGCGGCTACGAGCGCGGCGGCCGCCGTGGCGTGATCGTCTAGGACCACGGGCACGTCGATGGCGGCGGCGCCGAGGGCCGCGCCGGCCAAAAGGGCGATATCGAAGCCGCCCACCCGCGCGAGGACCTCGAGCGGTCGCCCGGGATCGGGGCGGTTTCGCGCCAGCGCCGCGCGCGCGTCGGCCGCCTCCGCGCCGCCGCCCGCCCCGGGATCGGCGCCTGCGAGCGCCGCGATCACCGCCGCGGACGCGACCTCGCCACCGACG
>SLNH01000122.1 GCA_007133195.1 Nannocystineae bacterium | reverse complement strand
TGGCCACGATCTTTCAGGAGATCGGGCGGGAATCGGTCTACCGAGTCAAAGCGCAGGATGATCACGATCGCATGCGCGACGAGTATGTCGAGCAGGTGAGGGGGCGAGCGAGGCGCGCAGCGCAGCAGGGCGCGTGCAGCCGCGTCGCGCGGATCGGGGCGGACGCGCGCACCCTGTGGCCCGAGGCGGGCGACGCGGCGAGCGTGCCGTGCTCGCCGATGGTGGCCGACGCGCAAGACGGCGACAGCACCGCCACCACGGGAGATCCGCAAACCGGGGAAGACGAGGGCTCGACGTCGACGGACGGGCAGCAAGGTGGCCCAGACGCCGCGGGGGAGCAGAAGCACGAACAGTCGGTCTCCGAAATCGTAGACGACGCCCAGGCGGCTGCGCGCGCCGGCGAGTTCGGTCGGGCGCTTCGGCTCTGCGAAGACGCCCTGCGGCGGAGCCGCGGCCATTCGGAGGCGCTCATGGTTTGCCTGATCAGCGCCTGTAATCTTCGCAATGCCTCCAAGGCAGAGCGCTACATGTCGCAAATTTCGGGAGATCAGCGGATCCACGCGCGACAGGTTTGCCTTCGGCACGGGGTGGATGTGGAGTGATGCGGCGCGGCGCGCGCCGGGGCCGTGGCGCGCGTGACAGCGCTGTAGTAGCAGGAAGGGAACAGGCTTTGTTTTCGAGCGTGCCGAAATGCAGATCCGGAGGAAGTATGTTTCCGCGACTCCTCGCGATCGCATCGCTAGCCCTCGCGCCAGCTGTCTTTCCTAGCGAGGCTTTTGCCGATAGCCACGAAGGTGGGAATCTCGATCTCAATCCCTTCAAGCCGGCGCTCGATTCGCGGGGATACATCACGGTCGACGCCTCGGAGGTCCTCGGCCACCAGGACGTCGCGTTCGGGCTGGTCACGAACTGGGGATACAATATGCTCCGGTTCGAAACCGGGGAAAACTCCTACGAGGTGCAGCACCTGATAAGCCCCACCCTCATCGGGGCGTACGGCATCGAGGCGGGCCCCCTCGGCTTTCAACTCGGCGCCTCGGTGCCGACGAACGTGGTGAGCGGCGAGCGCAACCCCAACCGCGTAGGCCCGCCCGGCTCGAACCTCAGTGAGGACTTTCGGTTCGGCTCGCAGGGCCTCGGTGACATCGGCCTGCACGGCAAGCTTCAGCTTTTGAGCGCGCGCAGCGCGCCGGTCGGCCTCGGTGTCGTGGGTTCGCTCCGGCTGCCCACGGCGACGAGTGACAACGCGTGGCTCGGCGACGAGGGGGTCACGCCCGAGGTTCGAGGCATCGTGGACACCGAGCTCTCGCGCCGGCTCAGGGCCTCCGCGAACGCCGGCGTACGCCTGCGTAACGGCGAAACCCAGGTGTTCGTCGACGACCCGCCGAACGGCGACCCCGCGCCTCCGTCCACCGGCGAGACGCTCGCCGTCGGCACGACCATCCCGTTCGGCCTGGGCGTGTCGTACGCCGTGGTGTTGGAGGAGTTCGACCTGATGGCGGAGGTTTTCGGCGCGCTTCCCGTCGAGGGGAGCGAGAACTACTTTCCCCTCGAGGCGCTCGGGGGCGCGAAGTTCTACCTGGCCGAGAACTCGTTTTTGAGCTTCGGCGCCGGCGCCGGACTGATCCCGGGAGAGGGCGGCAATCCCGACTTTCGCTCGTTTCTCGGGATCGTTTTCGAGCCCAAAATCAGCAGCGGTCAGGTCACGTCCATCCCCGACCAAGTCGTGGAGTGTCCGGACGATCCGGCCGACTACGACCACTTCCTCGATCGCGACTGCCCCGGCGACATGCCCCAGTACGCGCTTTTGGACGATGACGACACGTGCGTGGGCGACGACTGCCCGGGCGGCGACGACCGGGACTACGACGCGCTCGACGTCGAAGACCCTTGCCCAGACGCGCCGCCGGCGTACGACGGCCCGTTGGACGAAGACGGCTGCCCCGAGCGCCCCTCGGTGGTCGTCACCGACACCCAGATCGAGATCTTGGACAAGATCCACTTCGAGTTCGACAGCGCCCAGCTCCGGCAGGACTCGTTCCCGATCCTCGACCAGATCGCCGACACGTTGAAGGCGAATCCCGATATTCAGCTCATCGAGATCCAGGGACACACCGATGAGCAGGGCCTCGCCTCTTACAACCTCGACCTGTCCAAGCGGCGCGCGAGGTCGGTGCTCGAGTATCTGGCGGAGGCGGGCATCGACGAAAGTCGCCTGTCGTCCGAGGGCTACGGCGAGGAGAAGCCGATCAACCCGGCGAGCACGGAGGAGGCGTACGCGGAAAACCGCCGCGTCGAATTCCTGATCATCGAGCGCGCGGGGGGAGGGGACGACGGAGGCTTCTGAGCTTGAAGTTTCCGCTCACCGAGACCCTCGCGCGCGAAGCGAACCGCTTTCAACTCCGCTCGGCTTGTGGCGACTGCTTTTACTACCTCGCCGCTGAGGATGCGTGCGCCCACGGCTGGCCGGTGAGCGAGCAGAAGCACGGCGTCGAGGACGTGGTCGCGCGCGCGGCGGACGCTCGCGCGGCCGGCCCCAGCGAGGCAACATTCTGTAAGGAGTTCGAACTCGCGTGAGCCAGGGCCCGCGCGAGCGGCGCCCACCTTTGAAGTCGCGCAATGGGTTTCATCCGCTCCCTGTTCACCATCGCGATCCTCGCCGTCGTCGGCTATTGCGGGGCGACCGTCCCGCTGGGCGAGCGGACCTTCTTTCAGCACGTCGCCCAGATCTGGAAGACCGACGAGACCCAAGGGCTCGTGGAAGGCGTCAAAGATCAAGGTGAGCCGCTCATGGAGCGGATCCGGCGCGGTGTACAGGCGGGCGTGGAAGAAGCCCGGCGCGACGACCACGGCGGCTCCGCGGGCGATGGCGATGCTCCCTTGGGCGACGACGCCGGCGGTGGCGCGGCATCCGAGGACTGAGCGTTCCCGGGGCCAAGAACCGGGCGGCCAGGTGACGACGGACCCGCGGACGTCGTCAGGGTGACGGGGCGTCGCCTGCCTCGGCCTCGTCTGGTTCCGGCGAACCGGCGTCCAGGGCGCCGGCTCCGGCCAGCCTATCCAAGGTGGCGTGCACGATGCCGCTTTGGGTGGGCACGAATCGATAGCGGGCCATCTCGAAGCCTGGGCGCACGAACGTGATCTCTCGGGCCGAGCCGTCGGCTGTCCCGCGCCAGTGGGCCGGGGTTTCGCCAATGGGCTCGCCGTCCACGAGCACGTCCGCTCCGCTCGGTGTGGAGCGGAGCGTTAGATCGATGCGCTCGGCGGGCTCTGCCTGAGGCTGGGGTAAGACGGGCGTGCTCGTGGCCGGCTCGTCGAGGTGGTAGTCGTCATCGAGCGTCCACTCTTCGGATGTGGGACGCGTCGGATCGTGCGGGTCGTCGGCTGGGCCGGAGGCGTCGGCCGGTTGGGCGGCCGGTCGGTCGGCCGATCCGGCATCCGGCGGAGGCCGGGTCGGCGGGGCTGCGTCGTTGGGCTCGCCTGGGGCAGGGTCGTCGGCGCCGCAAGCGGCTGTCACGGACGCGGCGATTGCCGCGATGATGGCGGATCTCCCCACGCGCCGAGCGTAGCACCAAAGTGCTCCCAACCTGATCGGGCGTGTCCGGGAGTGTCCGGCGGGGGCCGGACGATGCGTCCGGAGCTCGGACACAGGGCGTGTCATTTCAGGAGGCTAGGACGGCATGGCGGTTGCTA
>SLNH01000252.1 GCA_007133195.1 Nannocystineae bacterium | reverse complement strand
GTGGTGATCGAACAACAGGTCTCAGAGGCGTTCGGTCCCGCGCAGGCGCTTGCGCGGTCACTGTGGTTTTGGTCGATCGCAGCCGTGCTCGTCGCCGTAGGCGTCGGCCTGATGTTCGGCCGCACCTTGGTCCGGCCCCTCGAGCGGCTACGCGAGCACACGCGGCGCCTCGCGCGCGGGGATCTCGAGGCCCGCGTCTCGCCCGACTCACCGCTCGTGGAAGTAGGCGCGCTGGCGGAGGCGCTAAACGAGATGGCTGCCTCGCTCAAGACGCTCCAAGACGAGGCTCAAAAGCGCGCGCGCCTCGCGACGTTCTCCCGCGTCGCCGCGGGCCTCGCTCACGACCTGCGTCAGCCCCTCGAAGCGGTGCGCACCGCGTGTGACGCCCTGGTCCAAAATCCGGACGAACCAGGTGCGCTCGCGCTCATGGAGTCGGTCAACCAGCGCGATATTCCGCGCCTCAAGCGATACATGGACGACCTGCGCCGCTTGGCACAGACCGGCGAGATGTCGGTCCACGCCGTGCCCCTGTCGCCGCGCGGAATCGCCGACACGGTGGTCGCGAACATGCAATCCAACCCGAAGTGGGCCGGTGTCGAGTTCTCGGCCCGGGGACAGGCACACGAGATCGAGGCCGACCCGCAACTGGTCGAGCGGGCGGTTACGAACCTCACGTCGAACGCGGCAGACGCGTGCATGGCGTGCGGCCCCGAGGGGCGCGTGGAGGTCGCCGTCGAGGACACCACCGGTGGCGACGCCGTCGCCTTTCACATCACCGACACGGGTCCGGGAATCGAGCCGGAGCGGCTCCCCACGATTTTTCACGCGGACTTCACATCGACGAAACGGGCCAGCGGTGTGGGCCTCGGACTCGGAGTCGTCCGGCAGGTCGCCGACACCCACGGCGGAGGCCTCGAGGTCGACTCGGAGCCCGGCGAGGGCACCACCTTCACGATGTGGATTCCCCGCGCACCATGTGAATCGCCGAGCGACACTCGTGCATCCCATTCAGACGAAGCGGACCGCCGCGCACAGATCCCCAGACCGAGCGAGGGTAGCGACGATGGAACACAAGCACCACACGCAGGACTTGGTTAGGGAAATTCCTGAATTTTCTTCGCGTTACACCACGGGCGGTGTGGCGGTGAACGTGCGCTGCTTGGAGATCTCGAGGTCGCGTAAGCTTCGCTACGAGATTTACATCGATGCCGAAGGCTCTACCGCCGTGGTCGATGTGCCGGCCGAAGAATACGACCGGCTACCATCGCGCATCGATGACTTCGTCGGCGCCTTCGTAGACTCGTTGCGGCTCCGGGCGGCGTATAGCTGGCCATCGCGTGAACAGACAAGCTCTCGGTGGTGACGTGTGTGTGGTCTCGGGCTCACGTGAGGTGGTAAACTGTGCACGTGGTGGCCCTGGAGAGAGACACAAGCACGGCGACCGATGACAAACACCGGCGACCGACTGTCCTCGTGGTCGACGACGAGGAGTCGTTTCACGACGTTATCGGGCGATATTTACGAGATTACCGGCTGCTTCGCGCCTATAACGGGTGGCAGGCGCTCGAGGTCCTGGGCCAGTCGCACGTCGACGTCGTTTTTCTGGACCTCAACCTGCCCGACACGACGGGGATCAAGCTTCTCGAGCAGATGCGCGCCGAGCGCGATGATATCGAGATAATCGTCATTACAGCCCATTCAGAGATCAAACACGCCGTCGAGACGGTGAAACGCGGCGCGTTCGATTTTTTGGCAAAGAGTTACGAAAATTACCAGCATATCGCCGAGTACATCGATCGAGCCCTCGAGCATCGCCGTCACAAGCGCGAGAAGATCGAGGCGCGAACGCGCACACAGTGGCTGAGAGACGCCTTCGCGCTCGTGGACCAGAGCCCCTCCGAGCAGATGCAGGCCGTGAGCCGCTTGGCCCGAAAGATCGCGGACACGCCCATCACCGTACTGCTCGAGGGTGAATCGGGTGTAGGCAAGGAGATCCTGGCCCGGTATCTCCACGCCTACTCCGATCGCGCCGACGGCCCCTTTGTGGCCGTCAATCTCTCGGCTGTTCCCAGCCAACTCCTCGAGTCACACCTTTTCGGACACGTAAAAGGCGCCTTTACGGGCGCGGACCGCGCGCAAATCGGAAAGTTCGAGCTCGCCGAACGAGGAACGCTGTTTCTGGACGAGATCGGTGAGCTCGATATGAACGCTCAGATCAAACTGCTGCGCGTTCTGCAGGAGCGCGAGATCGAGCGAGTCGGGGCGCGCGAGGCCTCACCGGTCGATGTGCGGGTGGTCGCGGCGACCAACAAAGACCTGAGCGCCGAAGTCGAAGCGGGTCGATTCCGGGAGGACTTGTACTACCGCCTGAATGTCGTACGGCTCTCGATCCCGGCGCTCCGCGATCGCCGCGACGAGATCGAGGAGCTCGCCCGCCTCCTGGCGGCGAAGCACGCGCAGTCGATGCGGCGGGAGCCTCCCACCTTTACGCGCAACGCGATGCAGATTTTGCTGCAGTACGACTGGCCGGGGAACGTGCGCGAGCTCGAAAACCTGGTGATGCGCCTCGTCGCGATCCACCCCGGGAAAGCCATCGCCGCAGATGACATCCCTCCCGAGTACTGCCTCCCAACGTTAAACAGGCTCGCAAACCGCGCGGCGAGGCGCGGCGGAAAGGCCGTCAAAGAGCAGCGCCTGTATTTTTTGGCCCGTGATCAGTTCGAGCGTTATCTGGTTCGGCTCATGGTCAACCGATGCCGCGGCGACAAGCGCGCGGCCGCTCGGGAGCTCGGCGTCTCCTACTCCACGGTGAAGGAAAAGATCCGGGGCGAGCCCGTCGACTGGGCCGACTCGCTGTAATCGCTGCGCTTTCGGGTCGATGGGTTCCACGTGCGGCCAGCGCGCGCGGAGCGTCGGGGGCGGCTGATAGAATGGGCGCGTGATTGCCTACGTTTCCATCGATCATCCGAGGTTTCACTACGCTCAGAAGGACATCTTCACCAAGCGCATGGTGCCGGATTGCATGACGCACCAGTGTCGGATGGTGGAGAAGAACAACAAGCTCAAGCTGGACGCGTGTTGCCAGTACGGCGCCGACGTGGACCTCTTCGAGCGGGACGCGATCCTCACCCGAGAGCGAGAAATCGGCTCGCTCCTCCGTCGGGGCGCGGCGAAGACGGTGTGGTTCGACGAGGACGAGGAGGAGGATGACGACTTCCCCTCGGGCCGCATGGTCCGAACGAGTGTGTTCAAGGGCGGGTGCGTGTTTTTGTCCCACGACCAGCGCGGGTGTGCGATTCACCGGGCCGGCCTCGAACAAGGGTGGGACATCCACGGGGTCAAGCCTCACGTCTGCCGGCTTTACCCGGTTACCTACGACGACGAGTCGATCGTCCTGGCCGACGACTATCCCGAGTATTCGTGCGCCCACGATCCGGACGCGCCGAGCTGCTACCGGGTCGCCCGCCCCGACGTCGAGCAGATTTTCGGCCCACAGCTCGTGGCGGCGCTCGACAAAGCGGAGGCCAAGGTCGTCGGCTCCACGTCCCGCTCGCTCCCTCTCGCCCGATAGTATCGTGGGCGCTCAAGGGTTCTAATGTGCGAGGCGGCGGGCGGCCTCGCGGCGGAGCGGCTTGCCGCTGGATCCGACGGGGACCTCGTCGGGGCCAACGAATTCGATCTGCTTGGGGATCTTGAACGGGGCGATGCGGTCGCGCAAAAACGAGCGCAGATCGTCGGCGTTCGCGCCGCCTTTAGCGCGGGCGACGAGCGCGGCGACGCGCTGGCCCCAGGCGGCGTCGGCCACACCGGCGACGACGGCCGCGTTTACGTCGGGATGCTCGCACAGCGCGCGCTCGACCTCGGCCGGATACACGTTGACGCCGCCCGTGATGATCGTGTCGTGTTTGCGATCCACCAGATAAAGATAGCCGTCGCGATCGAAGCGACCGAGATCCCCGAGCACCACGCCGTAAGGCGAGCTGGCTGACCGGTCCAAGACGCCCTGCCGCGGCTCTAGGTAGCCGCTCATGACCGAGGGCGAGCGCACGGCGACTTCGCCGACCTCTCCCGGGGAGACGGGCTCGCCTCGCTCGGACAGAAGCGACACCTGCACCCCCGGGGGCGGCGTTCCCACGGAACCGGGGCGCGCGAGCTGCTGCTCAGGGCTACAGACGGTGATCGTCCCGGTCTCCGATGAGCCGTAAAACTCCCACAGGACGCCGGGGCCTAGGCGCCGGGCGATACGCTCCTTCGTGCGGGGCGCTATCGGGGCGCCGGCGACGATCGCCGCGCGTACCGAGGATAGGTCGTAGCGCCCGAGCTCGCCGGCTGGAAGTGCGAGGATCCGCTCGTATTGCGTGGGTACCAAGAAGAACACGGTTGCCCGGTGCGCCTCGGCGGCGGCCAAAAACGCGCGCGGCTCGAACTTCCGCATCAGCACCGTGCGAGCCCCGGCGCGGCGACAGGCGCGCAGCAGGATCCCCGGCGCCGAGTGGGCGAGCGGGCAGGCGATGAGATGCGTGTCGGCCTCGCAGAGGCCGTAGGTCGCGATCATCTCCTCCGCGCGCGCGAGCTCCTGCGCCTCGGTGCGCACGCATCCCTTGGGCGATCCGGTGGTCCCGGACGTGTAGATCACCGTGGCGCCGATCTCCCGGCCGCCCGTGCCCGCCGCCGATCGCTTGTCCGGCGCGACCGCGCAGCCGCCGAGTGGGAGCACCGCAGAGCCGCGCGGCGCGGCCGCGGCGGCGATCGACCGGAGATCGTCTTGGGCGAGGATCGCCCGCGCACCGGCGTGGCCGAGGATGTAGCTCACCTCTGGGGCGGTGAGCTTCGGGTTGACTGGAACCATCGCCGCGCCGAGCGCGGTGACCGCGTCGCGGGCGGCGACGAACTCGGCCGTGGTCTCGGCCATCACCGCGATTCGATCGCCTGCGCCCGCGCCGAGCTCGCGAAGTGACGCGAGCACGCCCGCCGCCGCGCGCGCGGTCTCGCCCTCATCGAGCGCTATCGCGCTGTGCCCACCGTCCACGTCGCCGGTTACCGCGGTGCCTGCACGCGGATCGCCATCTTCCCCTTGTGGTGGTTCTCGGCCATCGCCTGGTGCGCCTCGCCGGTCTGCTCGAACTCGTAGACCTCGTCGAGGACGGGGCGGATTTTGCCCTGCTGTATGAGGCGGTTGGCGCGGGACGCCTCGTAGGTGTTGGCGAAGTGGGATCCGATGATCCGCTTTTGCCGCATCCACAGATAGCGGGCGTCGAAGTTCAGCTCGTATCCGCTCGTGGCGCCGCAGATGACGATGCGCCCGAACCGCTTCGCGATGAGCACGGAGGTGGGGAACGTGTATTGGCCGACGTGCTCGAACACCACGTCGGCGTCTTCGCCGCCGGTTAGCTCGCGCAGCTTTTTCCCGAACCGCTTCGACTCCGAAGGGCCCTTGCTGAGATCGAACTCGTTGCGGTTTATCACGTGCTCGGCGCCCAGA
Organism: Nannocystineae bacterium; assembly: GCA_007133195.1. GTDB lineage: Bacteria > Myxococcota_A > Polyangia > Haliangiales > Haliangiaceae > SLNH01. Next base: position 8,326 of record SLNH01000252.1, on the reverse strand, counting down.
GAGCGGACCAGGTCGGCCTTGTCGTCGCGCGACACCACGGCGATCGGATTTGCGCCGACGAGCCGGCACAGCTGGACGGCGAACACCCCCAGACCGCCGGAGGCGCCCCACACGAGCACGTTCTCACCGGCCTGAACTTTGGCCTGGTCGATGAGCATCCGGTAGGCGGTAAAGTACGTGAGCCCGTAGCTCGCCGCCTCCTCCCACGAAAGGTGCTTGGGCTTGGGCAATAGCTGCTGGGACTGCACCTTGCAAAACTGTGAAAAAGAGCCCCAATTGGTCTCGTAGCCCCAGATCTGCTGGGCATCGCACGCGAGGGGATCGCCGCCGTTACACTCCGGGCACTGGCGGCACGCCTGGTTGCAGTGCAGGACGACCTCGTCCCCCACCTTCCAATTCGTGACCGCGCTCCCCACCTTCCACACGATCCCGGAGGCGTCGGACCCGGCGATGTGAAACGGCTCCTCGGGGTGGAGCTTGATCACCGAAATCGGCTTTCCGCGGGCGGCCCACACGCCGTTGAAGTTGATGCCCGCGGCCATCACCAACACGAGCACCTCGTTCGGGCCGCATTCGGGCACGTCCATGAGCTCGATCTGCATGGAGTCCCGCGGCTCGCCCTCGCGCTCGGGGCGAATCACGAAGGCTTTCATCTTGTCTGGGATCTCACCGAGGCGAGGGGTCGTTCCCAAGTCGAGAGTGTTCATGACGGATATCTCCTAAACCCCAGTCTCCCCTAGGCCGCATCCTCGCCGCCGTGGCGGATGAGCTCGCGGAGCGCCTGGTTCGGCTGAGGCGGGTTCGTGCTGTAGTCGTACAGGCCGAGCTTGGTTTTTTTGCCCAAGCTCCCCTCCTGGACGAGTCGGCGGAGAAGCGGCGGGGGCTGGTAGCTCGCGTCGCCAAAGTCCTTGTAAAGGAGCTTCGCCATCGCGAAGACCACATCGAGTCCGATGAGATCGGACAGCGCGAGCGGTCCCATGGGATGGCCACAGCCGAGCTTCATCGCCGTATCGATCTCCGGCGCCTCGGCGAGGCCCTGGCTGTAAGCGCGGATGGCCCCGAGGAGGTAGGGGACCAGGAGCCGATTGACGACGAAGCCGGTGGAGTCCATGACCGGGACGGCGGTCTTGCCGATGTGGTCCACGAACGCCTTGGCGCGCTCCATGACGGCCGGATCGGTCTCCGGCAGGTAGGCGAGCTCGACCAGGCTCATCGCCGGCACAGGCGAAAAAAAGTGCATCCCGATGGTGCGGTCGGCGCGCAGACCGTCGGCCAGGTCGCGGATCCGCAGGGTCGATGTGTTCGAGGCGAAGATCGCGCGCCTATCGACGTGCCCGTCGAGCTGCGAAAACAGCATGCGCTTCTCGGCGAGATTTTCGACGATGGACTCGACGATCAGATCGCGATCGGAGAGCGCCTCCCGGTCCGACGTGATGTCGAGGTTTTTGCGCGCGGCGGCGGCGACTTCGGGATCGAGCTTGCCGCGATCGACCCGCTTTTGGAGCGAGGCCTCGATGCGCTCGCGCACCGGCTCGGTCTTGCCGGGTGTCGCCTTGACGAGGACCGTCGGCAGCCCGGCGGCCGCCGTCACCTCGGCGATTCCCGCACCCATCACACCCGCGCCGACGATACCGACCTTTTGAATGCTGTTGGACGTGGTCATGGTCTTGCCCCTTTCCCTCGGCGTGTTCCCACGGTGGGCGCGCCGTTCGAGGACCTATCGAATTCGCGCACTTCTCCGGCGCTCCGATTAGCGATCGTCCAGAAGGCGCCGCGCGATCACCTCGTACTGGATCTCCGAGGTGCCCTCGAAGATCCGGAAGATGCGGGCGTCGCGCCAATAGCGCTGCGCCGGGTACTCGCGCGAATAGCCGTAGCCGCCGAACACCTGGAGAGCCTCCGACGTGACGCGCTCGGCCATCTCCGCCGCGAACGCCTTGGCGTAGCCGGCCTCGAGGTCGCAACGCGCCCCCTCGTCTTTGCGCGTGCAGGCGAAGTAACAAAGCTGCCGGGCCGCCTCGATCTCCGTCGCCATGTGGGCGAGCTTGTGCCGAATCGCCTGATGTTTCGCGATCGGCACGCCGAATTGCACCCGCTCTTTGGCATAGCGCGTCGCCGCGTCGAAGGCGGCTTGGGCGACGCCGACGGCGCGCGCCGCAGTTTGAATGCGCGCGTACTCGTACGTGGCCATCAGCTGATAGAAGCCCTTGCCCTCCTGGCCGCCGAGCAGGCTCGCGGCGGGGGTGCGGTAGCCGTCGAAGGCCAGAGAATAGGACTTCATCCCCTTGTAGCCGATCGTGGGGATCGGGCTGCCGGTGAGCTCGGGGGGCGCGAAGTCGTCGCCGGGCTCCTTCTCGACGAGAAACATCGACAGGCCCTTGTGCTTCTTGCTCGGATCCGGATCGGTCCGCGCGAGCACGGTGAGGATGTGGGCCCGGTTCGCGAACGTGCACCAGGTCTTCTCCCCGCGCAGCGCGTAGCCGTCGCCGTCCTTGACCGCGCGCATCTGCATCGAAGCGGTATCGCTACCGTAGTCGGGCTCGGTAAACGCCGCCGCGGTGAGGCGCTCGCCGGACGCGATCTTCGGCAAAAGCTCCCGCTTTTGCTCGTCGCTGCCGTGCGCTTCGATGAGCGTCCCGGTGATCAGCATCCTGGTCATGACCGAGCCGACGCTGAGCCAGCCGCGCGAGAGCTCCTCGGTGACGAGGGCCATGGACAGCGTGTCCATGCCCATGCCCCCGTGGTCCTCGCTGAAGATCAGGCCGAAGTACCCAAGATCCGCCATCTTCTGCACGATTTCCGGCGGCACCTCGCGCTCGGCGTTGTCGAGCTCGTCGGCGACTGGCTCGACCTCTCGCTCCACGAACTCCCGGACGCTTCGCCGGATCTCTCGGTGGATCTCGCTAAACAGGGCCATAGGGCGGGGCTCCCTCCGCCGATTGACACGCCTCGGGGTCGCGGCGCGAAATCGGCGTGTCGTGCATTAACTACGTTTTCGATGGTGGGCTCGAAGGACGCGCTGTGTCAAACAGGAAAATCTTGTAAAAACCGGCGACTATAAATTTACAAGCGATAAGCATGCTGATTTACTGGTCTACACGGGAGGCAGCATGGATTCCATGGCCATCGGAAAACGGCTGCGCGACCTGAGGCTCGGCCGGGGCATTCGCCAGTCGGATCTCGCGCGCCAGATGGGGATCTCGCCGGCGTATCTCAACTTGCTCGAGAAGGGCCGCCGCGCGATCAAGCTGCCGCTTTTGCTCAAGGCGCTCGACGTCTTGTCCGTCGGTCTCGACTCGTTCATGACGGGAGTGAGCGAGCACCGGCCCGACGACGTGCTGGCCGAGCTCCTCGGCGATCCGCTCGCCGAGACGCTGGCGCTCGAGGCGGAGGACATCGAACGGCTCCGCGCCGAGCCCCGCGTGGCGACGACGATCGCGGCGCTGTTTCACCTATACAAGAACACGCGCGCGCAGCTCGACCGCGCCATGAGCACGCTCGAGTCCGATCCGCCGTCTTTACACGGCTACGCGCCGGGAGACGAGGTCACTGACTTTCTGCAAGCCAACAAGAACTACTTTCCGGAACTCGAGGAGGACGCGGCGCGAGTGCGAAAAGACGCGGAGCTCCCGCGCCGCTTCGTGTCCGAGCAACTCGCGGACGTCCTTCGCGATCGCTTTGGAATTCGCGTGTCCCTCGAGGGACCGCCCGCGAGCTCCTCGGTGGTGCGCAGCTTCGATCAGGACGAGCGCCACCTGCGGGTGTCGTCTGCGCTCTCGGAAAACGCGCTGAAATTCCAGCTCGCCCACGTGGTCGGGCTTTCGCTGCTCGACCACACCAAGCTCCACGATCGCCTCGTCGGAGAGGCCGCGCCGCGCCACGCAGAGACGCCGCGCCTCATCAAGATCCACTTGGCGAACTACTTCGCCGGCGCCCTGCTCCTCCCCTACGGCCCGTTTTTCGACGAGGTCCAGCGGACGCGCTACGACATCGAGCGCATCGCGGCCGCGTTCGAGTCGAGCTACGAGGCTGTGGCGCACCGCATGTGCAACTTGGCAGACCCCAAGCGCCCGGGTGTCCCGCTGCACTTTCTGCGCGTGGACGTGGCGGGAAACATCTCGAAGCGTTACTCCGCCAGCGGATTGCGGTTCCCGCGCGGCCACGGCTCATGCCCCAAGTGGGCGGTTCACGCGGCGTTTCTCACGCCCGCGACGATCTCGAAGCAATACTCGAAAATGCCCGACGGCGAGACCTACTTTTGCGCCGCGCGGGTCCTGTCCGAGCCGCTCGCGGGCTCGGCCGTTCGCGGGAGCACCTACTCCATCGGCATCGGCTGTGCCGCCGAAGACGCCCACCACCTCGTGTACGCAGACGAGCTCCCCAAGCGGGACATCGCGCGCGCGGCGGTGCCGGTGGGGACGTCGTGTCGGTTTTGCGAGCGAACCGACTGCAACCAGCGCGCGGCGCCTAGCTACAAGTTCGCGTTTGCCGTGGACGAGTACACGAAGAAGGAAAACTTCTTTAGCCCGATCACCGGGGCGGACGCCGCCTATCACAAAAAGAAGTGAGCGGGTTCGTCCTCACCCGCGGCTCGCCGGCGACGCGCTCGACGATTACGAAGAGCGCTCGCGGGCGGTGCGCGCGCGACGAGCCCCCTCGTCCCAGCCGATCTCGTCGGCGAGCTCCTCGGCCTCCTCGAACGAGGTTACTTGTGCACCCCGTAGGTGGCGCGTGAGCCGGGATCCTGACAAGAGCAGATCCACGGTGCCGCGCCGATCGCCCAGCGCCCGCATTCGGTCGGCGGCGGAGCGGCGGTATTTCGCGGCGCGCTCGCCGTCGCCGAGCGCCTCGTGCTGGGCGGCGATCATCGCCTGCGCCCGCGCTTCGCCGAGCCCCGACCCGCCGCGCTGAGCCAGTTTTTCGGCTTCTTGCCCCATCGCGAGCGCGCGCTCTCGCTCGCCGCGATCGGCGTGGAGCTTCCCGAGCCGGAGCGCCAGGCGCCACAGAGACGGCGGCGCCGCGCCGCCACCGCCGCCCTCGCCCGCCGTGATCAAATCCATCCCTTCCGTGAGCTCGAAGATCGCCTGGCTCTGTTTGCCGGCCTCGGCTTGATAGCTCGCCAGGTCGAGGTAAAGGCGAGCGAGGAGCTCCCGATCGCCGGCCATGATGCCCAGACCGATCGCTTGCCGGAGCGAGGCCGAGGCGGCCGCGAACTCCCCAGTGGCGGCGTGGACATGGCCGATTTGCTGGAGGATTTCCGCTTTGAGGGCGGGCGCCTCGTGGCAGTGGCCGAGGGCTTCGTCGAGGACGCCGCGGGCGAGCACGGGCTGCGCGGTGCGGGCCAGCGCCGCCGCGAGCTTGACCGAGATTCGGATGAACAGCTCGCGTAAATCGTCTTCCACTTCGGCGAGCATCGCGCGCCTGGCGTTGGCCACGGCGCGCTGGTAATGGCGCGCCGCCCCGATGTCGTGGAGCTCCTTGGCGGCCTCGTCGCCGATGAGCTCGAAGCCCTCGGCGGCCGCGCCGAAATATCCGGCGCCCTCGTAGTGGCGCGCCTTGCTGCCCGGCTGAAGCCCGCTCCCGCCAGCCGCGTAGGCAGCGTGAAGCGCGCGGCGCGCCTCCGCCGGGGTGCGATCGTAGACGATGTCCCGGAATATCGCGCGCTCGAACCAAACTAGCTGCCCCGCGGCGATCACGCCGCGCGCTTCGAGCAGGGCCGCGGCATCCCGAAGCTCGCGCTGATCGAGCGCGTCGCCGAGCGCCGCGCCGATGTCGGCCTCGGAAGCCTCGGCCCCGTGCGCGGCCAGCGCCTGCGCCACGAGGAGCGCGGCGCGCGGCAAGAGCTCGACGCGCGCGGCGACGACGTCTGCCGCCGACTCCTGCGCGCGCGGCGGCGCGCCACCTTCCGCGCAAAGGCGTACGATCTCGTTGAGATGACCCGGATTGCCGGCGCTTGCCGAGTACAGCTCGGATAGCGCCGGCAGCTCGGCGGCGCCATGGCCGCTCGCGTGGCGCGCGATGGCGGCGACGTCCTCCTCGCGCAGGGCATTCAGATCGATCGTCGCGAGCTCCTCGCCGCGTCCCCGCGCGTCGCGGAGCAGCGCCCCGCCGGCTCGGCCCTCCCCGCGTGTCGTGGTCACGACGACCCGAAGCGCCTCGGCGCGGGCGCGCTCGGCGAGATCGGCGAGAAGGCGCAGGGACGGGTCGTCGTAGCGGTCGGCGTCCTCGAAGACGAAGACGGCAGCCCGGCTCGTGCACACCGCGGTGAGAACGCGCCGCGCAGAGGCGAATAGCTCTCGCTGCCTCGACCGGGCCTCGAGCTCGTCGAGCTCGCCCCGCGGGGCCAACAGCTCCGTGATGCCGGGAAGGTCGCGATCACCCAGGCCGAGATCGAAGGCGGCCCGCTCGAGCTCGTCGTAGGTGCATCGCGCCGGGAGCCCCAGCCCGGCGGCGACCGCCGCGCGAATCGGATAGTAGGGGAGCGCGAGGCCGCTGGGATCGGGGCCCGCGACGTAGGCGGCGAGGTCGGGCGCGACCGAGCTGGAACTGGCGAGCGCCTCGTGCACGAGCCGCGTCTTCCCACTGCCCGCCGGGCCGGTAATGTGAAGGGCGCCGCCGTCTGCGCCAAGCAGCGCGCGAACCCGGGCGAGCGCCTCCTTTCGCCCGCGAAGCGGGAGGGGCAACAGGGAAGGGGCGTCGGCCGGGGAAGCGGCGGGCGCCGCGGAGGTCGGGGCTTCATGGCCCGCGCCTTCCGCGTCGCTGGCCGCCCGGCGGGGCTGCCCACACTCGGGGCAAAACTTGAAGTGCGCGGCGCTCTTCGCCCCGCACGCCGCGCACCGCACCGGCGCGGCCTCGACCGGCGCGACGCCGGGGACGCGCGAGGCGCCCGCGACCTCCTGGAGAGCGTCGCGAAACGCCGAGGCGCTCGGAAACCGGTCGTCTTGATTTTTGGCCAGCGCGCGACGCGCCACCTCCTCAACCTCATCGGGGACCTCGACGCAGTCCGGGAGCTCGGACAGCGGCGGCGGCGGATCCTTGAGGTGCGCCGAGAGGATCTCGACGGACGTGGTGCCGACGAACGGCGGCCTGCCGGCGATCAGCTCGAACAGGATGGCGCCGAGCGCGTAGATGTCGCTCGCCACGACCGGCTCCTCGCCCCGCACCACTTCGGGCGCCATGTATTCGGGCGTCCCGCAAATGACTTGTTCCTGGCCCTCGTCACGCGGCGCGCCGAGCAGGCGGGCGATCCCGAAATCGACCACCTTGACCAGGTCCCAGTCGCGCCGCTTGTGCTCGACGACGACGTTGTCTGGTTTCAGATCCGCGTGCACCACGCCCGCCTCGTGGGCTTCCTCGATACCGGCGGCGATTTGGGTGACGAAGTCGACGATGCGTGTGAGATCGAGCGGGCGCTCGGCTCGGGCGACGTCGGCGAGCGACAGCCCGCGCAGATACTCCATCGCCAGGTACAGGAGGCCGTCCTCGGTCTGGCCGTAATCGATGACGGCCACCGTGTTCGGGTGATTCAGCCGCGACGCCGCGAGCGCCTCGTGGTGAAAGTTCGAAATGAACCGCGGATCGAGCGCGAGCTCGGGCCGGAGGATCTTGACGGCGACCGTCCGACCCAGGGCGATTTGATCGGCACGATAGACGGATCCCGAAGATCCGGAAGCAATGCAAGCTCGCAGCCGAAAGGTCTCGCCAATGAGACGCCCGACGAGTTGTAGCTCGTCGTCTCCTGCCTGTTCCGAATTGAACAGCGTCACCGAACCCCTCCCGCACAACCACGGTCATCTCCGGCCATTTCGCCGCCTAGCATAACCATAGGGCGGCCGCGGCTGCCAGGCTCGCCATGTCGCCACGCGGGAGTTCAGCGCGCACGCGGGCAACGCGGTCCTAGGCCGCGTGACGATCCGACTCGGCCGATCAGAGTTTTTCTGATGTGGCGCTCGATACCGTGCTCATCCGCAGCGCCTGGGCCCCGTGGTTTTCCGAAGGCGTCGACTTGGGCGTTCTGGGCGATGCGCCTCCGTTTCGCCTCGAAGAAAGCGCCGCGGCAACAGTAGGCGGCAATGCGGCCGCCGACTCGCTTCGCCGGGTGGCCCGAGGCTTTGGGCGCGGGCGCATAACCATACCGGAGCGAGGCCAGAGGCGGTAGACAGGGGGCCGCGAGGGCTATTACGCTGCGCGCGGATCCGTCGCGCCGCGACTCGTCTGTCTTTTGTGCGGGCAGACCGTGATCGTTGGGGCGCTCAGGAGATCGAATGGATGACTGCCAAAGTTTTCGGCGACTGAGGAGCGAGTTGGGTCGGATCGCCTCGAGTAC
>SLNH01000006.1 GCA_007133195.1 Nannocystineae bacterium | reverse complement strand
ACGCGGGTGGACTACGCCGACGAGATCACCCGGCGCGGCGTCGATGCGGAGGCGGCGCTCGTCAAGGGCATCCGCGCCTGGTTCCAATGCGTCGTGTTTCACGGCTTCTTTCACGGCGACGTCCACGCCGGAAACCTCATGATCCTGGAAAACGAGGAGCTCGGTTTCCTGGACTTCGGGATCGTCGGCCGCTTTGACGACGAGCAGCGGCGCCTCGTCACCGACTACGTGGTCGCGTTCGCCACCGGGAACTTCCGGCGGCTCGCCGAGGTGATCACCGAAATGGGGGGCGTGCCGCCGGGGCTCGACTTCGACGCGTTCGCGGCCGATCTCGAGGAGGCCTACAGTCCCCTCCTCAAGCTGTCGTTCGGGGAGCTCAACTACGCGGAGATGTTGCCCCGGATCCACCGCGTAGCGCGCCGTCACAACATGACGGTGCCCAAGGAGTTCGTGCTCATCACGAAGCAGATGCTCTACTTCGATCGCTACGCGAAGCTCCTGGCGCCGCAGCTCAACGTGTTTACGGATCCGCGGCTCATCGCCGGGCTCATGCAAGACCTCCAGCAGGCCAAGCTCAGCGCCGGCTAGGGCGTCGTTCAATCCGCCGGGGCTGCGCGGGTGGGGCCCTCGAGCTCGAATCGCAGCTCTCGCTTTTCCGCCTCGAGCTGCCTAACACGCCCCGTGTCGCCGGACCAGGCGAAGCCACCTCACCGCTGAAAAGCGGGAGCACGTCGCGGTCGATATCGACGCCGAACAGTTCGCCGAGCATGCGCTTGTCGCGCTCCAGCGCCGCCCCGCCCACGACCTCGGACAGCCGCGCCTCGACCGCCTCGAAATCGAGGTTTGCGCCGAGGAGCGCGAGAGGTGCTTCGTCCAGGGCGCGCACGATGGTGGGCGGGGCCGGGGCGGTCTCGATGAGCGGGCTCCGCGCGGCGTCGCGCGCGGGTAGGGCGATGTCGAGGCGAATCGCCTCGTCGGTGGCGCGGGCGGCGACGGACACGCTCTCGAAACCGCTTTCGCGAACGAGTCCCCCGAGGGCCGCGCCGTAAACCGGCCACGCCCCATCGTCCGCTGCCCTCCCAGTCGAGCGCGTCGGCCACGCGCTCGGGCGCCGCGCCCACCGCCACGAACAGCGCGCTGTCCGGCACGAGCTCGAGCCCGCTCGTCGGGGCCGCCGGCGCGGGCGCCGCCTCGTCGTGCCCCGGCGCTTCCGGCGCCGCGGGCCCGCCGCGCTGGCACGCGGCGCCGTAGACCGCGGGCAGGGCGAACGCAAACGCGATGAGGAGGTTGCTGGAACGCCGGGGTTGCACTACAAGCTCTGTTCTGACGCGGCACGCCGTGTCGGTTCGCAACCCAAGCACGAAACCTGTGCGCGCCGCCAGGGCGCGCAGGCGGAGAGACGCGATGACCAAACGAGGCGGCCAGGCGAGCACCAAGCCCCCGAGCGGAACCCGGGACTTTTTGCCCGATGACGTACTTCGCCGGCGCTACGTGGTCGGGGTGGTCGAGAGCGTCTACGAGCAGTACGGCTTCGCGCCCATCGAGACGCCGGCGTTCGAGAACCTCTCCACCCTGCTCGGCAAGTACGGCGAAGAGGGGGACAAGCTCTTGTTCCGCCTCCTTTTGCGCGGCGAGGCGCTGCGCGAGGCGCTAGGCGCCGCGGAGGGCGAGGTGGGACAGGCCGATCTGGCCGATCTCGGGCTCCGCTACGATCTCACGGTTCCGCTCGCCCGCGTAGTGGCCCAATATTCGGCTTTGCCGCGGTTTTTTAAGCGCTACCAGATCCAGCCGGTGTGGCGCGCCGATCGGCCCGGGCGCGGCCGTTATCGCGAGTTTTACCAGTGCGACGTCGACATCGTCGGCACGGACAGCCTCACCGCGGAGGCCGAGGTGTGCGCGGCGGTCGTGCAGGTACTCGAGCGCCTGGGCTTTTCCGAGCTGTCGCTGCGCATCAACCACCGCGGGCTGCTCCGCGGCATGATTGGCCGCGCGGGGATCGACGAGGCGATGGAGCAATCGGCGCTCGTCGCCCTCGACAAGCTCGACAAGCTCGGCGCGGACGGCGTCACGCGGGAGCTCGCCGAGCGCGGGGTGAGCGAGCGCGCGGCGCGGACGCTCCTCGATCTGACCGCGGGAGGCGAGGAGGGCACCGGCGAGGGATCAGCCGATAAGCTGGCCCACTTGGAGAGCGAGCTTTCGTCCGATCCGGGGGCGAGCGCGCTGCGCGATGTCCGCGAGCTATGGGACCTTTTGGGCGCGACACCGGCCGGGAAATACGCCAGGTTTTCGCCTGAGCTCGCGCGCGGCCTCAGCTACTACACCGGGCCGATTTTCGAGATCGGCGTCGAGGATCTGGCCGGCTCGCTCGGCGGTGGGGGCCGCTACGACGAGCTCGTCGGCATGTTCGGCAAGCGCGCGGTCCCGGCGGTCGGCTGTTCCCTGGGCCTCGAGCGGATTCTTCTCGTGATGCACGAGCGCGGCATGTACCCGCCGCTTTCCGCCGGCCCGCAGGTCATGGTCTGTTGGTTCGGCGTCGCGCCTGCCCGCGCGCTCGAGATCGGTCACGCGCTGAGGGCCCAGGGGCTTAAAGTCGAGGTCTATCCCCAACAAGCCAAGCTCGGAAAGCAGCTCCAGTACGCTGATGACCCCGGCGTGAGGGCGCCGCTCGCCGCCATCGTCGGCGAGGACGAGCTCGAACGCGGCGAGCTCACTCTCAAGCACCTTGCCTCGGGCGCCCAGCAGCGCGTCGCGCTTTCGCGGGCGGGGGATCTCGCCCGCGACTGGCTCGATTCGCCGCCGTCTGCGGGATGACCGCTCTGGCGGGGGACGGCCTCGCCGACGAGGCCGGGCCCGTGCTCCGCGCGCTCGATATCGAGGTGACGCGCTTCGCGCCACCGCGCTACGCTCCCATGGATGCTATCGCCGGTGCGCCCGCTCGCCCTCGCGGCGGCCCTCGCCGCGCTCGGATGTTTGTCAGCCGGGGGCCAAAACGGCGACGCGGGCGCGCTCGACCGGCCGGCGCCGCCGAGCGCCGTCGTGGACGATGAAGCGTCCGACGAGGACGGCGACGACGGCGATGGAAAGTCCCGCGAGCTCGAAGCGCCCGAGGATTGCGACGAGGGGCCCTGCGTCTATCACGCGGGCGCCGATCGTTATCGCGCGTGCTCCCACGCGGCGCAGGGCGAGTGCTTCCGCTTTGGCGCGACTTGTGAACCCGAGGACCGGTGCATGTTCGACGGCGAGCTGCGCGCCTATCGCGCGTGCGAGCGGGCATCGGCGGGCCGCTGCGCGGAGTTCGGAACGCCGTGCGCGCCGTCCGATCGCTGCATGTTCGATCCCGAGAGCAGGCGCTATCGCCACTGCGAACAGACCGACGACGACGGGGCGTGCGTCGGCTACGGGGCGGCGTGCATGCCGGCGGGAAAGTCAGGGAGCTGAGCGAGCGAATCGGAGCCGATCACTCCATCGACTCGAGCTCGAGCGCGATCTCCATGTCGAGCGTCATCCGCTGGGTCTGTCCGCCGACATCGGTCTCGAAGGTGCTCTCGAAGTCGCCGTCCATGTTCGCGCGAACCGGCAGGATCCGCCCCAAGTCGAACGCGTGCTCCCCCTCGCCGCTGCCGCTCAGCTCGAGGAGCTCACTCGTGGCGCCCGGCATGTCGTCCACCTCCACGGTCTGCCGCGGCGCGTCCTGCGCGTGGGT
>SLNH01000208.1 GCA_007133195.1 Nannocystineae bacterium | reverse complement strand
CTCGCGATCGACGGCTTCGACCTCGAGCCGGGCGAGATCTACGGATGTCTCGCCGAAACCCTCCTGCTCGGCCTGAGCGGTCTACACGAGTCGCTGTCCCGCGGTCCTTTGCGCGCGGATCGCATACGTCACATCCACGAGCTCGCAAAGGAGCACGGTTTTTCCCTCGGCGCTAAGCCATGACCGACCACCTCACCACGACTGACCGGGTCTTTCGCTCGACCTTCCCTCCATGGGAGGGCGAGAGCTTCCGCACGGCGAGCTGGCGGAGCGGCATAACGGACGAGCTCGCGCCCTACCACCGCACCGCGCTTCACGCGTTGGCCGAGGCCGCGCGGCTCGAGGGCTCCACCGGCATCACCGTCCTCGCCGATCGGGAAAGCCGCCCCCCCGACCACCAGAGCTACAGCGACCTTTACGCAGAGGCTAGGAAGATGGCCTCCGGCCTACACGAGCTCGGCGTAGGCGCGGGCGACCGCGTCCTCCTCGTGTTCCCCACCTGCCTGGAGTTCGCGGCGGCCTTCTTCGCCGCGCAGCTCATTCACGCCATCCCCGTCCCCGCCTATCCGCCGGTCGGCTTCAAGATCGAGGCCGGCCTGCGGCGCCTCGCCCACATCGCCAACCACGCCGAGTGCCGGGTGTGCGTGACCACACGGCGCCTGTCACCCGTGCTCGGCGATTTGGGCATGCGGGCCCCCACGCTCGAGACCATCGTCCAGGCGGGCGACCTCGGCGCCCACGCGCCGCTCGAGCTCCACTACAAGTACGGGCGACGCCAGGTGGCGTTTTTGCAATACACGTCCGGATCGACGGGCAACCCCAAAGGCGTCGCGCTCACGCACTACAACCTCGTCGCCAACGTCCACGCCATCGGCCAAGCGCTGCATATCAACCGGCACGACCGATACTGCGGCTGGTGCCCGCTCTATCACGACATGGGGCTCATCGGACAGCTCCTGTTTTCGATCTACTGGCGTATCCCAGCGGTTTTGCTCTCGCCGCTCGCGTTTTTGTCCAAGCCGATTCGCTGGCTCCAGGCGATCAGCGACTACGGCGCCACCATGGCCACCGCACCGAATTTCGGCTACGCGCTCGCGGTCAAGCGCGTGCCACCGAAGGCGCGGGAAGGGCTGAACCTGTCGTCGTGGCGCCACGCACTAAACGGCGCCGAGCCCGTCAGCCTCGGCACCATGCGCGCCTTTCAGGAGGCCTACGCGCCGTATGGGTTCTCCGAGCGAGCCTTCCTCCCGGTGTACGGGCTGGCGGAGGCCTCGCTCGCAGTGACGTTTCCCCAGGCGAATCAGTTGATCCATTACGAGCGCGTCGATCGCCGACGTCTCGTCCAGGGTAAAGCGGTGCCGTCGCACGATCGCGCCGCCGTCACCCTGGTGAGCGTGGGCCGCGCGATCCCAGGCCACGACGCGATGGTCGTCGACAGTGACGGCCACCCGCTTCCCGATCGCGAAGTGGGGCACATCCTCGCGTCGGGGCCGTCGCTCATGAATGGATACTTTCGCGACCAGGAGTCGACGGACGCGGTGATGCGGGACGGCTACCTGTGGACGGGCGATCTGGGCTACACCGCAGACGGACATCTGTTCGTCGCGGGCCGGGCCAAAGACATCATTCTCATTCGCGGCTCGAACTACTACGCGGAAGACATCGAAAAGAGCGCCGAAGCGGTCGATGGCGTTCGCGAGGGCGGTGCTGTCGCCTTCGGGATCGAAGGCGACGACGACGCGGGCGAGTCGGTGGTGCTCGTGTGCGAGACGAAGCTCACCGACCGCGATCTACGGGCCGCGATCGCGGAGCGAGTCAGCGAGGCGGTCGAGATCGAATGCGGCGTCGCGGCGGGCGAGGTGGTCCTCGTCGATCCCGGGACGATTCCCAAGACCTCGAGCGGGAAGCGCCAGCGCTCGCTGTGCCGCCGCCTTTATCTCGAGGATCGGCTCGAGCCCGAGCGCGACGGCAAGCTCAAGATGGCCTCGGTGTTTCTGCGATCCCAGGCCGGACACCTGTTTTTGGGCGCAAAACGCCTCCTTGGCCGCCGCGGACCCTAGCTTCGGGTCCGCCCTCGCGGTTGCTGCGGCGTTTTAGGCGGCAGTAAGATGCCCGGCGCGCGAGCGACGCACGGAGCGGCACATGAACCCGGACGAGACGGCGACGGAGCGCCCAGTAGGCAACGGCTCGGCAGACGCGACGCGGGCGGCGGGCGACCGCGCGGCATGGCCCGAGCTCGGCGATGAGGGCGCGGATCCGAGCCCGTGGGGTTCGAAGGCCGCGGCGCTGCACGCGCTCAAGCGCGCGGGGTTCCCGGTGCCGCCGGGGTTCGTGATTGAGCCCGATCGGCAGCTTGACGACGAGGACAGCGCGGCGCTTACAGCCTCGGTCGAGGCGATCGGCGGGTTTCCCGTCGCCGTGCGCTCGAGCGGCGCGCTCGAGGATTTGGACGGGGCGAGCTTCGCCGGCCAGTACGAGACCTTTCTCGGTGTCCACAGCGCTCACGAGCTCGCCCGCTGCATCGAAGCGTGCCGGCGATCGGCGCACAGCGAGCGCGTCCAGACCTACGCGGCCTCGCGCGGGCTCAGCGCGGCCGGGGCGAGTATGCCCGTTCTCGTGCAAAAGCTCGTCCCCGCCGAAATGGCCGGCGTCGCGTTCACCCTGCATCCGCTGTCGGGACGGGAGGAGCACGCGCTCGTCGAGGTCGTGGGCGGACTCGGGGAGCGACTCGTGTCGGGGCAAGCGACGCCCACATCGATCACGCTGTCGCTTACGAGCGGCGATATCGCCTACGAGGCGCGCGGCAGCGACGGCGTCACGCTCACCAAGGCGCGTGCAAACGAGCTTCGCCTCGCGCTCCTCGAAATCCAGGCCCACTTCGGACACCCGCAAGACGTCGAGTTCGCCGTCGATCCAGGCGGTAGGCTGTTCATCCTCCAGTCGCGCCCGATCACGAGCATTCAGTGGCGCCGGGACGCGCAGGAGCAAACGAGCGCCGACTTTCGCGAGGGCGGCGTGTCCGCGCGCGTGTGCACACCGCTCATGTACGCGCTCTACCGCGACGCGATGCAGGCGTCGATGCAGCGCTTTTTGGAAGACGTGCGCCTCGTCGAGCGCGGTCGCGAGGAGGCGTGGATCGCGTGCTACTACGGGCGCCCGTATTGGAACGCGAGCGCCGTCAAGCGCGCGATGGGTCGGCTCCCTGGCTTCGACGAGGAGCGATTCGACCGCGACCTAGGCGTGCAAAAACAGTACGGCGAGGCGGGCCCCCGCCGGGTTCGCACCACGCCCCGCACCGTGCTCGCCGCGCTGCCTGCCGGCGTCGCGATCCGGCGAGAACAGGCGGCTCACCTCGAGCGCGTGGCGGCGTTCAGTGAGCCGCTGCTTGCCGCGTGCCGGCGGTTTCGCCGTCGCATAAGCGCGTTCGCCGAGACCGCCGACGCGAGCTTCTTTCGCGATCTCCGCGAGCTGTTCGAGCTACAGCGAGACACCGAAAAGGCGTATTTTCGGACCATCTACAATAACAGCGTCGCGCAAACCGAGCTGTCCTCGCTCATCTCGCGCATGGACGCGGCCACGGGGCGAGACACGTCGGTTCCGCGGCTTTTCGGCGGGCTCGCAGGCGTTCACCACATGGCGATGCAGGAGGGGCTCTTGAAGCTCGTCGCCGTCGCTCGCGTCGGCGGCACCGCGGGCGCGGCGTGGCGCGAGGCGCTAGACGAATTTCTAGCCGCGCACGGCTTTCACG
>SLNH01000456.1 GCA_007133195.1 Nannocystineae bacterium | reverse complement strand
GAGCACGCGCTTGTAGCCGGTGCGGCCGTGCGAGCCCACGATGACGAGCTCGGAGCCGATTTCCTTCGCGCTCTCGACGAGACCGAAGTCGGGCTCGCCGTCGCCGGCGTAGTAGTGGACCCGGGCGGCCGCTCCCGAGTACCGGGCGCCGAGCTTGTCGAGCTCGCCCTTGGCCCGCTCGAGCTCCGCGTCGATCCGCTCCTTGTAGCGGTCGCGGGGGCCTACCGGCTTGGGCGGCTGGTCGAGCGGGCCGACCATGTGCACGATATGCACCTCCGCACCGCTCACCTCGGCGATGGCGAGCGCCTGCGCGACGGCTCGCTCGGAGTCTTCGGAAAAGTCTGTACCTACTGTAATGCGGGCGAGCTCCACGAGCGGCCTCCTCGACATCGACTTGTGTCCGGACCAGGAAAGTTGATTCGCCAGACTGGGCGGTCGCAGGGCACCTGGCAAGGCGCTCCGGCGAAGGAAGGGTGTGGGCCCGTTTCGGAGAGGGAAAGCGCCCCCCAGGGGCCCGAGAACGAGCTGGACCGGATCAATCTCCCTGGTCCGGACACTATGGCACATGACCACCCGCTTGGCCGTATCGCTCCAGCATATGGTTACGCCGGCGCGCCGCCGGGCCGGGTGGGTCGGCCGCCGACCATGAGCCCATCATCGCCACCTATCAACGAACCGTCCGCCCTTGCGCGGTTCGTCGCTGAAAACTCCGCGCCACCGGCGCCGCGACGATGGTAGTCTAGGGCTGCGATGCTTCGGGGTTCGGTGCGCTCGCCCGGCGTGAAGCTCGGGGTCTTGGCGTCGCTAGGCGCGGTGGCCTGGCTCGCCGCCCCGGCGGCTTTGTCTGCCTCGCCCTGGACCACGGCCGCACCAGCCGAGGGCGCGGATGAGATGGCCGAGGTGCGGGCGCTCCCCAGCGTCGGTCGGCTGTCCTTCGCCGGTACCCGGCCCGAGGGGCTGTCCCTGTCGGCGGGCGCGGGCTACGGATATACGGAATCGATCGTCGCGCAGGGCGACCGCCATCACCGCAGCCGCGCTCAGCTCGCCGCCACCTACGCGGTGAGCCCCCACCTCGGGTTTTCCGCCGCATTCGACGCCCGCTACGACCAGCACCGCGGTGATGGGATCGATGCCGCCGGTTACGTCGGCAACCCGCGCCTGGCAGCCCGCGCCGCCGGGCTCGCGGTCGGCGATGTTCGGCTGGGGGCGGAGGCCATGCTGTGGCTCCCCGGTGACGACGCTCCGTCGCTCGTACCGGGCGCGGCCAGCCTCGAGCTACGGGGGCTTGCCGAATACGCGCCCCCGGCGTGGGGTACCGTCGCCGCCTACGGCAACGCCGGTGTTCGGCACGATCGGAGCGCCGCGTCGGCTCCCGAAGCCCACAGGCTCGGCGAAGCGCAGCGAATGGCGCTCGGCGTGAGCGACAGCGACGCGCTCGTCGCCGGCGCCGGGCTTCGCGCGACGGCCGCATCGGCCACCGTGTTCGCCGAGTGGTCCTGGGACTTGCTCATCGGCTCTGAGGCGCCCGCGCCCAGCGAGTCGCCGATGCGGCTCGGGCTGGGCGCCTACGCCCCGCTCGGCGAGCGCTACGGCTGGTTCGGGGCGGCTGAGATTTCGCTGTCGTCGCGTCCCTCGCTGGCGGCGGATGAGCCCCTCGTGCCCGTGGAGCCCAGGCTCGGCGTGCTCGCGGGGGTGACGTACCACTTTGGCTCGGCGGGCGGCGAGGGCGCGCCCACCGAGCCGCAGCCCAGCGGCTCGATCGCAGGCGAGGTCGAGACGTGGGACGGCCAGCCGGCCCGGGACGCGGTGATTCGGGTGGGCGTGGGTGACCGGGCCGCGACCGCGGAAACCGACGATCGGGGCGCCTTCGAAGTGGACGATCTGCCCACGGGGAGCGCGATCGTGACCGTGACCGCGCCGGGCCACCGCGAGGAGTCGGTGCGGGCCGAGGTGAGGGCAGGGCACACCGAGGAGCTGGCCGTGGAGCTCACGCACGAGGGGAGCTCGGAGATCAAGGGCGTGGTGCTCTCCTATCAGGGCGAGCCGATCCGGGCGGCCATCGAGATCGAGCCGCTAGAAATCGAGCTCCGCGCGGGGCGCGAGGGGCGGTTTCAGACCGAGGTTCCGCCTGGGGACTACCGGATATCGATCTCGGCGCCGGGCCATCGCAATCAGGTCCGCAGCATCACGGTCGAGGAAAAGGGCGTCACGGTTTTAAACGTCGATCTCATGGAGGAGCGGTAGTGTGCTGGAAACGAAGTTTCCGCGTACACGGAAGACAGAAAGCGGTTTGAAGGCGGGGCACCGAAATCTTCGTAGTCGTCCCTGCGGAAAACCGAGGCATGCGGCACGGCGCGCCTCGCTTCCCTCCGGGCGCTTACTGGCCCATACTGAAACCTGGTTTTGGGCTTCTTGAGGTTTCGGTGGTGTTGACGCATCGGCTTTCGCGGGCGAAGTCACGGACGAGAGTTTGGGGCGGGGCGCTGGTTTTCGCCTCGGCAGTGGGCGCGCTCGGAAGCGGCTGTCGGGACGACGACACCGTTGCGCGCCTCGCCGATAAGCAGGGAGAGGTGCGCACGCAGGTCGAGGGGGAGGCGCCATGGGAACAGGGCGAGGTCGGCCAAGCGTTTCGCGAGGGCGGCGCCGTCGACACGGGCGCGGGGGCGAGCGCGCGCGTGGAGCTCGTCCCCGAGGGCGCGCTCCGCCTGGGCGAGCATTCGCGCGTGCGTTTCGGCGAAGAGGACCGGCGCGTGGGGCTGGAAATCGGCGGCGCGGAGATAGAGGCGGGGGACGAAGGCCTCACCGTCCATTCGGAAGTCGGGGAAGCAGAGATCGATCCTGCGTCTCGGGTCGAGGTCGAGCTGTCTGACGGTCAACTACGGTTTGCGGTGCGTGTGGGCGGCGCGACGGTCGAGCGGGTTGGTGAGGACCCGGAGGAGCTCGACGAGGGCGAGTCGCTCACGATCGAGGCCGGCGAGGATGACGACGGCGACGACGAGGGGGCTGCGCGCGAGCGCGAACAGGACGAGGGTGACGATGACGAGCCGGGCGAGCCCGACCACAGCGAGGTGCGCGTCGATGTGACCGGGGGCGGAGCGCGGATCCGCGACGTGGACGGCGCGTGGGAGCGGCTCGAAGCCGGCAGCCGCAACGTCCCGGTGGGCGCCGAAATCACCCTCGACACGGGGACCGCGATCGAGCTCACGCGAGGCGAGGGGAGCGCGCGGATCGACGGTGAGGCGAGCCTTCGGGTCGGCGACGAAGACGGCGAGATTGCGCGAGCAACGCGGGGCTCGGGGACCTTGTCGGCCGACGGGGGCCGCGTGTATCTCGAGGTGCCCGGCGGCGCGATCGTCGCCCGGGGGGACCAGGGCGCGGCCCGGGCCGACGTGGGGATCGACGAAAGCGGAGATACGGCGGCTCAAGCAGCCAGGGGGCGCGTCGATGTCGTGGGCGAGGTCGATCGCGTCTCGCTGGGGGCCGGAGAGAGCGCGCGAGTGTCGCGCGACGGCGCGCTGGACGGGCGCGAGCAGGAGCGGCTCGAGCCGCCGCCCGACGTGGCCGATTTTTCGATCCGGGCCGGAGAGTCGCCGGTCGTTCACGCGCCGGCCCCGCCCGTCAACATCCGCATCCAGTTCGGCGATGTCTGCGCGGGTGGCGGCGCCGTCGAACTCGGGCCAGAGCGCGGGTTTTCCGAGCCAACGATGGTGTCCCCCGGCGACCGGGCGGGCATCGTGCGCGCGCCCCGCGGCGTGCGCTACTACCGCGTACGTTGCGAGGAGGGAGACTCGCTGGGCGAGGTCCAAGCTCGCGGGGCGCTTCGCGTGCGGCGAAACGCGGGCACCGCGCCGCTCCCCCGCCGGCCGGCGCACACCGAGCTCGAAGCGGACGGGCGCCGCTACACGGTGCACTACCAGAACCTTTTACCCAGGCTCACGTTTTCGTGGTCCGACGCTCCGGCCGATAATCTGGACCTTTACGTCGCGGACTCGAGCGGGAGGACGCGCCGGGCGACGGCGAGCGGCGGTGAGCACCACGTTCGGTCGGGAGGGCTCGACGAGGGGGAGTACACGTGGTGGTTCTCCGCCCCCGACAACGAGGCGATCCGCTCGCCCGAGACATCGCTCGTCATCTCCTTCGACAACGCCGCGGACAGCGCTCATGTGCGCGAGCCCGAGGTCGGCGCCACCTGGGATCCGAGCGCCGTGCGGGTCCGGGGCGTCGCCCTCGAGGACTGGCGCGTGACGGCGGGCGGACGAGGCATCGACACCGACGCCCAAAGCCGCTTTACCGGGACGGTCTCGGTCCCCGCCGATGAGCGAGCGCTCGCGATCCGCTTCGCGCACCCCGACCACGGTGTACACTACTACCTGCGCCGCGCCGGGGGCGGGTGAGTCAGGATCGGCCGGACGGGTCGTCACACCTCCGCGCGCCGCAGCACCAGGCGATGAATGACGACGGGGCCATAGGCCGGCTCGTGCTCGGTCGCTACCGGATCGTTCGCCGCATCGCGAAGGGCGGCATGGGAACGATCTACCTGGCGCGGAACGAAGGCGCCGCGGGTTTCGTGCGGCCGGTGGTCGTCAAGCGGATCTTGCCCGGATCGCTCGACGAGGAGACGGCGACTCGACTGTTTCAACGCGAAGCCAGGATCATGGCGCACCTGCGCCACCCCAACGTCGTGGACGTCATCGACTTCGCGCAGGACGATGACGGCTATACGATGGTGCTCGAGTACGTGCACGGCTACCACTTGGCGAAGTGGTGCTATTACGTGCGCAAGACCCACGGGCGCTTCCCCGTCGAGCCCGCGGTTCACATCGTGATTTCGGTGCTCGACGCGCTCAGCCACGCGCACCGGTTAGAGGGGCCGGACGGCAGCTCACTTTGCGTGGTGCATCGGGACATCAAGCCCGCGAACGTGCTCATCGACATCGACGGGCACGTCAAGCTCACGGACTTCGGCATCGCGCAAATGGCCACGGACCACACCGTCTCGGCGGCCGATAAGGGCGCCGTGCGCGGGACCTTCCCCTATATGCCGCCCGAGCTGTTCGAGTCGGGTGAGCCGGGGCCCACGAGCGACACCTACGGCTGCGCGGTGGTCCTGCACGAGGTGCTGGCAGGGCGCAACGAGTTTCGAGTCAAGGACATGTCGCTCACGGTGGCCCGGGTGCTCAAGCACGAGCCCTCGCGCCTCGATTCGCTCCGCCCCGACGTGTCCGCGGAGCTCGCCGATGTGGTGGCGCGGGCGCTGGCTAAGGATCCAGCCGAGCGCTATCCCGACGCCCAGGCGCTGGCCGACGCGCTCCGCCGGACGCGGGGCGCCGGGGCGGAGGAGGCCCAGCACCAGCTGGCCGAGCGCGCGCGCAGTGATTTCCGCGCCTCGCGCTTCGCAGAGCTCCTCGGCGCCGACGAGCTCGATGAATTGGACAGAGCGTGGCGCGAGGAGCCGCCCGCGTCCGCGAAGGAGTCCAAAGGCCCCGAAGCGGGAGAGGAGCTCGAGGCGCCGCCGACTGTCGATATGGGGGGCGCGCGGGCGGCGTCGTCGTCCCACCGAACGGGCCGCGGGGCCGCGCGTCGGGTGTCGCGCGCGCAAAAACTGGTCGCGGCGTCGGCGCTCGGGATCCTCCTCGGCGCCGGCATCCTGTACTTCGCGCTCGGGCGCGACGGCGGCGGCGCCCAGTACATCTTCGTAGACGGTGAAGTGGAGCCCGCCGGCGGGGACGTCGAGGGCTCCGCGGAGTCTCGGCACCCGCCGTCGGAAAC
Organism: Nannocystineae bacterium; assembly: GCA_007133195.1. Classification (GTDB taxonomy): domain Bacteria; phylum Myxococcota_A; class Polyangia; order Haliangiales; family Haliangiaceae; genus SLNH01. The sequence goes on along the minus strand of SLNH01000456.1, from coordinate 8,209 downwards.
CGAGTCGCCCCCCGATGCGGCGGACGCCTCGGCGACAGGCCCGGACGAAGCTCCCCGCGATGCGGAGGCACAGGCCGAGGAAGTGGGTGAAGTCGTGGCCGCCCCGCCCACCGGCGAGGCCGGGATTACGCGCGCGTTTCGCCGCCGGGCGCCGGCGGTCGAGCGCTGCTTCGAGGACCACGCCGAGGAAGCCGTCGGCGCTCCCGAGATCGCGGTCCGCTTCGAGATCGAGCAGAGCGGCGACGTCGCCCACGCGGAGCTCGACCCCGGGGAAATGATGGCCACGGAGCTCGGAGGCTGTGTGCTACGCGTGGCACAGGCGACCGAATTCGGGCCGCAGGACAGCGCGCTGCGGGTGCGCATTCCGATCGCGGTCTCGCGAAGATAGCGCGACGAAAGTGCTCGGACATGGCGCGATGTGCGCCGCGATCCCCGTGGGGTGACCATACCCGAGCGGCATACATGTGGGCTCAGGTATGCGCCCATCGCCAAACGGCCGGGCGTGTGGGCGTCGTCCGTCAAGTCCTTACCTGTACACATTTACATCTTTGCGTGCGCGGAGGTCCGATATAGAGTGAACGAATCTCACGAGTGACTACGCTGCGGGGAGATGTCATGCGGAGTAGATGGAGCCAACCCAAGCTCATCGCGGCCTGTGCGGCGGTGTTCGTCGCGATCGCCGCGGCGCCGGTCAGCGCCAGCGCCGACGATAGCTACACCGACACTCGCTATCCCATCGTGCTGGCACACGGCGCGGGCGGGTTCGATGAGCTGTTCGGGGTATACGAGTACTGGTACGGCATCCCCGACGCCCTGTCCGAGGGCGGGGCCGACGTGTACGTCACGGAGGTGAGCCAGCTCGCCAGCACCGAGGCGCGCGGCGAGCAGCTCTTGGAGCAGGTGGAAGAGATCGTCGTGACGGCGGGCGTGGCGCGCGTCAACATCATCGGCCACAGCCACGGCGGGCTCGACGCACGCTACGTCGCGGCCGTTCGCCCCGAGCTCGTCGCTTCGGTGACCACCGTGGGCACGCCGCACCGCGGGGCCGAGCTCGCCGACTTCTTGCGCGATCACGTCGAGGACGGCTCGTTCGGGGAGGCGGTGCTAGGCAGGTTCGCGGAGAAGCTCGGCGACATCCTCGCGCTGATCGCCGGGACGAGTAACGAGCAGGACGCCATCGGCGCCATCGATGCGCTGACCGCCGCGGGGCTCGAGGAGTTCAACGAGCGCTACCCGAACGGGCTCGGCGACGCGCCGTGTGGGGAGGGCCCCGAGAAGGTCGGTACCACGCGGTATTACTCCTGGAGCGGCGATCGCTGGCTCACCAACATCTTCGATCCCACCACGCCGCTTTTCGGTCTCACGAACCTCGTGTACGACGAGCGCAGCGACGGGCTGGTCGGCCGGTGCAGCTCGCGGTTCGGCAGGGTCATCCGGGATGACTACCGCCTAAACCACGTCGATCAGGTCAACCAGGTGCTCGGCCTAACCCACCTGTTCGGGCCGAACCCCAAGTCCCTGTTCCGCATTCACGCAAACCGCCTGCGCGAGCAGGGGCTGTGAGGAGGCGCCATGATCCACCACCGATACCGGAACGTCGCGATCGTCCCCGCGCTCGCCCTCGCCGCCTCGGTCGCGTGCGCCCAGGGCGATTCAACGGACGCCCCCTCGCCCTCTTTGGAGGCGACCACCACGGACGGCCTGCTCCGCACGGATGAGGCCGGAAATCTGATCGTCGATCGGCAGGCGCAGTGGCTTTACGACTACTTCCTCACGGCCGACGGCGAGGTGCCGGACGACGCCATCCGCGCCGAAGTGGTCGCCGAGGCCAACCGGCGCATGGACGACGACGCGGCCAGTGACGCGATCGCCCTGTTCGACGCGTACGTCGCGTACCGACGCGAGGCGGCCGAGGCGGGCCAGGAGGAAGAGGTCACCCTCGAGGAGGCGGCCGAGCGGATGCGGCAGGCGTACGACCAAAACCTCGGCACGATGGACGCGTTCGCGTGGGAGCGAGAGCGCATCGAGTTCGCGGTGACGGCCGCCAAGATGCTCGCCGAGGACGATGTCGATGGCGACCAGCTGGCGATGGCCCGGCGGGAGCTCGTTTCCGAGCTCGCCGCGGAGACGTCGCAGGAAGTCCGTGACCAGGCCACGGGGCCCGCGCGGGCGAACCGCGCGGTGCGCGAGGCGCGCGCGCGCGGCGCAGACGACGACGAGGTGTTCGCCATCCGCGCGGAGATCCTCGGCGAGGACGCGGCTGCCCGGCTCGCGGCGCTCGACGCCGAGCGCGAGGCGTTTCGCGACCGCGTGCGGGATTACCGTGCGGAAAAGCGCCGGCTCCGCGATCGGCTCGGCGAGCACGAGGCCGAAGTGGCGATCGAGGCGCTGAGAGCCGAGCGGTTCGAAAAGGACGACCTGCGCCGCGTGCGGGCGCTCGATCGGATCGAGCCTGCGCGCCGGTGACGGGTCGTCGCCGCGCTTTGCGCGGCGGCCGTGTGCTCGAACCTCAGTCGCCGAGCTCGAAGCCGTGTTCGAGCCAGTGGCGCGCCATGTCGTATTCGAAGTAGAGCACCATGTCGGAGGCGAGCACGCGCCTTAGGAGCTCCCGGGCCGTGTCGGGATCGGCGGGCATCGCCTCGAGCATCGCGCGGTAGTACAAAAGCTCCGCTCGTCTGCCGCGCGTGTCGGCGTTGTCGGCGATCGAGCCGGAGTCGACGCGATCGCTCGCGAGACGGGCGAGGTCATCGTGCCACAAGGGGCCTGAGCGATCGTCCAAGAATTTGGCTGCGACCGGATCGACGGGGTGGCCGCGGAGGCGGGCGTCTATCGCGACCCAAAGGCTCATGTAGACTTTGAAGTCGTCGGCAATCTCGCGGCTGCCGACGGCTCGATGATAGATATCGAGGGCGGCGGTCGGCTCGTCGCGGATGATCAGGAAGGACAAGACTCTGGCTGGCGTGGTCGCTTGGTCCCCGTCCGCGTCGACCGCCCTCGCGAACGTGTCCAGCGCTTCGTCGCGCTCGCCGAGACGCCAGCGGAGCTTGCCGAGGTCCACGAGCATCTCGCCCTGGTAAGCCGCGCGCAGGGGGCCCACGTCGCGCTGGAAGCTCGCCCACGCCTCGAGCGCCTGCCGGGCGTGGCGCTCGGCGAGCTCGCTTTGGCCGGCGTCCTCGGCCGCCGTGCTGGCCAGGCGGCGCATGCGGTTTTGGTCGAACCGATCGAAGGGCGACATCGGGCTCGCGGCGATGCCGCGCTCGAAGTACTCGAGCCCGCGCTGCGGTCGCCCCGCCTTCAGCTCGACGATTCCCAGGTGCTCGAGCGCGCGCAGGTGCGGCCCGTCGGCCATGGCGCGGCGCAGATACTCCCGCCCTTCATCCAGGGCGCCGATGCTCACCAGCCCGCGCCCCATCGCCGCCCGGCCGTCGGCGATCGTGGTGTCGAGCGGCTCCGACGGCCAATGCTCACGCACCCAGCCGTCGAGGTCGGCGAGCTTCGCGAGAACCTCGGCGGCTGCGCCAGGGCGGCGGTCGAAGGCGAGCCGGCCGACGCGGTGCTCGTACAGGGCGGCGAGGCGGTCTGCGCTCTCGCGGCGCGTAGGGTCGATGGCGAGCGCCTGCTCGTGGTGTCGGATCGCCAGGGCGATGGCGTCGCTTTCGATCGCGTTTTCGGCGACGCAGGCGTGAAGCTTTGCCGACTCGCCGAGCGCGGCCAGCCCCTGCTCACACACGCGCCGCGCGGCGACGGGATCGTCGCTACCGCCGTCCCCGTCCGCGAGCATGGCGGCGATCTCGAGCCACGGCTTGGAGCCGCCGTCGCCGGCCACGGCGCGCTCGAGCGTCGCGCGGAGATCGGCGTCGTCGCCAAAGCCGGTGATCTGTCGGGCGGCCGTGTGGGCGTCTTGCAGACGAAAGGCGTGGGCGTGGGCGCGGACCAGGCTCCGCGTCGCGGCCAGCGCGCCCTCGCCATGGGCCCGGATCAGGCGCAGCTCGGTGCCGCGGCGCCGAAATTGGGAGCCGAGCGCCTCCTGCCGCTCGATGTAAAGCTCGACGAGGCGGCTTAGCACCTGGGCGGTGGGAAACACCTCCACGGTGTGCTCGAGGATCTCGATCGGCCTCGCGCGCTCGGCGCCGTCGCCGTATTCGGCCGCGGCGAGCTCGTCGGCGAACGCGAACAGCTCATCGAGCTCGGCGCGGTGCTCGGCGCGGCGCTTGGGATCGATCTCCGCCAGCACGAACAAGGCTGTCGCCGCTTGGCGATCGGCGCCGGCGCGCGCGAACACGCTACGCACGCGACGCACCCCTTCCCGGTGCGCCGACAGCATCGCGAGCGCGTCTTCGCCTCGAAGCTCACGGGGATCCCAGAGCGAGAGCAACGAGGTAAACGCCTCATAGGCGCCGTCGCGGTTGCGCTGGTCGAACGCGGCGTGGATCCGGCGCTCATACTCGTCGGCGAGCTCGGCGCGGTGCGCCTGTCGCTCGTCGTGGTCGTGCGGGAGCGCGTCATGGCGGTCGCGCAGCATCTCGAGATCGCGGTCGTCGGCGAGCTCGTAGGGAGCGTCTTTTTTCGAACCGTCCGCGTGTGGAGCGGACGCCCGCTTGGGCTCGGCGGCCGCGCACCCGATGGCGAGCGACGTGGCGATCGCGAGCGCGGCACAAGGGCGCATCCGCATCGGCAGAAAAGTTAGCGCATCCCGGACCGGCGAGCGAGCGCCTACTGTAGCGGGCCACGAGCGCCCGCGCCGGATCCAGGTGGCTACGACAAAACGCCCAGCATCGCGCGGGCGAAGGCGGGGAGATCCTTGGGCACCCGGGAGCTCACGATCGTTCCATCCGTCACCACCGGCTCGTCGACCCAGGTGGCTCCCGCGTTTTCCACGTCGTCTCGGATCCCGGGGGTGGATGTGAGGGTGTGGCCGCGCACGACCCCCGCCGAGATCAGCACCCAGGGGCCGTGGCAGATCGTGGCGACGAGGCCGCCGGCCTCGTAGACGGCGCGAACGCAGTCCAGCGCCGCGCGCTCGCGTCGGATCTTGTCTGGAGCCCAGCCGCCGGGAGCCAAGATGCCCGCCAGCTCGTTCGGATCGAGGTCGCGCACGTGCCCATCGACCGCACACGGGTAGCCGTGCTTGCCGCGATAGGAGGCTTCGCCGAGCCCGGCGAGCGCGGTCTCGAACCCGGCCTCCTCGAGCCGGAGTTTCGGATACCAGACCTCGAGATCTTCGTAGTCCGGACCGATGAGAATTCCGATTTTCTTCGCCATGAGATTGCCTCCGCTCACATATCGAACCGATAGCCGCTCCCCCGCACCGTGATCACGTGGCGCGGACGTTCCGGGTCGGCTTCGATCTTTCCGCGAAGCTGTGCCACGAAGTTGTCGACCGTTCGCACCGACCCCGTGTTAAGCCCCCATACCTCGCGCAGAAGCTCGCCGCGCGAGAACACGCGCGCGGGGTGGCGCACGAAAAAGCTGAGAAGCTCGAACTCGCGGTGTGTGAGCTTGAGCTGGGCATCTCGGCGATACACCGTGCGCGTTCCCATATCGACCCGGATGTCGCCGAATTCGTAGACGCGGCCGCCGCTTTGGGCCGCCTCTCCCGCCGTGCGCCGAAGCACGGCGTCCACCCGCGCCATCAGCTCGGCGAGGGCGAACGGCTTGGTCACGTAGTCGTCTGCCCCCAGCCGGAGCGCGGCCACCTTGTCGTATTCGCCCACGCGTGCCGACAGCACGATCACGGGCGTGGTGTCGCCGGCGCTGCGCAGCTCGCTGAGGATCTCGAGGCCGTCCTTCTCCGGCAGGGCCAGATCGAGGAGCACGAGGGCCGGCGGCGCCTCCGCGATCGCGCGCGCCGCGGCGGCGCCGTCGGGGATGATCGTGGATTCATAGCCTTCCAGGCGAAGGTTCATCGCGACGCCCGTGGCGATCGCCTGGTCGTCCTCGGCAATCAGGATATGACCTTTGCTCGCGCTCACGGCGGACCTTTCGATGCAGGGGCACGGATCCCTCCGCGACCGCAGATGCTAGGCATCACGGTCGTTCAACCTGGGCAGGGCGATCCGGAACTCCGCGCCTTCACCGGGCCGCGAGCGGACATCCACGCGGCCGCCGTGGGCGCGCGCGATCGCGCGGACGATCGCGAGGCCGAGGCCGGTCCCTTCGGTGTGGGCTCCTTGCGCCGCCGAGCCCCGCTCGAACTTCTCGAAGATCTGCCGCTGTTCGAGTCGCGGAATCCCGGGGCCGTTGTCGCGTACGGTCACCTCCACGCTGCGCGTGCCCGCAGCGCGGGCCGCGATCTCGATCTTCGTATCGGCGTCCTTCGTGTGCCTATAGGCGTTCGTAAGGAGGTTCGACACGGCCTGCGCCAGGGTGGCGCGATCGCCCAGCACGCGGAGCTCATGGTCGATGTCGGTGGTGAGCTCGACGGTTTCGCCCAAAGTGGCGACCCCGAAGCTGTCGAGCGCGTCTTCCACGATGTCGCTCACCAAGATGGGCTCGCTGTCGAAGGCGTGGTGGCCGGTTTCGATCTGCGAAAGGCGAATCAGTCGCTCGACGAGCCCCTCGAGCCGCTCCACCTCGCGGGCGAGCAGATCGAGGACCTGCTGTTTCGCCGCGGGATCGGTGAGCCGATCGGCGCGAAGGGTCTCCAAAAAAACCCGCGTCGAGGTGATGGGCGTCCGTAGCTCGTGCGAGACCGTGGACAAAAAGTCGTTTTGTACGCGGGCGAGCGACGCTCCCCGGCCGAGGTAAATGGAGCCCAAAATGTAGCCGGTGAGCGACGAGGTGCAAAACGCGAGGACCAAAAGGCCGGTGACGATCACCAGCGAGCCGGAACCCAGCGCCAAAAGGACGATCCCCGTGGCGGTCATGAACACCGTGGGGAGCAGGGCGGCGAGGATCAGCGTGATCTGCGCTCGCCTAAGGAGGATGCTGGCGGGGGCCCGGAAGCGCACGGCGCTCGTATTCTGCCACGCGCGACCGGGCTCGGCACCATGGTCAACCCGAGACTCGGCGGGTGCGCCGGAGTCAAGCGTGTTCGGCGGTTATGCGGCTTCTCGAGCCACACCCACCGACGCGGGGCGCTCCCCGCCGATCTCCGGGGCGCGCGCCCGAGACGCGATCTCGCCGGCGGCGTGGAGGTCGCCGGCGCGGGCCGCGGGTGCGGCGAGAGCGCCGGCCGAGGGGCGCCGGGCGCGTTTTTGCGGCGCGCGCTCGCCGGTGATCACGTGAGCCGGCGGCTTGCCCACCCCGGAGACCACGCCCACGGCTTGAAGGCCCCGGAGAATGACGTAGCTCATGTCGAACTCGTACCAGCGGAAACCCTGGCTGGCCGAGCGCTGATAGTGGTGGTGGTTGTTGTGCCAGCCCTCGCCCATGGTGATGAGGGCGAGGAGCGCGTTATTGCGCGAGGTGTCGGTCGTGTCGTAACGCCGGCTTCCGAAAACGTGAGCCAGCGAGTTGATGGTGAAGGTCCCGTGCCAAAGCAGGACCGTGGACACGAGGAAGCCCCACACGAACAGGTGCCAGCCGCCCACCGCAAACAGGGTGACGGCGAGGGCGGCAGCCGGGAGGTGCGGGTAGCGGTTCAAAAACCGGAGCTCGGGATAGCGCGCGAAGTCGCGGATGCGATCCGTGTCGGTGGCGGCGTACTGTGGGTCGAGAATCCAGCCCACATGGGACCACCAGAAGCCACGTTGTACCGGAGAGTGGAGATCTTCGGGCTGATCGGAGTACTTGTGGTGCACCCGGTGATGCGCGGCCCACCACAGCGGGCCCTTTTGCGCGGCGGTGGTCCCGCCGAGCGCGAGCAAAAACTGAAAGGGACGCGAGGTCTTGAAGCTGCGGTGGGCGAAGTAGCGGTGATAGCCCGCGGTCACGAAGAACATCCGGCCGTAGTAAAGGCCGATCGCCGCGAGGAGGCCCACCCAGGAAAAGCCCACGACAAACACGCCGACGATGGCGCCGAGGTGGATGAGGTAAAACGGGACGGCGCCTGGGTGAAGGTAGGTCCGCACGGCGGAACTGTCGCTTGCCATATCGCCAAGCTAGCGGAATTCTTGTCAGGAGGCTGTCACGGGGACGTCACCTTTGGGTCATGCGCGCGTCTGGTCGCGGCGGGAGCGGGAGGGGCGCGCCAGGCGCGGCGTGCTCGCGGGCCCGCGCCGGCGGAGCGCTGCGGCCCGAGCCGACGCGTCGGCCATGTCGCCGGGCG
>SLNH01000059.1 GCA_007133195.1 Nannocystineae bacterium | reverse complement strand
TGGCGAGTCGGGCACTTTTTGCCCCGCAGATATTCAGCTTGTACCTTCACATCGGCCCTCCCTCGGGTGGCACGGGGACGCCCACCCGCGCCGGGTTTCAGCGGGGCCTTTACGTTTCTCGCTCCGCGGCGAGTTTTCCGGCAGCCCTCCGCCGCCGCACGAGGCCTCCGCTTTGCCGACCGGATGGCGACATGGTGCGCATTTCGGCCATCGTGAACGCCTGGATCGGGGCATCGTGAACGCTCCGATCGGCCATCGTGAACGGAGCGAAGCGACGCTGGGCTGTTGTGGGGTCAGGTGTTCCCGGTAGAGGTCTCCTTCTTCTTCCGCGCGCGCCGGGAAGGGCCTTTGAGGTTGATGCGGTGTGCGCTGTGGAGGAGCCGGTCGGCGATGGCGTCAGCGACAGTAGGATCGCCGAGGTAGTCGTGCCACTTTTCGACCGGGATCTGGCTCGCGAGGACGGTCGAGCGCCGTCCGTCACGGTCGTCGATCACTTCGAGCAAGTCGCGGCGGTCCTGGTCGCGCAGCTTGGCGAGCCCCCAGTCGTCGAGGATGAGGAGATCCATGCGCGCGAGCCGCTGCAGGAGCTTCGGCAGCGAGCCGTCGGCGCGCGCGAGCGTGAGCTCGTCGACGAGGCGCGGGGTGCGCCGGTACGCGACGTGATACCCGCGCCGACATGCTTGGTTGCCGAGCGCGCAGGCGAGGTAGGTCTTGCCGACGCCCGTGGCGCCCGTAATGACGACATGAAGGTGCTCGTCGATCCAAGTGCAGCTCGCAAGGCGCCGGGAGAGCGTCTTGTCGAGCCCACGCTTCGCTGCCTCGTCGAACTCCTCGAGACAGGCGTTGGAATGGCGTAGCTTGGCCTCCTTCAGGCGTCGCTCTCGGCGGCGGTTTTCTCGATACAGTTTTTCAGCCTCCACGAGAAGAGCGAATCGCTCATCGAAGTCGAGCTTGGTCGCGTCGCGTGCCTCTTGCTGCCTGAGCCACGCCTCGGCCATTCCGAAAAGGCGCATCTCGTGGAGTCTCTCGACGGTGGGTTCGTGCATCATGAGTTCTCCTTCGCGTTTACTGGTAGTAGCCGGCTCCCCGTACGTTGTCGTGAGTCAGTGGCGTATCGGCGTGAGGGACTTCGTCGTCGAGCGGCTGCTCGTCGAGTCTGTGCTTAAGGATGTTGTCGACGTGCCGGTACGACCGGGCGCCGACGCGAATGGCCCGTTGACAGGCGGCGTCGAGACGCTCGCTTCCGTAGCGCTTCGCCAGGCGCATGATGCCGAGGCAGGAGCGGTAGCCCTGTTCGGGGTGAGGCCGCTCGTCGAGGATGGCGCGCGCCAGGGCTTCCGTGTGTGGCCCGATCTTGGCGGCCCAGGCGAGCAGTCTGGACGGCGTCCATTCCGCGTGATTGCGGTGCGCCTTCGGCATGTGTTCCGGAATCGTCGTGTGCCGCCCGGCTTGGTAGCTCCGGATGTGCGAGGCGACGCCGTTGCCCTTGTGCCGGATCTCAATGGTCATCGCCGTAGCTCGAATTTCGACCGTTTCGTGCACAAGCGAAAACGGCACCGAATAGAAGTGCTTGTCGTATTCGACGTGGTAGTCGATGTTGACCCGTGCATCCTTCCAGTCCGCGTACACGAATCGCTCGACTGGAAGCGGAGAGAGCGCCGGTCGATCGAGTTTTTCGAAAAGCTCTTGCCGGCTCAGGCCCCCGTAGGTCCGCATCGGTTTATCGTTGAGCTCCTCGAGAAGCCCCGCGATCGCGGTGTTCAGCTCCTCGAGCGAGAAGAACCGCTGGTTGCGCAGACGCGCGAGAATCCAGCGCTGGACAACCTGAACACCGACTTCAGCCTTCGCCTTGTCGCGCGGCTTGCCAGCCCGTGCGGGCACGATCGAGGTCCCGTAGTGGCTGGCGAGCTCCGCGTACGTCCGCTGTGCGCGCGGTTCGTAGCGGCACGCCTCAATGACGCCGCTCTTGAGCTGATCGGGCACGAGCGCGGCGGGCACGCCACCGAAATACTCGAGAGCACGAATATGGCTCGCGATAAAATCGCGGCTGCGCTGAGTCGCCGTCGCCTTTGCGTATGTGCAGTTCGACGCCGGAAGCACCGCGACAAACAGCTCAACGGGCCGCAGCTCCCCCGTCTCACGATCGACGATCGCCGGCTTCTTCCCGGAGTAGTCGATGTAGAGCTTGTCGCCCGCGCCGTGCACCTGGCGCATCGACAGGCGGCGCTTTTTCGCCCACTGCCGATAGCGATCGCAGAACGCGGTGTAGCGGTAACCGTCTGGGTACTGCTCGAGATACTCGAGGTGAAGGAGCTCAAGCGTGACGCCGGGACGGCGGCGCTCAAGGTGGATCCATACCGGATCCGGTTCCGGGCGATCGACTGCGCCGCCCTTACGCGGGCCGTACAGGCGCTCCTCAAGCGCCCCATCACTCAGCTCGACCGTGGCCGCCCAGTCGAGGCCGCAGCGCTCGGCTCGCTTCACCGCGCCGCTCACCACGCCGATGCTCACGCCTAGCGCCGTCGCCGTTTCGCGGACGCTTCGCTTCAGCTCCCAACGGAGCCGCAGAATCTCTCGTACCTTGCGCATGGACAGTCTCTCCGTAGCCATCGGCTCCCCTTCCGGGGGCGATGGCGACTTCCACTGCCCAGCGCCCTTCCTTGGACCGGCCCTGCCCCCAAGACGGAGGCTCGCTGGCTGCTCTGACCACCCGACTGCGGGTGTTCACGATGCCCGATCTAGGCGTTCACGATGCCGATCTCGCCGCCAACCTGAGCACTCGTTCAGGTGTGTTCACGATGCCCGATCCGGGCGTTCACGACGACGATCTCAGCGTTCACGATGCCCGATCCAGGTGTTCACGATGCCGATCTCGGCGTTCACGATCCGGCGATCCCGGCGTTCACGATCCGGCGATCCCGGCGTTCACGATCGCGCGATGTGCGCACCCCACCGAGCGTCCCCTTTGTCGTCTCCTGGATCACCAAAGACTTCTCCTCCGTCCTTTCTTCGACCTCAGCCCGCTGCTCGTCGGCTTCCTGATCCCGCTTTGCCGTGCCCTCCGCCCGATCCGAGGACGGCGGAGGCGGCGCGGAGCTGCCGTTCGAACACCGCAGCGGGGCTGGTCGGGGGAATGTAGGCCTCGGCCGAATTGCTGAGCGTGAGTTGGGTCGCAAGCCCTATCGGGACCAGCAGGGCCAGCAGGAGCAGCCCAACCGCAAGCGATGCAGGAAGTCGGGACGCAATGGGCGCCTGGCGAAACACTTCGAGAAAATCAGCCTGGACCCGGCCGGGGGAAGCCGTTCTGGGCCCACCCGGCGCCGGTGGCGGCGCGGGCTCCCAAAGGCAAGCGCATTACCAAGGCGCGGCCGCCCCCAAAACCCCGTTCGTCCTGAGCCTGTCGAAGGACACCCACCCAGACCGCCCCGGCATTCCCGGGCCGGGCAGAGAGACTGAAGCCCCCTTCTCCGCTCATGGCCGAAACGGCCGTTCCAGCGCCGGATCCGTCAGCGCCCGCTGGCTGAACAGCATCTCGGGCAGCCCGCGGTCATAGCGCGTCTCCTCGTTCACCACCCGCGTCTGGTGCCCGGATTCGAGATCCTCCATCACGCTGTCCGTGACCGTCCAGTAGCCCTGAATCTGCTCCACGCGGTAGACCGACAGGCGCTTGAACGGCGTGTCCGCCGCCGGACGGAAGAAGTCGACACGCAGCGGAATCCAGGTATCGGTGTGCACCCAGCTGACCCGGCGCCCGTACACC
>SLNH01000121.1 GCA_007133195.1 Nannocystineae bacterium | reverse complement strand
GGAGCGATCATGAGGTACGGGCTGAGACTTCGTCCGCAGGCGATCGATCTCGAAGTGACGGGCCTGATTCTGATGATCGCCGGCGGGTTGGGCCTCGTGCTGTCGCTCGTCCTCGCCCTTACCGGGCACCGCCGACCCGCGTAGCGAGCCAAAATCATCTACTCCGCGCCGTGCCCCGACGTGGGCGAGTAACGAAGGGGCAAAACGCGCACCTCGGCGGAGGTTTCCGCGGAGCGTGCTCGCGCCGGCGCGCTATGGTTTGGGCAATGCCCGCCGCCTCGGCCGGGCGGTTTCCCACGGCGAGCCGGCTGAGCTGTACGTCCAGGCCGGCGCCGGAAGGACGCGCCCCGCGACCAGCGCGGAACGACGCGCCTCGCGGCCAGGTCTCCGCCAAAACAACCGCGCCCGCCGCTAACGCGGAGACCGGGGCAGATTTTTGTCCTGCCATGTCTCTGCCGCGTGTGCGCGCCAGACACGCCCCCGGTTTTGCTGAGGTTTTCGAGCACACGGCGCGCAAAAAAAATGTCCCGAGCGCGGCGGCTTGACAGCCTAGTTAACGAGCAGGCATTCGAGACACTCACAGCGGGTTCGCGAGGGGTTCGCTGCCTCACACGACGATAGATGCGCGCTCGAACGCGCGTGACGTGTTTCGCGGCAATTAGCGCAGGGGAGAGACTATGGCGTACGAAGACAAGACAGCCGGGGAGCCATTGGAATATGTCATTATCGGAGGTGGGCCGGCCGGCATTCAGGCAGCCTACTTTTTGAAGCAGGCGGGGCGGTCCTTTGCCGTGCTCGAGCGAGCGTCGGAAGTCGGGAACTTCTTTCGGCAATTTCCACGCCATCGCCAGCTGATCTCGATCAACAAGGTGTATACCGGCTACGACGACGCCGAGACGAACCTGCGCTGGGACTGGAACTCGCTGCTGTCGGATGACTTTTCACCGCTCTTCAAGGACTATTCGCGCGACTATTTCCCCCACGCAGACGTGATGGTGGACTACCTCAAGGACTTCGTCACGTCCCACGAGCTCGACATCGAGCTCGGCGTCACCGTATCCAGCATCGAGCGCACCGACTCCGGCTTCGTCGTGAACGCCGCCGACGGTCGCGTCTGGAACGGCGCGCGCCTGATCGTCGCCACGGGGGTCTCGGCGGAGTACACCCCACCCATACCGGGTGTGGAGCTCTGCGAACGCTACGGTGAAGTCTCGGTCGATCCGGAGGACTTCGCCGGACAGCGCGTTCTGATTATCGGGAAGGGTAACTCCGGTTTCGAAACTGCAGACAATCTCGTTTCGAGGGCGAGCACGATCCACCTGGCGAGCCGCAACCCGATTAAGATGGCGTGGCGGACGCACTTCGTGGGGGATTTGCGCGCAGTCAACAACAACCTGCTCGATACGTATCAGCTAAAGCTCCAAAACGCGCTACTCGACGGCGAGATCACGCACATTCGCCGCCACGGCGACGGATACAAAATGGAGATCCGTTATGCCCACGCCGATGGGGAGGTCGAGGAGCTCTATTATGACCGCGTCCTGCTGTGCGCGGGCTTCGGCATGGACACATCGATCTTCAGCGAGTCCTGCAAGCCCGAAATGACGTCCGACGGGCGCTTCCCCTTGCAGACCGCCAGTTGGGAGTCGGCCAACGTGCCCGGGCTCTACTTCGCCGGAACGCTGATGCAGCAGCGCGACCTCAAGAAGTACATGTCGGGGTTCATCCACGGCTTTCGCTACAACGTCAAGGCGCTGACGCAGCACCTGCTGGCGACCTACCACGACACCCCCTGGCCCTCTCAACCCCTCGAGTATTCGACGCGCGCGCTCCTGGACACGCTGCTCGCCGAGATGAACCAATCGTCTGCGATCTGGCAGCAGCCAGGGTTTCTCACCAGAGTCGTACGAGTCGATCGCGACGCAGGCGAGGCTGAGCTGCTGGGCCTGATGTCGGTCGATTACGCGCACGAGCACTACAGCGACGACAAGACGACGCTGATGCTCACGCTCGAGTACGGGCAAAGCAACGCGCCCGATCCGTTCTTCGTCGAGCGCGTGCACCGTGAAGACTCCGAACGGGCCCAGGCGAGCCAGTTCCTGCACCCGGTCGTGAGGTGCTTCGAGCGCGGGGAGCTTCTCAGTGAACACCACGTGCTGGAAGACCTGGCCGCCGAGTGGTGGGAGCCCGAGCACATAAACCCGCTGCGTGCTTACCTGCGCCAGGTCCTCCGAATCGACGAATCCACCACGAGTTCTGCCGGCGAGGCGGAGACGCAGGCGGAGGCCCAGGCGTCATCGTACTCCGCCAGTTCGTAGATTCTAAGTCGAACAGCGCGCACAAGGAGTTCTCGTGGCGGAACACAACATCGGACATTGGATGGGCGTTCGCTGGTCGTGAGCACCGAGCGGGCCGTGTCCGCGTGTGCTCGGCGGTACGGTGACCGTTCGTGGTGGGAGCTCGTCGAGTCCGCCATGGCTTGGCGCGATCGTCCGCCGAGCGATCCGAACGAGTGGGACCGAGCGGCGCTTCTCCTTCGCCGAGAGCTCGTAAGTCTCTATTCGTGTTGCGCGGCGGAGCTGTCCGCTTGGCTTCGGAGGCGTGGTGTCGAGGGCCCGATCCAAAGCTTAAAACAGTGGGCGGAGGACTTGCGGCGGCTCGAGCGCACGCCAGAGCCTGCCCTGAGCCGGGCGCGTTAGCCGTCTTTCGCCCCCGGCTCGCCCTTCACCGGCCCGACGACATCGGACGTGAGCCAGCCGCCGTAAAACCCGCCCGGCTGCGGGCGGACCGTCTCCCCGCCGAGCCGGCAGGTGAGCATACGCGGATAAAACGCCAACAACCCGGCCACCGCCTCGAAGCCCGGCCACGGATGAGGATAGGTCCACGCCGCGCGAGGCCAGCGCCCATCGCGCGTGACGACGTCGTAGTAAACCGCCTCGCCCTTCCACTCGCACATCGTCGTTCCCGAGGCCCGCTCGAGGAAATGCTCTCGCACATCCTCGCGCGGGACATAAACGGTCGGCGGGCTCGCCGTCTCGACGACCCGCACGGCGCGGCCCGAATCGGCCACGACCTCCTCACCCGCGAGCACCTCGACCCGCCGAAGCTCCGGCTCGGTTCGCGGCGGCCGCGGATAATCCCAAACCGACTCCTGGCCAGGACCTGGCGCCACCGCAAACGGCGGCCGCTCCTGGCCCCGGTAGCGCCAGCGCGCCTGCGCCCGATCACGCCACTGCTCATCCCGCCTGGCCATTCGCCCCTCCACATGAGCGTAGCGCGGCCTGGGCCCGTGGCCACTGCCATCTCGCGACGGCGGCTCGGAACCCGGCACGCCCCACGGGCGAGCGCCATCCCCGCCTCGATCATCGAAGGAAAAAGCGAGACCGCGCACCGCCATGTGACCAACCTGCGATGAGCCCCGTAAGCCGAGCCCTCCTCCTAGTCGCCTGCGTCGGCGTGAGCTTCCTTCCCGGCCTGGTTGGAGCCCGCTTCGAGCCCGGCGCCTGGTACGCGGCGCTCGACATGCCGCCGGCCACTCCACCCGCTTGGGTCTTTCCCATCGTCTGGCCCGTGCTTTACGCGGCCATGGGAGTCGCCCTTTATCTGGTGTTAACGGCTGCTCGCCCCGTCCCAGCGGCCCCGCTCGCCCTGTTCGCCGGTCAGCTCGTCTTGAACGGCGCCTGGTCGTGGCTATTTTTCGGGCTGAGGCGTCCCGACCTCGCGCTCATCGACATCGTGCTCCTTCTCGCCGCTGTCATCGCCACCACGGCGCTGTTCTGGCGCCGCCGGCGCGGAGCCGGCGCCCTCCTCCTCCCCTACCTGCTCTGGGTGGGCTATGCCACATACCTAAACGCCGCCATCTGGTGGCTTAACCCATAAAACACAGTTTGTTTGCGGCGCGCCCTGCTCGATCTCACGCGCTTAGGAGGTGCGATGACTTCGATGACGGATTCCACCGCCACCGCGAACACGGCCGCGCGCGTCATGCTCCTCGGCGGCGAGCCCATGGACGGGCCGCGCCACATCTGGTGGAACTTCGTGCACAGCTCGAAGCAGCGCATCGATCAGCCAGCCGACGACTGGCGCGCCGACCGCTTCCCCTCCGTGCCCGACGACCCGGAGCGCATTCCGCTGCCCGGCGACCCCGAGCCGATCGTCCGGTATCCGTAACTCGCACACGCGCGCGCCTCTACCCAGCCACGCGAGTCCTATACAGCAAGCAGGTCACAGCTTCCCTCTTCGCCGCGCGGGCGCGGGCGCGGGCGGGAAAGCTCGCCTCTCGGCCGGCACGGAACCGACTACGACGACTGCTGGGTCGGGCGCACGAGGAGGTCGTGGTATTCGACGTGAGCCGGCGCGGTCACGGTGAACTCGACGGCGTCTGCGATATCGCGCGGCTGGAGCACGGGATAGCGTCTGTAGGTCGCCGCCGCCGCGTCGGGATCGCCGTGGTAATTCTCCGCAAACTCCGTCTCGACGAACCCTGGACTGATCGACGTAACCCGGATCGGAGATCCGGCGTCGCGAAGCTCCTGGCGCAGGCCCTCGGTGACAGAGCGAACGGCGAACTTCGTAGCCGAGTACATTCCCGATCCGCCGGGGACGCGGTGTGCCGATAGCGACGAGATGTGAAGGATGTGCCCAGCTACCCCGCGCGCCTGCATGTCGACAACCGCATGGCGCGTGCACGCGCTCAGCGCCAAGACATTGACCGCGAGCATATCGCGCCAAACCGCCGGCTCGCCGCTCATGAGCGGCTGCTTGTGGCCGAAACCCGCGTTGTTGACGAGGATATCCACCCCGCCGTGCTCGGCGCGCACCTCACTGAAAAGCGCCTCGATTTCGCTTAGGTCGCGGAGATCGCAGCGCGCGGGGTGAATGCTTCCCTCGCTCTCGGCGGCGAGCTCGGCGAGGCGGTCGTAGCGGCGCGCGCACGCCACCACCCGGGCGCCGAGCGAGGCCAGCCGGCGGGCAACCTCGCGGCCTATGCCGCTCGAGGCGCCCGTGACGAGTGCACATCGATCTGCAAGAGAATGGGCTGCAAGAGAATGGGACATGACGCTACAGCGGCTCCTAAGGCCAAAACTGCCTCACTACGAGGCATGCCCCCATTATCGCGCTCCTACAAGGCGACGACCAGTAGGCGGCGGCTTTCATTCTGCTTGATGTCTCGTCGCTCGCTCGCCGCCCGGCCGCGCGCCCTCGCGGAGTCCCGGAGTCGTCGTGGGCATGGAACGTGCACCTCGCTCATCCGGCAACGGCCACGTGGTCTTTTACGAGCACAGATCCGAGCCGCTTTTGCCGCGGCGTCTGTTCATCCGGCGAATCGTCATCCACGCCGCGCTCGTCGTCGCCTTCGTCTGCCTTTCGATCGGCTTCGGCGTGATCGGCTTTCACATGCTCGGCGAGCTTTCCTTGATCGATGCCTTCTTGAACGCCGCAATGCTCTTGGGTGGTATGGGCCTCGTGAGCGAGCTCGATACCAGCATCGCCAAGGTCTTCGCTTCCCTTTACGCCCTTTACGCCGGCATCGCCTTCTTGACCGTGGCCGCCGTCCTCCTCGCCCCCTTCGCCCACCGCTTCTTGCACGGCCTACACCTCGACGAAAACGGGGAGGAGCCTACCTCAACGAACGGGCTCGTCGCAGGGCCGACTACCCGGAACCGAGGGCCTCCCTGAGGAGCTTTTGCAAATCCCGGCCGCGGGCGAAGCCGCGCGCCTCGATGGTCGCGGGCGACGAGAGCGCGCGCTCGCTCCTCGGAGCCCACCGAGGCGACAGCGTCCTGATGTCGAGCGCGTCCTGGAATCGGACAGTTAGCAGGAGAGTGAATGCTTCATCGATCAGTCGGCACTGCCCACGACGACGAACTGTCGCTCGATATCGAGCTCGCGGATCTCGGCGCGGAGGCCGCCGGCCTCTAGCTCATCGGCGACGGTTTCGGGATCGAGGCGATGCTCGGCGGGTGGCCCGATCGGCGAGTCCTCGTGAAAATCCACGACCCAGACCGAGCCGCCGTCCTTGAGCCGCTCGTTCAGATGCTGGGCGTAGTCTCCGCGATTTGGGATATGGTGCCAGGTGTTCACGGTGATGATCCGATCGACGCTCGCCTCCTCGAGCGCCGAGACGCTCGCCTCGGCCTTGACGGTCTCGACGTGGCCGAGGCCTAGCTCCTCGCTCATCTCATCGATGTACGCGAGCATAGCTTCCTCGATATCGACCGCGAACACCGCGCCGTCCTCGCCGACCGCATCGGCGAGGTGCGGGATGAAATAGCCGGTACCCGCGCCGATATCGGCCACGGCCATGCCCTCTTCGAGCTCCATCTCGTCGATCACGAGGTCCGGGCGCTGCCACGCGTCGCGCTCGGGGCTGTTCCAGCGCTCGGCGTATTTGTCCGGATCATCGAAGCTGCGGTGGTGGTGGTCGTCATGACCGTGCTCGTCATCGCCGTGCTCGTCATCGCCGTGCTCGGCGAGGTCGTGGTCGTGGCGATCCGGATCCCCAGAAGCGCGCTCACCGGATTCCGTGGCGGGCGGCTCGGCCTCACCGCTCTGCGAGGACTTCGCACAGGCGGCGACCGACGAGGCGACCACGATGGCGAGGGCGGCAGTGAAGAGCGGAAAAGCGGCGCCGGGCTTGAAAATGTACATGAGCGAGTCTCGTTTGAGTTTGCTTGGCGTGATGAAGATAGCCGCATCGCATCGACCGGGCGCGGAGGTGGTGAATCGTCACGTTGCGACGCGCCGACGCCAATGCTTGACGGCATCATGAGAGGCTCCATGGTCCGCTCGCGCGCGCCGGCACGCAAGGCCTGATCGATGCGTTACAGGCCCGTCCGGCCCCCGCCGCGAACGCGGCCCGCATCGGGGCGCTCGGGCGCGGCGCGAAACGCCGCCGCGGTCTCGTCTTCGTCGTAGCGGGGCGAAAACCCCGTGTGCCGGCGAAACTGCTCGTCGGCCACGACGACCGGATACTTGATGTGCGCGACCGCATCTCGCGGCAGCGCGGGCAGGCCGAAGCGTCCGAGCGAGGCGCGGAAAAGCGGCTCGGGCAGAGGGAGGCGGCGGCGGCCAACGAGCGCGATCAAAAGGGAGAGCGGCATCGGCCGGGGCCCCGCCACGTTGAACACGCCCCGCGGGGCCCCGGTGAGCGCCAATGCGATTGCGGCGGCCGCGTCGTCCTCGTGGATATATTGAAACAGCGGATCGTAGCCGAGCACGCTGGGCACGCGGGGGCCGCGGAGATAGCTCGCGAGCGGCCCGAGCCCCGACGGGCCGAGCGTGTAGCAGATGCGCAGGATCGCGGTCTCCATGCCGGGAAAGCGCCAGAGCGCGGAGCCCGCGTAGAGATCCGCGGCCACGAGGTCGGCGAGCTCGGGGAAGGTGGCTACGGCCAGGGGCGGCTCGTCCTCGCGGTGATAGAGCGGCGCGTCTGGTCCCGCGCCGTAGTAGGTGTGCCGGCCCACGAAGATGACGCGGCGGACGCCGTAGCGGCTGCTGTGATCGAAAACGGCGCGGGTTCCGTAGAGGTTGATGCGATAGCGATCATCGCTCGGCGCCGTAACGTGCGTAACGGTCGCCAGGTGGACCACGCCTTCGGGGCGAAAGCGCCGAAATACGGTGTCGGCGGTGCGCTTGCGGATATCCAGTTCGTGAAGCTCGACCTCGGGAGGCGCCCCGATCCATCCGCGTCGATCGATCCCGGCCACCTCATGCCCGGCGGCGACGAGCTCGCGCGCGACGCGCCGGCCGACGGCGCCCGCGATGCCAGTGACGAGTACCCTCATGACTTCGCTTCGCGCGGAGGGCCGGAGGCTCGTGCTCCGCCGTGATCGAGGAGGGTCCGGACGCGATCCTTGACCCGCTGGACGTAGCCGTCGACGACGTCGTCATCTTCGTTCCCCGTGCTTTCGAAGACCATCGGTTCACCGTAGTGGATGCGAAGGGGGGTCGGGCGCGGCACGGGGAGGATGTACGGGGTGATCGGGATGTAGGGGAGGCCGACGAATTGGCCCACCTTGTAGAGATTGGCGATCGTGGGGATCGCCTCGCCGCCGCCGAGGAAGCCGAAGGGGATGATCGGGGTGCGGGTGGCGAGCGCGAGGCGCATGAACCCGGCCCCGAATTCCACGAGGGTGTTTCGCTGCGGATAGAGCTTGGCGGTGCCGCGGGCGCCTTCCGGGAAGACGAGGAGGAGCCGCCCGTCCCCGAGCAGGCGCTCGGCGTGTTCCGGCAGGCCCGTAAACTGGCCGAGGCGACTCGACCACTGCGAGGCGAAGGGGAGCCGGTTGACGAATTTATCGACCATGCCCTGCACGAGGCGGGGCGGATCTTTATCGAAAAACAGCGAGGCGACCACCATCGCCCCGTCGATCGCGTAGCCACCCGAGTGGTTGCCCACGAGCATGGCCCGACCGCGCGCCGGCACGTGGTCGACACCCGTGACGGCCACGCGGAAGTAGTAGCGGTAGGCCAGACCGAAGAGGCTGAACATGCGCGCGAGATCGCGCTGGCGCACGCCGTAGGGATCGATGCCGTGGCGATTGAAGGGGAGCTCGAGGCGGCGCACGCGCGCGCCCACTGCCGAGATCTCTCTTGCGTACTTCACGCGATGGGGATTGCGCCGGCTGTTTTCGGGGCCGGCAGGCTTCGAATCGCTGGAGTTCGACACGTGTCCTCCCCCACCGTCCTCGAGCATCCCGCCTAGCCGCGTTCGATTCCGCCACCGGCGCGTCAGCGCATGGGTTTAACCGCGGTGAGCGTGTCTTCGCTCGGCCCCGGCGAGAGCTCGAAGCCGCGCCGCTCGAAGACGCGGCGCATGGCCGTGTTTTCGCGCGTGAGGACAGCGACCACGCGCTCGGTTCCCCACTCGTTTGCGACCTCGAGGCACGCGTCGGTGAGCCGGCCCCCCAGCCCGCGCCCGTGCCACGCGTCGGCGACGAGCACGGAAAACTCGGCCTCGGCTCGCTCCTTTCCGGCGACGAGGCGCCCCACGCCGATCAGGCTGCGCTCTCCGCCTTGTTCCGTCTCCGCCACGAGCGCCATCTCGCGGTCGTAATCGATGAAGCAGTAGCGCGCCGCGAGTTCGTGCCCGCGCCGCGTGAGCCGCCCGAACCGGCGGCGCAGGGTGGTCTCCGAGCAGGCGCCGAGGAGAGCGAGCCACGCCGGGGTGTCCTCGGGCCGAATGGGGCGGAGCGTCACGGGCGCGCCGCCTGTGAGCGCGCTCTCGCGGATGTGGCGCAGCGGATAGGGGCGGATGGCCAGATGCTCGTACGGCTGCGGCGCGCGCTCCATCACCTCGCGATCGAGGAGAACGCGCGCGTCGAGGGCAATCGCGCCTTGTGGCGTGACGAGGAGCGGGTTTACGTCGAGCGCCGCCACCTGCGGGAGATCGGCGGCGAGATAGGAAAAGCGCACCACGATTTGGATGAGGCTGTCGATATCGACGCGGGGACGGCCGCGATAACCGCAAAGCAGCGGCCACGCCCGGAGCGACTCGAGCATGCGGCGCGCGAGGCGCTCGTTCAAAGGCGGCAGGCCCAGGCTGCGATCGCGAAAGATCTCGGCCGCGACCCCGCCCGTGCCCACGGCGATCGCGGTGCCGAAGGTCGGATCCTTCTTGACGCCCAACAGGATCTCGAAGCCGGCGGGCGAGGTGGCCATGCGCTGGACGGTGACGCCCTCGACGCGCGCGTCGGGGCGGCGCGTTGCCGCCGCGTGCACGATGCGATCGTAGGCCCTGCGCACCGCGTCATCGCCGTCGAGGTCGAGCGCCACGCCGTCCACATCGGTTTTATGCGTGATATCGGGCGAGCGGATCTTCAACACCACGGGGTAGCCGAGCTCGCGGGCGATCGCGGCGGCCTCCTGTGGCGAGCTCGCGGGCTTGGGCCGCGTGGAGGGGATCCCGTAGAGCTCGAGGAGCGCCTTGGAGTCGTGCTCGGAGAGGGTTTCGAATCCGGGCTCGTAGACGTTTTCCAAAAACCGCCAAGCTTCGTTTTCGTGCGTAAACGGCCCGGCGACGTCGCGCGGCGCCTCGTAGAGGATCTCTTGATTTCGGCGGTGGGAGACGAGGTAGGTGAAGGCGTCGATCGCCTGCTCCGGGGTGGCGTAGGTGGGAATGCCGGCGCCGCGGAGCACGCGCGCCCCCTCGGCCACGGAGGCGCCGCCCATCCACGCGGCCAAAACGGGCTTATCGGTCTCTTCGGCCGCCTCGGCAAGGGCGCGCGCCGACGCCGTCGGATCCGTCATGGCCTGGGGCGTGAGAATGACGGCGGTGGCGTCGACCCCGGCGTCAGCGGCCACGATCTTGGCCGCCTGCCGATAGCGCGCGGGCGACGCGTCGCCGAGCACGTCCACGGGATTTCCGCGCGACCACGCGCCGGGCAAAACCTCGCCGAGCGCGTGGATCGCGTCGCCGCCGAGCTCGGCCAGCTCGCCGCCGCGATCGAGGAGGGCGTCGGTCGCCATCACGCCCGGGCCGCCCGCGTTCGTCAGGATGCCGAGCCGCTCGCCGCCGAGCTGCGGATGGCGGGCGAGGAGGCCGGCGCAGTCGAACATATCGCCGCTGTTGAGGATGCGGACGATGCCGGCGCGCGCGAACGCGGCGTCGTAGACGGCGTCCTCGCCGGCGAGCGCCCCCGTGTGAGAGGCCGCCGCCTGCGCCGCGGCCGCGTGCCGACCCGCCTTGTAGGTGATGATCGGCTTGGTGCGCGTCATCGCGCGCGCCGCGGAGACGAATTTTCGCGCCTCGCGGACGGACTCCACGTAGAGAATGAGGGCGTCGGTTTGGGGATCGTCGGCGATGTAGTCGATGAGATCGCCGAAATCCACATCCATCATGTTGCCGATGGAGACGAAATAGGAAAAGCCTACGCCCTCCTCTTTGGCCCAATCGAGCACGGCGGTGCAGAGGGCCCCCGATTGCGAAACGAAGGCCAGGCGGCCCGGCTCGGGGGCGTCGGCGGCGAAGCTCGCGTTGAGCTGGGCGTGCGGGGCCATGAGACCGAGGCAGTTGGGCCCGATCACGCGCATCCCGTCAAACCGAGCGACCTCGCGCGCTAGCTCTTTTTCGAGCTCCGCGCCGTTTTCGCCCGCCTCGCGAAATCCGGCAGAGATGATCACCAGCCCGCGGATCCCGGCTTCGCCGCACGCGCGCACCGCTGCGGGGACGGACCGCGAGGGCACGGCGAGGAGCGCGAGATCGGGGACCTCGGGGAGATCGGCGACCGACGGGTAGCACGGCGCGCCGCGGACCCACTCGTATTTCGGATTGACGCCATACACGGAGCGAGAGGCGGGGCCGGCCAGGAGGTTTTCCACCAGGGTGGAGCCCACGCTGCCGGGCTTGGGCGTCGCGCCAACGACGACGGCGGCGCGCGGTCTGAAAATCTGATCGAGGTTGAAGACGCTCACGGCTTCCCTTTTACGCAAAAGTCGTACCACCCGAGCTCGCCGCGGTGTGCCTCTCGGACCGTCGGCGATTCGCCTTCTTCGCCGCCTGCCGGCCAGGCCTCGGGGGGTGTCCGCGTGAAGGTTTTGGTATCGCGCGAACCATTTGCGCCCGGCTGCAACGTCTTCTGCATTTTTCGCCGCGGGCTGAAAACCTCGGCAGTGCGGCCGCGCGGATCGCCCGGCGCGCGGGAAAAGAGACGCGGAACGTCGGTCCGGAACGTCGGTCCGGAACGTCGGTCCGGAACGTCGGTCGGGCGGAACGTCGGAACGTCGGTCGGGCTAAGTCCTTCAGGTCCCACCGAGCCGGGCTGCGATTGCGATCCGACCGGCCAGCTCGCCGCCTACGAGCTCCTCGTAGACGACCTCGCCCAGGATCGCGGCCAGGTCGAGCCGGCGCCGGGCTTTGACGCCGCGGCGTGGCGCTTCGAAGGAGGCGCCTACCGGCAGGACGCGGATCTCCAGGAAGACCGCGACGACGCCAGCTTCGTCGTGCTCGACGAGCCGGCTGACGATGTGCTCGTCGAGGTAACGGCCGCCTCGACGGGCATCGTCGGCGATCTGCGGCAGGTCTTCGTCACCGCCCGCGCAAGCTCGACGGGAGACGACTACGAGGCGGTGGCGTGCGGAATCGAGCTCGACCTTCGCGACGAGCGCGAGCCGACCACGTCCATTGGAATCCTGTCCGGACCGCCCTCGAGTGTAGTGACATCGCAGCGCACCACGAGAGAGTACGACGGCGTGGACATCGACCAAGAGTTCGACATCCGCATGGAGCTCGCCGGCGATGAACTGACCTGCCAAGTCACCACCGACGGCGAGACCACGTTCGTCCAGGGCGGCGGCTTCGGCGGAAGCGCCGGCGCCATCGGTTTTCACACCCGCGAGTCCAACGCGCTGTACCGCGACCTGCGCGTCTGCGGGCTCCCCTCACCGTGACCTGAGTCGTGAGCCCGCAGGGGCTCGCGGAGCGGAGAGCGGTTACTTGCGCGGCGAGGAGCCGCGGGCGCCCGATGGGCTGGCCCGGCGCCGCGGTAAGCCGCCGAGGGAAACTCGGCGAGGGTGACGATGTTGCCGGCCAGCTCCCTAACGGTGATCTCGGTGGCGCCCGTAATAAGAGGTAGCGGTTTCGCCGCTCATGGTTCGAGCCATCTTCTCATCACCCGGGCCCGAAATCAGTTGCCCGGCGATTGTCTCGGGACAATCCTAATTAGTGAGAGCCCCGCGAGCCGCGAAACCTCAGGCGTTCCACTTGAGGGAAGCCCAACCGGGCTAGCGACCACGGGGCTTTTGAAAGCCCCGCGAGCCGCGAAAACCTCAGGCGTTCCACTTGAGGGAAGCCCACCGGGCTAGCGACCACGGGGCTTTTGAAAGCCCCGCGAGCCGCGAAAACCTCAGGCGTTTCACTTGAGGGAAGCCCACCGGGCTAGCGACCACGGGGCTTTTTTGCGTTCGACCGCGCCAGCGCCCAGCGCGACCGCATCAGCGCGCGACGGCGCGTCAGCACAGGTCGCCGCCAGTTTCACTCGCAGCGCTTTCCCGCTATGGCGGCGCGCCGCCTCTCCGTGCGCCCGGATCTTCGCTGTGGCATCCTCGGCGCATGAGTTCGCCTGGTTACCTCCTACCTCGGTACATGGGCCTAGTGGCGCTCTCAGCGGCCGCCTTGGCCTGTAATCAGGAAGACGCCCAGCCTCCTGCCGAAGCAGACGAGTCCGCGGCGCACCCGGAGCATGTCGAAGCCGAGACGTCGAGCGAGGTCCCCGAGCTCACCACCTACGGCGAGCTTCGCCGCATCAACATCGAGGGCGATATGTCGGCCTCGATCGGGCTCACCGACGCGCTCTCGGGTTCGTCCCGCCTCAACCACGCCGTCGGCGCGCTTGGTGAGCTCAGCGGGGAGATCACAGTCTGGGACGACAAGGTGTATCTCGCCGACGCGGGCGAGCCGCCCGTGTTCTCAGTCCTATCGCCAAACGAGGTGGACGAGGCGAAAGACGCCACGCTTTTATTCGGAGCGGCCGTTTCCGACTGGGAGCCGGTGCCAATCGAAGGCGGCGGCGATCTAGACGCCCTCGAGCGCGCGCTAGACGCCTGGCGAAGCCAAAAGCGCGTCGATGAGGCGCTCGCGTTCCGAATCACCGACCCCGCGGCGACCGCCGACTGGCACGTCATCGACGCAAAACGCCTTCCCGACGGCGTCTCCTCATGCGACGAGCGAATGGAGTACGCCCACGCGTTCGAATCCCGAAACGAGCCCCTCCGCATTGTCGGCCTCCATACCGACAATCACACCGGCGTCGTCGTGGACCATTCCACCTCGCTCCACGCCCACGTCATCACCGACGACGATCGCACCGGCCACCTAGACGACCTCACCCTCTCCACCTCCGCTCGCCTCGAAGTCGCCGTCCGCGACCCCATGTAGCCAGTCTGCGCAGACGGCGCGGCCTATCCGGCCCCGTAGCCGCGGGCGTGCTCCGCATAGAGCTACGCTCGCGCTCTCTGGCACCATCGATCCCGTCGCCCAGTCCCCCGCCGGCCTCGTCATCGCCAATCACAAATCGTTCTCGGGCGGGATTCAGTTCTTCGCGCCCAGCGTCGGTCGGGCTTCAGTTCTTCACGCCCAGCGTCGG
>SLNH01000286.1 GCA_007133195.1 Nannocystineae bacterium | reverse complement strand
GTCGAGGTAGACGAGCGCGTCGCCGAAAATGTGGTCAATGCGCTCCGCGGAGCCTTGATCAAGGGCAGGCGCGCCCCCGTTCGCCGGGCGCGGCGACCGGCCTAAGCCGGCTCGACGGTCGGTTTGTCCCGGGGGGACGGTCGGCCAGGCCGACGAAGGGAGCGGGCGCCGCCAGCGCCGCGGCTCGGGAGCACCGGTGTGACGCGGGAGCGCCGCCGGCCGCGCGGCGGGGGAGCGCCGCCGCGCGCATCCAAGGGTGGCCATCGAAGGCACACACGTCACCCACGAGAGGACTTCATGACGAAACGACCCCGACTGACCACGACCGCCGGCGCCCCACTGGCCAGCAATCAAGACGCCAAGACCGTGGGGCCGCGCGGCCCGCTGCTCCTCGAGGATCACCAGCTGATCGAAAAGCTCGCCCACCAAAACCGGGAGCGGATTCCCGAGCGCGTGGTCCACGCCAAAGGCTGGGGCGCCTACGGGACGTTCACCGTCACCGACGACATCACCCGCTATACGCGCGCAGACATCTTCAGCGCTGTGGGAAAGCAGACCGAGATGCTGGCCCGGTTTTCTACGGTCGCGGGCGAGCAGGGCGCGGCCGACGCCGAGCGCGATGTGCGCGGGTTTGCGCTTAAGTTTTACACCGAGGAGGGGAACTGGGATCTCGTCGGCAACAACACCCCCGTGTTCTTCGTCGCGGATCCTTATAAGTTCCCCGACTTCATCCATACGCAAAAGCGGCATCCGCGGACGAACCTGCGGTCGGCGACCGCGATGTGGGACTTCTGGTCGCTGTGCCCGGAGTCGCTGCACCAGGTGACGATCCTCATGTCGGACCGCGGCATCCCCACGGATCCGAGCCGGATGAACGGCTACGGCAGCCACGCCTTCAGCTTCTGGAATCACGCGGGCGAGCGATACTGGGTGAAGTTCCACTTCAAGACCCAGCAGGGCCACGCGCACTTCACCAACCACGAGGCCGCGCAGGTCGTCGCCAAGTCGCGCGAGAGCTATCAAGAGGCGCTGTACGGCATGATCGAGAGCGGTGAGTTCCCCAAGTGGACCCTCTACGTCCAGATCATGCCCGAGGGTGAGGAGGACCGGTTCGAGCACAACCCCTTTGACCTGACGAAGGTGTGGCCGCACGGGGCATACCCGCTCATCAAGGTGGGCGAGATGGAGCTAAACCGCAACCCCGACAACTATTTCGCCGAGATCGAGCAGTCGGCGTTCAACCCGTCGAATGTGGTTCCCGGGATCGGGTTTTCGCCCGATAAGATGCTGCAGGGCCGCCTGTTCTCTTACCCCGACGCCCACCGCTACCGCATCGGCACCCACTACGAGGCGCTCGAAGTCAACCGGCCGCGCTGCCCCGTGCACCATTACCACCTTCACGGCGAGATGCCGTTCGGCCTGCGCACGAACCCCGACGCCTACTACGAGCCCAATAGCTTCGGTGGGCCGGTGGCCGATCCCAGCGTGGAGGAGCCTTCGCACCGCTATGCGGGAGATGTGGCCCGCTACGACTTTCGCGGCGAGGCCGACCACTTCTCCCAACCCCGCGCGCTCTTCAACCTGTTCGACGACGACCAAAAACACCGCCTGTTTCACAACATCGCCGCGGCCATGCAAGGCGTCCCGCAGTTCATTATCGATCGCCAGCTAGCGCTCTTCGATCGCGTGGACTCCGCCTACGGCGCGGGAGTGCGTCAGGCGCTGGCGACCCAGGCCCGCGACGATGAGGAGCTGAGCCTGTCGACCAGCCACGCCGCCGGCGACGGCGCCCAAGCGCCGGATCCCAACGGAGGCGGCGCCCCCCGGTTGCCCTAAGCCCGTCCGGCTCGTCCTCGGCCGTCTGGCTGCGTCGTACCTCCTCGAAAGGGCGTCGTGGCTCGAACGAGCGAACTACTCGCCCACGCTCGCAGCGCGCGCCGCCCTCGTGTTTCCTACAGGCGGTCGCGTCTATGACCGCGCTCACGCGGAGGAAGAGGGCGAGAGCTCGTAGACGTGAAAGCTCTGCAGCGTCGGATCGTCGCGTGGCCCGATGGCCTGGCGCGAGCGCTGCACGAAGCCGGCGAGCGCTAGCTCCCGCTCGACGATGGCGGGCGACATCTTGTGCTCGGCTTCCGAGCCCGTAATCAAATCGTCCCGCGTGCTGCCGAGCTCGGCCACCGCCACCTCGTAGTGGGCGCCGGCCATCGCCTGATCGACCACGAAGCGATACCAGCGCCAGAGCGCCTGTTTGCGCTGCCGCTCCATCTCTTGTGCCGCCGCCGGCACCGCGCCCTCCGCCTCGTAGGCATCCCACTCCGCGGCGCTCCAGGTGCTGCGAGACCTGGAGGAGCGCGCGGCCATCTACGCCGCGCCGGGCGGTGGCTTCGGCTTGGATTGTGCCGACGTCATCGCCAGGATTCCCGAGTCTGTGCGCAGCGTCATCGAGCGCAAGATCGACCAGCTGGGCGACGAGGGCCGCGAGCTCCTCCCGGTCGCGAGCGTGCAGGGAAGCGCCTTCGACTCCGCCGTGGTCGCTGCCGCGCTGAGGTGGTCGCAGGAGGAGGTGGAGGAGCGCCTCGATCGCCTCGAACGGGCGCACGCGCTGGTGCAGCAGATCGCCGAGCGAAAGCTGCCCGACGGCACCCTGTCGATGCGTTGCCAGTTCGTCCACACGCTCTGTCGAGACGTGGTTTACGCTTCCCTCACCCCGGCGCGCCGCGCCTCGCTAAGCCGCCGCGTGGCGCGCCAGCTCGCCCGTCATTTCCGCCCACCACAACCTTCGTGCTCACCTTCGCAGCGATGGTCAGTCACGCCCGCGGTGAGCCCGAGGAGCTCGACCGACACGCAGCCGAAAGTTTGGCCCTGTCGGAGGAGCACGGCACCCTGCGGATCATGCGCTCGAGGATCTTGGCCCCGAGCCTGCGGAGGCCCCGGGCTCGGCCGTCGATGCGCAAGAAGGCGGTTTTCGCTGGCGCCTCGATGAGCCGGATCTACGCGGACGCGTTTCTCATGTCGAGCTCGGCGGATTGATGATCGCGGGCGGTCGACGCGTAGTAAGCGATGCTCATCGCGCGGCGATCTGGTCGCGACCTCGCACCTTGGCGTCGTAGAGCGCGGCGTCGGCGCGTGCGTAGAGCTCGGCGGCGTCGGTCGAGGCCTGCGCGGCGGAGGCGACGCCGATCGACACCTTGACCCGCAGTGCTGCGCCGCCGTCGGATGGGACCCGCACGCTCTCGATCGCCTGCTGCACTCGCTCGGCGACCTCCATCGCCTGGTCCAGATCCAGGCCGGGTAACAAAAAGCCAAACTCCTCGCCGCCCAGCCGCGCGAGGGTGTCCTCCCGGCGCAGCACATCTCGACCAGCGTCGGCGACCGCCGCCAGCACCCGATCTCCCGCCGGATGACCGTGGGTGTCGTTGACCTGCTTGAAATGATCGAGGTCCATCACCACCAGCGAGAGGGGCTTGTCCTCGCGCCGGTGCCGCGAGAGCTCTTCACCGAGGCGGGCGAAGAAGTATTGGTGGTTTTTCAGGCCGGTGAGCGAGTCGGTGACGGAGCGTTCCGCGAGCGCGGCGTTCAGGGCGTAAAGCGCGTCTTCCCTCGCGCCGAGGAGCGTGCCGAACAGGGCAAACGCGGCGGTCGTCGCGACCAGGAGATACGTGTAAAGCAGGGGATGCGCGGCGAGGTCATCGAGCGGGGAGGCGCCGCCGAGGACGCGAAGGCCAAGCCACCCGAGCGGCGCCCCCAGCGCCAGCGTGGCGCCCTGCGCAGCCCGCACCCACACGCGGCGTGGCCCGAGCTGCGCAGAGCCCGCGGCGAGCAGCGGCGACGGTGCGTGGGGATCCGCCTGCTCTGCGGGCGCTTGACCGTCGGACGGCTGGGGGGCGGAGGCGGTGGTCATGGGGGGGAAGCGCGAATTGCGAGAGAGCTACGACGCCTCGATGAAGGCGCAGACCGACGGGGCGGTCGCGGGGCGGTGGGCCGGGCGGTGGGGTCGCGATCCATATCTTTAACTTCCCGGACTTACTCAGGTTCTAAGGAAACGTGACAAACTCCAGAATCCCTGACTTTGTCGCCTTTTCTGAAAACGGCAGTTGCGAGGCGCACTTGCAACTCTGGAGCGTGACCCCAACGTGCGCACTCTGGAGCGTGCCCCCAACGTGCGCCCCGTACTTCGGCCACCCTACGCCCTGTACCTGAAGCTTATAGATTACCGCCCCATGTCATGCTGAGCTTGCCTTAGCACACTTCGAACCGGGTTTATTGTCGCGCCGCGCGCTCGAGGAGCAGGCGCGAGAGACGGCCGGATTCATGGGGCGCAGCTTCGCGGCAGGTTGGGACTGACTCTGTTGTGAACCCGCGGAGCCCGGCGCGTCGCCCTCGATGTCGCCGCCACCAACGGCAGCGCCATCGCGCTGGACCGCGACTTCGCCTCCGAGATCGCGCGGGCGATGTCGGCGTGCGGGCCCAGCGCCGGCACTGAGGCGCATCAGCGCACAGCGCCCGGTGCGGGGCTAGGCGCCCTCGCTCCCGGGGAGTGCTGCCACTACTTGCCACCATATCTGCATAATGTTATATACGCATACATGACGACCGGGGCGACCGATGTCTTCACCGCGCTGGCCGATCCGACGCGCCGACGCGTCCTGGAACTGCTCAGCGCGGGCGAACGGACGGCGGGCGAGCTCGTGGAGGCGTTTCCGGATCGGAGTCAGCCTGCGATCTCGAGGCAGCTGCGGGTACTGCGCGACGCGGGACTGGTAGAGGCCCGCGCGGCGCAGCAGCAGCGCATCTACCGCCTGCGCCCGGAGCACCTCGAGGAGCTCGATCGGTGGATCGCCACCTTCCGCCCGTTCTGGCGGGGTCGCCTCGACGCGCTCGAAAAACACCTCGAAACGAACGCGCGCTCGCGCGCCTCAACCCGGAGAAAGCCGCGCCGATGAGCTCCGACAACCAAAATCGCCATGCACACAGTCCAGCCGGCGTCGTTATCCAGAAGGGCGATTACGCCAGCCTCGAGTTCGAACGCTTCTTCGATCACCCACCGGAGGTGATTTGGCGCGCGCTCACCGAGCCCGCCGAGCTCCGCGCATGGCTCGCGCTCGATGCGGAGATCGACCTGCAAGCCCGCCGCGTCGAGATGGTCACCGGGCCGGCGGAGATCCGGTGGACGGGCCGCATCCTCACTTGGGATCCGCCGCGGATCTTCGAGTACGAATGGAACACCGACGCCCGCGGTGAGATGCCCAGCGGCGAGCAGACCGTCGTCCGCTGGGAGCTTATCGCCGAAGCCGAGGGAACGCGGCTCAAGCTCTCGCATCGCCGCCTCACCGCGGGAACCGCGCAGGGCTTCGCGCCGGGCACCCACGCCTTCCTCGATCGACTGCGCGCTCATCTCGGCGGTGAGGTTCCGCCGGAGTGGATGGAGCGCTACGCCGAGGTGGAGGGGCTCTACCGCTAAACCGGGGCGCCCACGCTCCTTCCGCTGTCCGCGATGCCATGGTCGCGATCGACGTCGAGACCTGCCCACGCGGCACGGGCCGATGAAGATCCTGCCTGCGTCGACAGCCACGCGACGTCTTCGACCGGGAACCGAAGGTCGCGCTCGCCGTGAACGACGCCGCCAGCCGCCGGGCCTTCGGCATGAGGTAGCTATGAGCCCAGTCCGGTCCCCGTGAACGACGAGCAACTCCGCGTCCCCCCACTCCGATCTCGCGGCGGAACAAGCCTTCGGTGCGGCTCATCGCCAGCCTGTACCGCGGGCGTGGTGAAGACTCACTCCGCGTCGCCAGACCAGAGCTCGCTCGCGAGATCCGCGGCCGAGTTTCCGGCTATGTAGCCGTTGTGACGACCGACCTCGTCGTCGGCGAAGATGTGGATGCCGCCGTAGATGCGGGACTGGCCCGCCTGATCGGCGGCGTCCTGGTAGGTCGCCCACTGAAGGCGGATCTCCTCGCTCGGCCCGACCTCGAACTCGAGGAAATCGTTTTTCGGGTAGACCATCTCGCGCATGCCGCCGGGGAAGAACTCGGTGCCGGTAAACCGGGTGAGCGCCTCGGCGGCGGATCGACTGAACGTGCTATGGCCCGAGGTGAACCCGGGAAACGCCGGCGTGACGAAGGTCCGCCGCTGATAGGGGATCCAGTCGACGGCCCGCATCCACTCGACCGGCGTGTAATCGCCGTCGCGATCACCCGGCTCACCCCGCCATCCCATGACCGCTACCTCGCCGATATACCCGCGCAGATGGTGGTGCCGCTCGCCGGGCGCCGCGCTCTCCTCGGTGATGAGCTCGATGAGGTCCGGCACGAGCGGCAGGCCGTCTGGGTCGTAGCTCGGCAGTGACTCGTCGCTCCGCTGCCCCTTCTCCGCCATCCACCGAACGAGGGTAATCGGGCGCGGCCCGAGGCTCTCGCGCTTGAGCTCCCACGCCGAGATCGCCGCGTCGTGCACGGCGCCGCCGATGGTGAGGAATAAGATGGCCTCGTACGCCAGCCGGTCCACCGGATCACCTTCGTCGAAGGGGATCCGATCCTCGGGATCCAGCGCGTCGCTCACGTCGAACCCGATCCGCAGCCAATGCCCCGGCGGGGTCTCGGAATCCGGCCCGTCGGCCCAATACTCGGCGACGATGCGGGCGAAGTCGCCGCGCCTCACTACGTTCGAATCGTAGGGCTCCCCCGTGACCTCGTTTACCTCGTGACCTTCGCCGTCATCGGCGCCGAGGCTATTGTTTCCGAGAGCGCCCGGGCCGATGTCCATCGTCACTCCGTCGTCGACGTCGACGTGCGAGCTCCGCTCGATGATATCGACCACCTCGTCGGCCATGCGGTCGTCGGCGACCGCAGGGACCCCGTCCATGGGCTCGGAGTAAAGACCCGTGTCGGGATCGCGTTCGAGAGAGAACGGCTCCACGTCGCGCCAATGCGGACCAATATACGGCTGCACGGCGTCGTCGAGAATGAGGCCGTTTTGCGTCTGCGCGGTGCCGAGGTTCATCTGCTGCCAGAGATCCGGATCCTCCACGTTCGTCCCCGGCCGGTCGACGCTCATGATCGGATTGACGGGATCCCAGCCGGCCGGGTCCTCGAAGCCGCCCGCTTCGTTGGCGCCATCGTCCGCATAGTGATCGATAACGGCCTCACCGATGCGGTTGCCCACGGCGACCGGGTCGTCGCCGCTCGTGCGATCGTCGTCGGGATCGAGGCCGAGCACGTCCATGAACTCGTCATAACAATCGAACGTGGTTTCGACGCCGACCGAGTCCGCGTAGCGGTGGCGAAGCAGGCGGTAGACCGCATAGCTGATCGCGATCTCGACGTCGTCGTCGCTCTCCGGCTCGTAGCGATCGGTGTAGACCACGCTGTCGGCCTGATCTTGATAGGCGGCCCACGCGTCGAAGATGGCGACGGTCGTGTGATGAACGTTTCGCGCGTGGACAGGCGGGTTCGGCACGTCGTTCCTAACGCCACCCAGAAGCTGCTCCCCCCAGCGCCGCGCGATGGTCCCGTCGGGCGCGGGATCGACGCGCTCGTCAGGGCACGACAGATCGGGCTCCTCTGGCGCGGACGGTGCCCAGGCGGAGACCTGCGGGGCTGAGGCGCGCACGCTGCCATCTGCCAGGCCCGGCGACAAAACCTCCCCGCCGGCAGTCCATATCGCGCCCTCTCCGTCGCTCCACAGCGCGTGCACCGACTGCGGCGGAGCCTCGTAGCCGAGGTCGACCTCGCCCCACTCTCCCCCGTCGAGCCGCGCCGCGTAGCCGTCTTCGCCAGCAACCCACACCCGATCCTGCTCATCGACGGTGAGCCCCTGCAAGAGCGGCGCGGCCGGAGGCGTATCTTGGACGAAGCCGTCGCGATCGCCGCGGAGGACGACGCCCGCCGCGTTCCCGCCCACGGCGAAGACCTCGTCCTCGTTGCCGTAGACCGTAAACAGGGTCTCGGTGGTCTCCGAGTCGACGAGGGTCCAGTCGTCGCCGTCGTAATGGAGCACGATGCCGAGGTCGCCTACGACCCATACGTCGTCGGACGCGCGCCCCCACACCTTGAAAAGCGCCGGAAGCTCGCCACTGTCGGTCAGAGGAAACTCATCGAGCGGCAGATCGGCGACGGTCCAGTCGTCGCCATCGTACTGCCAAATAAACCCCTCTCTGTTGGCCACGCCACCCACGGCGAAGACGTCGTCGGGGCTGGCGCCCCACAGCCCGAAAATCGTGTGGCCGAAAAACGGCGGCGTGGGCGTGCGCTCGATCTCGTCGCCCTCGACGCGGAGCACGGTCGAACCGCCGCCGCCGATGAACGCCGGGCCATCCTCGAACGCATGCACCCACCACATCGGGTGGGGCTGCCCCGTGTCGATAGATTCCCACTCACCGCCGCGCTTCCGGAGCACGACCGCGTCATCGAGGAGGTCAGGCTGCGCGCCCACCGCCCAGACCTCCTCCGAAGTGCCGCCTACCGACATAAACGCGGCCTCGGGGTGCTCGGCGACGCCGGCAAAACCCGGCGGTGCGACGCCCTGATCGTCGGTTACGCACCCCACGAGCCCCGCGATCAACACGATGGCGGGCGCGGTGGTGCGAGGCACTGAGTTGCGCCGTCCCCAGCTCCGCGACGACCCCAGTGAAGAAGGAAGCGTAAGGCGCCGTGCGATTTGGCTCATAAGATCATTAAACGTCACCTTCGAATGGGGAATCAATGCGCGGCACGCAAGTTCGAGGCATGGTTCCCTGCGACATGTAGGCAGCTTGTGACGAGGTTCCCCTTCGCCCTCACGACGACCGGCTTCGGCGAAGACTCGCCGCGCCTGCGCGACGGAGGTGCGCTTCGGCGCGCCGCACTTCACCCACGCCGTCTGCGCGGAAGGCGGGGCGTTCCGGGTGCGAAAGCTCGAGTTCACCTCCGAGGAGGCCGAGGCCTACATGCGCCAGCACGGCATGTTCATGCCCGAGCACGCGGAGGAGATCAGCAAGCCGCGCACGATCGTCCTAGAGACCGCCACTCGCGAAGCGCTCATCGAAGTCTTGCGACAGCGGTGGCCTCTGTCCGGCGGGCAGTCTGCTTAGGCCGAAGTGTCGATCGGGTTCGGCACCCTCGATGCCCGCGAGGCTGCGCTTCCGCCGCCGCTGTATCGACGAGAGCCGTTCCCCAACAGGCCGCGTTTTTGGGCGGGGTGCCGAGAAGGCACCTCCGGTGCAAACGCGCTCGGCCGCGCTCGCCGGGGAATGATCGCATCCGCGTCAACCGCTGGCGCCCGAGGCCGCGGCGATGAGCTCTTTGAGCCGCGCGGGCTCGGTCGCCGACGTTTTACACATAAAGCCGCTTTTATGGGCGAAGTGGACGTCGGGCTCGCCTTCGACGCGGGAAAAGTCGAGCTTGGGATGGTCTTCGTAACGGGCGATGCCGTAGCCGTCGCCGCGGCGATCGGGATAAACGATGGCGGCCACGGTCGTGTCGCCGTGCGCGCGGATATAACTCGAGAGCATGGCGCTCGGCTCGTCGGCCGGGGGATCGGTGCGCGGGAGAAATAGCGCCTCGAGCGGCTCGCCCGCCGCGTCGATCCGCCAGCGCTCGACGCGCGCGTTCACGAAGTCCAGGCGCTCGCGGGCGACCCGCAGATACTCGAGGAGATCCTCGCCGACGATCCGCACGAATTCGTAGATCGGATCGCTTGCCCTAAGCTCGCTCGCCCGCGCGAACCGCCGCAGAAGTGTCACGTCGATGGGAGAGTTCAGCTGCGAAATCGCCCGCCGCGGCACGCCCAGATACTCCGCGGTCTTCGTCGGGCCGCGCGAGTCGAACCACTCCGCAGGCTCGAGCCAATCGCAAAACCGCCGCGCGTCGTCGTAAAGGCCGAGGTGCTCGAGGACCAAGCTCAAGGCGCAGGTCGGCGGATGCTCGCGGGGAAAGTGATGGTGATCGAAATTCATGCGGGCGGGGTCGTGGACGCCGCCGATATCCACGACGGCGACGCCCGGGTCGGCGAGCTCGTCAGCGGTCGGCTCGCGGCGGTAGACCGGCGCGCCGTGGCGGGCTACGAGCACGCAGACGGCGAGCAGATCGTCTTTATGAGCACCGCCCGGATGGGTGAGGATCGCGCGGACCATGGCGGGCGAGCCTACCCTATGCGAGCGGCGCGCGCCCGGCTGGGTGGTGCCTCGCAGGTCCGCGGTCGATGGCGTCGCGGAGCTCCTCGCCCTCCGGCGACCTCGTTATTCCTCCCCTCGCGGCGCCCCGCTGCGGCGCTTTACGGACGGCGGGGCGAAGCGAAGACAGCGGTCAGCTTATCGCCGCGCTCCGCGCCGCCGCTACTCGCCCGTGGGGGACCAGACACCGATCTCGGTCTCGGCGCCCGGCGCAGGCATAGACTCCGACACGTAGCCCCGCGCAGAAGCGTCCCTAGGAGGCTGTAGCGGATTGATGTCGAGCGCGAGGATGGCGAAGCCAGCCGGCCGGTAAATAAGCCGCACGGATCACGACAGCTGAGATCCGCTGGCGTCGGCGCGCTGGAGCGCGCTTTGCGCGCGCGCGCTAGGCCCCAGCCTCGACCCTGGGATCACCACTGCGATCGCGGCGACGACGCACGCCAAAAGCAGCGGAAACAGCGCCTCGGCAGATACATTGGCGTCGATGAGCGCGCCGAGCGTATAGGGCGCGAGGGCCGTCGACAGCACCATCAGCGATTGCGCGAGCGCCCGGATCGCGCCGAGGTAGCGGATGCCGTAGCGCTCGGCCCAAACGGCGTTTACCACTGTGGCATTCGCCCCTTGGGTAACGCCCGCTGCGGCCATGTAGAAAAACGCCACCGCCACGTGACTCGCCGCCGCCATGACCGACAGGCCCACGCCGAGCGGAACGAGCACTGCAGGGAGGAGGCGGAGCGCGCCCAGCCGATCGACGAGCCCTCCGGCGGCGAGGGCGCTCGCGACCGAGGTGAGCGCGTAGACCGTAAACGCCGCCGCGAACTCGCCCATGCTCCAGCCCTTCTCCTCGACGATATGAACCTGGTGAAAGAAGACGCCGGTGTTGATGAACGCCGGCGCGAGCACAGCGGGGAGGACCAAGTAAAGCCGGTAGTCGCGCAGGACGTCGCGCCGCCGCCAACTCGGCCGAAGGGCTTCGTGATCGATCTGCGCCGCCCGCGCGAGCATGCGCTGATGGCGGATCCCGTGCCCCCGAAGGAGCCAGAGCGCGAGCGGGATGACGACCGCAGCGACTGCCGCGGCCACGGCGAGCCACGTCTGCCGCCAGCCGAGGGCGGCGATAGCCGCCACGCCGAGGGCCGGAAATATCGCCTCGCCGGCGGGGTGACCGAGCGAGGCGATCGAGAGGGCGCGGCCTCGAGAGCCCCCGGGCCCGCCCTCGAAATAGCGCGCCATCGAGGTCGCGGCGAGGTGGCTCAAAAGGCCCTGGCCGGTGAGGCGAAGGCCGAAAAACGAAATGAGGAGGATGGGAATGGTCGTGGCCGCGGCGTGTCCCAGCGCGGCAGCGCTCAGGCCGGCGCAGGCGAACACCGTAACCACGCGCAGATCGTAGCGATCGACGCTGGCGCCGGCCCACAAAAACAATAGCCCGCTGGCGAGCGTGGCCGCCGAATAGATCGCGCCGAGCTCCCCGTGACTGAGGCCGAGATCGGCGCGCGTGTCGGCGCCGAAAAGCGCGATGAAGAAGGTTTGCCCGAAGCTCGAGGCGAACGTGAGGAGCAAGCCGAACGCGAGAAAGCGCCGGTTTTCTGCGAAAAAGCGGAGGTAGCGCATGAGCGTGGGCTCGCGGCCTTGCTAGCGGAGTGCGGCGCTGGGTGCAAGCCCGCAGCCGGATGGTTCGCCAAAGCCGGGTGGCCCCACCGGGCGAGACAGGACGGGCAATTCGGGGCAAACTCCCCAGATGAGCGAGGAGAGTCTGCCTTCCGGGGAGGAGCTCGAAGAGCTGCGGAGTCTCATCGAGAAGACGCTCGCCGAGGTTGAGGCGAGCTTGGAAGACGCAAGGGACGACGCCAAGCCCGTGAACCTCGATCTGGAAATCGGTCGCGTGAGCCGCGTCGATGCCCTCCAACAGCAGCAGTTCGCCGTCGCGAGGCGGGGCGAGCTCGAAACGCGGCAAAAGCAGCTCCGCTCCGCGCTAAGCCGGATACAGGCGGGAAGCTTCGGCGAATGCCTGCGCTGCGAAGAGCCGATCGGCCTGCGCAGACTGCGCGTCCGCCCCGAGTCCACCCAGTGTCGCGAGTGCCAAGAATCTGCGGCAACACATGCCGGCTAAGCTTCTGAATCTCTCTGACGTAGAGCATCATCTCCGCGAGCTGATCCCGACCGACTGCAAGCGCACCTCTAACCACGCGGCGACAGCCAGACCGACGCGCAAAGCGCTGCGGTCTGAAATATCGGGACGGTTGGCGCCTTGTGTCCTACCCCCTCCGCTCCGCATCATGGCTTCGCGGGTGCGGCATGTGTGTCGGCTTACTGGGTGACCTCGGCTGTGATGTGCCGAAGCGGCTGTGTGCCAGGAGTTGGAGCGTCCGCGTGTCGCCACCTAGCGGAGATCGACCTGGAGGGATGCGTTGAAGACGCCCTCTCCGCCCTTTTCGGCGACCTCGACGCCGCCGAATCGCCCGACCCCAACCTTTACACCCCCGACCTCCACCTCCTAGATCATCAAGGCTTCGTCCGCGTCGCCTTCCGCCTCGCCTTCTGGCACCTAAGCCACGCCCCGTCCTTCGAGGCCGCCCTCATCGACACCGCCAATCGCGGCGGCGACGCCGACACCAACGCCGCCATCGTCGGCGCCCTCCTCGGCGCCGCCCACGGCGAGACCGCCATCCCCGAGCGCTGGAAAACCTCCGTCCTCCACGCCCTCCAAGACCAGCCCTCAAGCCCCTTCGCCGGCCGCTACCACCCCCGCCAGCTCCTCGCATAGCAGCAGCTAAGGACACCGCGAGCGAGGAGATCCCGTGCCCTTACCCCGAGTGGCACGCTCGACTGCACACTCGTCACGGATAACACCGAGGAGTTTTCCCGCGTCGAAGGCCCACCTCTCGACAACTGGATCCGCGATTGCCCCGCAGAGACGGTTAGCACCGCGCGCCGTCTCTGGGGCCGTGGCGACGCGCGTCGCGGTGGACCATGCGTCAGCTTATCGCTGCGCTCCGCGTCGCCGCTACTCGCCCGTGGGGGACCAGACACCGATCTCGGTCTCGGCGCCCGGCGCAGGCATAGACTCCGACACGTAGCGCACGGTCTCGATCCCGTCCCGCGGCGCTGCGTGGAGCACGACGGGCGTCTCCTCGGCGTAATGTGGCTCGATCCCGTCCCGCTCGAAATACAGCGTCACCTCGCGAGCGGACTCGTCCACCTCCACTCTCGGGTCCCTTAGCCGATTCGTTTGGCCGTCGAATACGGCAAACAGAACGAACTCGCGAGACCAGTCCACATCCTCCTCGAGCGCGACGTCCGCCGCATCCGCGAACGCTTCCAAGCTCGCCTCATCCTCGAACGCACCGAGTCGCCAACTCGCCGAATAGGGCGAATCCTCGGCCTCCGTATGTGCCGGAAGGGCTTCCAGTCCGTCGAGATGCATGAGCCCGGCGAAACGGAGGGCCTCGGGATGCTCGCGCTCTGGCTCCCGCTCTTCGCCGTCGTCATCCCGGTCGCTGGGTTCGCCATCCCCCGCATCCGGGGATCCGCCGCAAGCCGCGCCAAAGGCGACGAGCGCGGCCCCGAACATGGCGCCCGCGCGTGCGAGGCGCCTTGGAAAGCCGCTGGAAACCGCCGCCTGCATCGCCGGCGTGTGGAGTGGGGTCGTCATCGTTAGGTCCTTATGTGCGCGGGCAGAGGGTGTACGCGGCCAGCATTCCCCATGCTACCAAACCATCACCGACGCCGTGACGCCGTGTCCAGCACAGACGCGCCACCGAATTCTAAATTCACCTATGCGCTCGCTCTACGCCGAAAGCCATCATCAGCGCCCGTTACTCTGAGCTAAGAAGGGCTAGCGCGTCGCGCGCGGTGTCCGGGGCCGTGAGCCGCTCGGCGAGGTATTCGGCTTCGAGGCGCTCCGGGAGGCAGGGCTGGAATTTGGAAAGGCGCCGGCTCGCGCAGGACTCGGC
>SLNH01000132.1 GCA_007133195.1 Nannocystineae bacterium | reverse complement strand
TTGCGCCGATTCGAAGGCTTCCTGTGTGCTCATGAAATCATCCCGTGAGGCTTCGGGCTCGCCGTGGCCCCATATAGCATCACGGCCTCACATTACCCACGCTGGAATGAGCGCGCCACCGGCCGGTGAGCGCAAATGAACGCCGGCCGGGGGATCCGGGAGGCCAGCCGTTCGGCTCTCGCAGAGGGCGCGGCTCGGACGATTTGGCTGCCAGCGCGATGAGATGGCGCGAGTCTACGCCGCGACCTCGTCCACGGAGACGGCGCGCACCGGCAGCGCGGCCCACGGATACCGCGCGGGGGGCGTCTGGATCCCCGCCCGCACATGAGCGAGCCGCTTGACCGCGGTTCCGCGAGGCGAGACAGTGATTCACTGTGCACGGGGGGGACAGGCCGGCGCCGGACGCTCGCGCGGCGCGCTGGATGACGAGTCGAGGCGCGGGGACGGCGGGGCTCGTGGTCGGCGAGCCCGCGGATGCGGCCGAGCTCGTCGCGTCGCTCGCTTCGCGCGAGCACACGGTCGTGACGCGGTGGGTGGACGAGGGCGGCGGCTCGGCCGACCTCATCGACGATGTCTTGGCCGGCCTCGCGGAGATCGCGCGCCGGCTTTGGCCAAGGTGGTACGGGAGCGCGCGACAGCCGGAGACCGCAGGCAGCACTCCGGACGCGCTGCGGGGTGCGGCGGCGGATCAGCCCGGCGTGTCGCCGGCTTGGCTCGAAGCCGCGTGGAACCGGGCCGCTGGCGGACGAGCTCCCGCGCGCGGAGCGCATGCCCGAGCGGTTCACGCCGCTCAGCTCGCCAAGGCGCTCGACTCCCGCGGCCTTTGGCTCCTGCTCGCGCTCGGCCGGGACCCGGGAGATTCTCGGCTGCTCGGCGTCGCCCGCGCCGCCGAGTGGCTCGCCCGGCAAACGGAGTCCCGGGTCGCCGTGATCGCCGCGCTTCCGCTCACCGACCGGCCACAGCTCGATCCCATCGCCTACGACGCGCTCCATCTCGACGGCGCCGAGGGCGCGGCGGGCGCCATTTACACCGACGAGCGGGCGCAGCCGGAACGCGAGCGAGCCGCCGGGAGCTCACGTCCCGATGCCGGGCCGAGCGCGCCGGTCGTCATCCGGGCCGACGAGCGGCAGCACAATTCGGCAGAGCGCGCTCCTGCCCGCGCCGCGCGGCCCGCCGTCCAACCAGCGCCCCCCGAGGCCGAGCTACCGCGCACTGCGGAGCGCGCGCTGGCGGAGCGGGCCCCTGGGCTGGATATTCGCCCGATCGTCGGGCAGCCGCATCCGCTAAGCCCGGCGGAACAGCTGCTGGCGGCGGCGATCCGACAGGCGCCGGATCTCCGCACCGTCTTCGAGTACAACATGCCGATACAAACCCGCGGCGGCGAGCGCTTCGTGGTCGATCTGCTGTGGCGCGACGGCCTGGTCGCCGTCGAGGTGGATAGCTATCGCTACCACGGCGGGCGCCGGGCGTTCCGCCGTGACCGGCGCCGCGACGCCGAGCTTTTGCAGTGCGGCTACCGCGTGATGCGGCTCGTCCACGACGACATCGTCGCAGACGTGCAAGCCGCCTTGGAGAGCTTACGCGGCGTCGTCAAGCTCGTTCGCGAGGAGATGAAGGATGTATGAGCCTGAGCTGAAACCCAAGCACGCCCTGCTCGTTTGGCGGATGCTGTTCGAGCCGAACATGGACGCCATCGGCACTGAGGTGAAGGCAGACGTCCGACGCCCCCTCGTGGAGGCTGGCCTTTTGGCCTCGCATCCCGAACGCAACCCCAACACGGGGAGGCAGGTGCAGCGCTTCCGCTTGACCGATCGCGCGTGGTCGTGGGCGGAGGAGAACCTGGACGCCAAGCTCAACCAAGCCCCGAGCGCCGGGCCGCTCCTTCAGCAGGTGCTCACCCGGGTTCAGGCGATGCTACGCAGGTACGACATTCCACTCGCCGAGTTCGCGCTCGCGACCGAAGACCGCGAAACGGGCGATGGGGCGGCCGACCGCACCACGCAGGTGCGCAGCGCATACTTGGAGCTCACGGGCGGGCGCCTGAACGAATCGCTGCCGCTAACTCACCTGCGCGACTCCCTGCCCGAGCTCGCTCGCGAGGAGCTCGACCAAACCCTCCTCGAGCTGTTTCGCGC
The DNA here is from genome assembly GCA_007133195.1 of Nannocystineae bacterium. Lineage (GTDB taxonomy): Bacteria > Myxococcota_A > Polyangia > Haliangiales > Haliangiaceae > SLNH01. The sequence continues at coordinate 12,020 of SLNH01000132.1, read as the reverse complement.
GGGCGCCTGCGTCCTGTTTCCGGAGGACAACACGCGCCAGCTCACCCAGAGCATGGAGCAGGCGGCGCTTTCGATGTCTGGAGAGCGCAAACACTACGTGAAACTGGAGCGATGACATGGACGAGCTAGGCGTTCTTCAACGGGTCGACCTGCAGTGGACCATGCATGTGGATCGCATTTGGCGCGATGCGGACTACCACGTGCCTGGCTTTCACGAGGACATTCGCAACGCCGCGCTGCAAAACGTCGACGCGCTCGCGGCCCAGAGCGAGCCGCACTCCCCCCTGGGCATGGTGCTCACGGGAGAGGCGGGCGCGGGCAAAACCCACCTTTTGAGCTCGATCCGGGACGCGTGCGCCGCGCGCGGCGTCTACTTCGTGCTCGTCGACATGACCGACGTGCGCGACTTTTGGGAGACGGTGCTCCTCGGCTACCTCAAGTCGCTCATGCAGCCCGGGGGATCGGGGGATGAGCAGTGCCGGGAGGTGCTGCGAGGCCTCCCCGGCGCCTCGACCGACGCGGGAGCCCTCATCGACGAGCTGCCGCCGGGGCTCATCACCAAGACCACCAAGCTCATCGAAGAGGTGAGCGGCGCGAGCGATATGCAGCGCGGGCTCGAACACCGCGACGTGCTCCGCGCGCTCGTTCTGTACGCCTCAAGCGAAATGCAGCTGCGAGCGCTCGGGTTCGACTGGCTGCAAGCGACCGGCATCAGCGACGAGCAGGAGCTTTTGCACGGGTTTCGGCACAGCGAGCCGAGGCCCACCGATGTGGTGCGCGGGCTTTCGTGGCTGATGAGCCTGTCGGGCCCCACCGTGCTCGCGCTCGACCAGCTCGACGCGATCGTGGCCGAGCACAACACGGTCACCGGGCTCGACACCGCCGACATGGATCCGAAGCTCGCCCAGCGCGTGCACCTGTCGCAGTCGATCATCGAGGGGATCGGGCGCGGGCTCATGGAGCTCCGGGACATGACGAGCCGCACGCTGACCGTCGTCTCGAGCCTGCAGGCCACCTGGGACATCCTCAAGCAGACCTCGGGCCAAGCCGCGGCGGATCGATTCGAGGGCGCCTACAACCTGCGCCCGTCTGGATCTGGCGAGCTTCCCCGGCAGATCATCGAAAGGCGACTTCGCGCGAGCTTTCGCGAAGCCGGGTTCGAGGCGCCCTACCCGAGCTGGCCGTTTCGCCCCGAAGCGTTCGAGGGAATCGAGGGGTGGACGCCGCGCACGGTACTCAAGCGCTGCGACGCGCACCGCCGCGCGTGTTTGGCGGAAGGGCGCGTGCGCGAGCTCGCCTCGTTCCTCGTCGAGGAGGAGGCAAAGGGCCCCGAGGGCCAGGGCGACGCGGTAGACGCCCTCGATCGCGAATACCAGGAGCTCGCCGCACAGGCCGACGTCGCCCACCTGCTCGACGAGACGCAGGAGGACGCCTTGGGCGATCTCGTGGGTGAGGTCCTTCACTTCGCCACGGAGGCCTACGCCCTTCCCGACGCGCTCGACGTGTCGGTCGAAGATCACATCCGGTGCCGCAAGGCGTTCGACCCGCTGCACGCGCGCCTTCGCGTCGTCGACCACCGGCAAAACGACCGGGAGGAGCACCTGTCGGTGCGCGTGCTCGAACGGACTCACCACTTGGCGTTTCAAGCGCGCCTGCGCGCGGCGATCACCGAAGCGGGCATCGATGAAGGCATCGCCTTCCGGAAGTTAATCGTCTTGCGCCACACGCCCGAGCCCCAGGGGAAGGTCTCGCAACAGCTCGTCTCCCGGCTCAGGTCGCGCGGCGGGGAGCTTTCGTTTTTCAGCGAGCCCGACGTGCGCAAGATGTGGGCGCTCTCCGAGCTCAACAAAAACGCGCGCCCAGGCTGGTACGAGTGGCTCAAGCGAAGGCGTCCCGTCGGCGAGATCGACGCGCTTCGGGGCATCGCCGACTGGCTCGGCGAGCTTCTCGAGCGAAAGCGCCCCGGCAGCACCAAGCCGCCCGAGCCGCGGCCGGGAAAGCAGCCGGACTCGCCTTCGGGTGGAACTGCCACCGGGGCTTTCGAGAATCCACAGGCGCCGGTCGCCGAGGGCAGCGAGTCAGTCGCCGAGCATGCTCACCCGCGCCCCCTGGACGCCCAGACGCTCCCGGCCGGCACGCGGGTGATGGGCGGCCAGAACACGAAGGCTCCGGTGTCGCTCGATCTCCCTTCGCTCACCAAGCACGTGGCGGTGCTCGCAGGCGCCGGATCCGGGAAGACCGTGTTCGTGCGCCGGCTCGTCGAGGAGGCGGCGCTCCGCAAGATCCCAGCCGTGGTCGTGGATGTGGCAAACGATCTATCGATGCTCGGCGAGCGCTGGCCCGAGCGCCCCGACGGGTTTTCCGACGACGACGCGGCCCTCGCCGAGCGCTACCAGGAGGAGACCGCGGTGCGCGTGTACACGCCCGGCCGCGAGTCGGGGCATCCGGTCGTGCTGCGGCCGCTCCCCGACTTTGCCGCCGTGCGCGGGGACGGCGAGGCGCTAAACGAGGCGGTGCAGATGGCCGCGGACAGCCTGCGGCCGATCGTCGTAGGACGTGGCCAAACCGCCGACGTGAAAGAAGCCATCCTCAAGGAGTCGCTGCGCTTCTTCGCGACCAGTGGCAGCGGCGGTTTGCAGGACTACATCGAATTTCTCGCGGAGTTGCCGGCCGATCTCGTTCCGGGGTTCGAAAAAGCCGAGCGCCACGCTCGCAACATGAGCGAGTCGCTCCGCGCGAAAACCATCAACGATCCGCTGTTCAAGACCGCGGGCACGCCGCTGGATCCGGCCGTGCTCTTCGAGCGCCCGGCCCACGGCAAAACGCCCATCTCGGTGTTCAACCTCGCGGGCCTCGGCACGCTGGAAAACCAGCAAAACTTCGTCAACCAGCTCGCGATGACGCTGTTCACTTGGGTCAAGGATCATCCGCTCGCGGGCGAAACCGGCCTCGGCGGGCTATTCGTCATCGACGAGGCCAAGGACTTCGTCCCCGCGAACAAGACCACCGTGTGCAGCCAGAGCATCCTGCGCGGCGCGGCCCAATTCCGAAAGTACGGCGTGGGCATGATCGTGGCCACGCAAGAGCCCAAGAGCATCGATCACCGCATCGTCGCCAACTGCACGACGCAGGTCTACGGCCGCGCCAATTCGCCCGCGGCGATCCAAGTCGTAAAAGACCTGATAAGCCAGCGCGGCGGCGCCGGCGACGACGTGGCGCGGCTCAAGACCGGCCAGTTTCACGTCTACGGAGAAGGCTTCGATCGGCCGATCAAGGTGGCGGCGCCGCTGTGCCTGAGCCACCACCCCAAAAATCCGCCGAGCGCCGACTGGATCGCCGAGCGCGCCAGGGAAAGCCGTTAGCGGCGCTGGCGGGCGCGCGCTACTCGCCGCCCGCCTCTCGCGAAAATCCCCGGCGCTCGAGGAGCGGCTCGATCACCGGATCGCGCCCGCGGAACGCTCGGTATAGGTCCATGGCCTCCTCGCTGCCGCCGCGCGACAGCAGGGCCCGACGAAAGTGATCGCCGTTTTCCCGCTCGAGGCCGCCGTTTTCGACGAACCAATCGACGCTGTCGGCGTCGAGCACCTCGCTCCAGATATACGAGTAGTAACCGGCGGCGTAGCCCCCGATGATGTGTCGAAAGTAGGTGCTCTTGTACCTTGGCGGAATGACCTCCAACGCCGCCCCGGCCGCCTCGAGCGCAGCGGCCTCGAACTCCTCGATCTCGTCGGCGGCCGGCACCTCGGACGGGGCGAGCTGGTGCAGGGCTTGATCGAGCGCGGAGGCCGCCAAGTACTCGGTGGATCGAAAGCCCTCGTTGAAGGTCTCCGCCCGCTGCACGCGCTCGAGGAGCTCCATGGGAATCGGCTCACCGGTCTCGTGATGCACGGCGTAGTGTTCCAAAACCTCGGGCCAATCGGCCCACATCTCGTGGACCTGTGACGGATACTCCACGAAGTCTCGCGGCACCGACGTCCCCGAGAAGCGGGGATACGTGACGTCGGAGAACAACGCGTGAAGGGCATGGCCGAACTCGTGAAACAGCGTCTCGACCTCGCTCCAAGTAAGGAGCGTCGGCTCGCCTCGCGGGGGTTTGGATACGTTTAGGTGGATGCCCACGACGGCTTTTGTGTCGAGTAGGTCCGACTGACTGACATAGGTGCTCATCCACGCACCGCCTCGCTTCGACGAGCGCGCGTACATGTCCGAGAACATGAGCCCCAAAGACTCGCCGTCGTGATCGAAGGCCTCGAACACGCGGACGTCCGGGTGGTACACGGGGAGATCGTCTCGTTCCTCGAAGGTGAGTCCGTAAAGGCGCTCCGCCATGAAAAACACGCCATCCTCGAGGACCCGATCGAGCTCCAGATAGTCGCGCAGCGTCGCTTCATCGAAGTCGAACCGGTCGCGGCGGAGCATCTCGGCGTAGTAGGCCCAGTCCCACGCGCGCAGCTCGAAGTCCTCGCCGGACTCGTCGATCATCCGCTGGAGGTCGTCTGCCTCGGCGCGCGCGTTTTCCACCGCCGGGGGAATCACCTGCTCGTGTAGCTCGTTTACGGTTTCGACGTCGCCCGCGGTCTGCACCTCCAGCCGGTAAGCGGCGTCGTGCGGATAGCCGAGAAGCTGCGCCCGCTCGGCGCGCAGCTCGATCACCCCACGCAAGACCTCTCGGTTGTCGTGCTCGCCGCCTCGGCTCCCGCGGCGCGTCGAGGCGCGGTGAACGCGCTCGCGAAGCTCGCGGTCTTCGAGCTTGGCGAGGACCGGCTGGCCCGTCGTGTTGGCGAGCGTGAGGACGTATTTGCCCTTCATCCCCCGCTGTTCGGCCTCCTCGGCCGCGGACCGGATCTCGCTGTCCGACAGCCCCGCGAGCTCGGCTCGATCCTCGACCACCACCGCCGACTCGTTATCCTCCCGGAGCGCGTTTTGCGTAAACGCGGTCTGCAAGCTCGCGAGCTCGGCGTTCAGCTCGCGCAGCCGCTCTTGGTCCTGCTCCGAGAGCCTCGCGCCGGCGCGGACGAAGTCCTCGTGGTAGCGCTCGATGAGCCGGTGCGTCTCGGCGTCCGGGTCGAGCTCGTCTCGCTCGTCGTAGAGGCGCTCGATCCGCGCGAACAGATCCGGGTTTAGATAGATGGCGTCTTGGTGAGCGGCGAGCTTGGGCGCCATCTCGGTGCGCGTGTCCTCGAGCGCGTCCGTGGTATCCGTGCTGGCGCGGGCTGAGAAGATGCGCTGGATGCGCGTGAGGTCAGCTTCGGCGCGTTCGAGCGCGATCAGCGTGTTTTCCACCGTGGGATCGCTTGTCTGCGCCGCGATCTGCTCGACCTCGGCGAGGTGGCGCCGCATGGCGTCGCCCAGCGCAGGGCCAAAATGCTCGTCTTCGATCCGCTCGAAGGGCGGCATGCCGTATGGCAGATCGCTCGGGGACAAAAGCGGATTGTCCGCCGCCGGCTCTTTGGCCGCGTCGTCGGAGTCGCCGGCGGGGCGGTCGGGCTCTGGCGAGGGAGCCGGCTTGGGGGACGAGCACGCCGTTACCAGGAGGGCCGCGCCCGCCGAGATCCAAAACTGCTTCATGATTTTTCGTTCAATCGAGAGGGTCGCTACAGCTGCCGGTAGAGCTCCGCGGTGCGCTCGGCGATCGCGCGCCAGGAAAACTCGCGGGCGGCGCGCTCGCGGCCGCGGGTACCCATCTCGGCCGCGCGGTCCTCGCTGGCGAGGAGGCGATCGATCGGTGCGGCGAGGGCGCGGGCGAACGCCTCCCTGTCGTGCGGCGTGCCGGTCTCGTCGGCCGGCCCTGGCTCTACGAGAAAGCCGGTCTCCCCCTCGACCACGATCTCCGGGATGCCGCCGACCCGGGTGGCCACCACCGGCAAACCGCAGGCCATCGCCTCGAGGTTGACGATCCCGAACGGCTCGTAGACCGAGGGGCACACGAACAGCCGGGCGGCGCTGAGGAGCGAGATCACCTCGTCGCGCGGCAGCATCGACTCGATCCAGACGACCTCGGTGCCGGTGCGCCTCACCTCGGCCACGAGGTCGCGAAACTCGGCGGCGATCTCCGGGGTGTCGGGCTGGCCGGCGCACAGCACCAAGGTGGCGTTCGAGTCCAAATACCTGGCCGCCTCGAGGAGGTGTACCACGCCTTTTTGACGCGTGATGCGTCCAACGAAGATCGCGTAGGGCCGGTCTTCCGGGATGCCGTGGCGCGCGAGCAGCTCGCCGCCTGGGGTCGGCCGGTACTGATCCGGATCGATGCCGTTGTGGATGACGACCACCCGATCGGGTGAGACATTGGGATAGCAGCGAAGGATGTCCCGGCGCATGCCCTGGGACACGGCAATCACCGCGTCCGCCGACTCGACGGCCGTTTTCTCACAGAAGCTCGACACGGCGTAGCCGCCGCCGAGCTGTTCCGCCTTCCACGGCCTGAGCGGCTCGAGGCTGTGGGTGGTCACCACATGGGGAATGCCGTACAGAAGCTTGGCGAGGTGGCCGGCGAAGTTCGCGTACCAGGTGTGGGAGTGCACGAGGTCTGCGCCCTGAACGCCCGCCGCCATGACCAGGTCGGCCGACAGCGCGCGCAGCGCGCCGAGGTGCGGGGCCTCGCCCTCGAGCTCGCTCCAGGGTTGGTACGTCCCCGCCACCACCTCCTGCGTGCGCTCGGCGCCGAAGCAGTGGACGCCCAGCCGCACGTATCGCGCGAGCTCGCGGGCCAGGTACTCGACATGAACGCCCGCGCCGCCGTAGACCTCCGGCGGAAACTCGCGGGTCAATAGCGCTACGCGCGGATGGTCGGCCATGATGCAGGACTTCTTTTCGTCGGTTGAGTCTTTTAACGGGACGATTCAACGCCCCCGTTTACGCCGGCACCTCGTCGCCTTTGCCGATCACCACGACGCCCTCTGGCGATACGGTGAACCCGCGAGCGCGGTCGTGCTCGTGGTCGACGCCGATGCGACAGCCGGCCGGGACGCGCACGTTCTTGTCGATGATCGCGCGCCGGATCACCGCCCCGTCGCCGACCTCGACGCCGTGCATGAGAATCGAGTCGTCCACGCTCGCGCGGGCGCCGATCCGGGCGTTGGGCGATAGGATCGAGCGCCGAGCGGCGCCGCCGGCGACGATCACACCGCCGGAGACGAGCGAGTCCACGGCCGTGCCGCGCCGCTCCTCGTCGTCGAACACGAACTTGGCCGGCGGCATCCACCCCGACCACGTGTAAATCGGCCACTGCTCGTTGTACAGATTGAACACCGGGTGCGGGGAGATGAGGTCCATGTGGGCGTCGTAGTAGGCGTCGAGCGTGCCGACGTCGCGCCAGTAGCCATTGTCGCGCTCGGTTTGACCGGGCACGTGATTGTCGCCGAAATCATAGACGGCCGTCTCGCCCATCTCGGTGAGCATCGTGATGATGTTGCCGCCCATGTCGTGGGCGCTTGACTGATCGGCGTGATCGCGCGTGACGGCATCTACGAGCGCCTTCGTCGTAAACACGTAGTTGCCCATCGACGCGTAGACGTGATCCGGGTCGTCTGGGAGTCCGTCTACGTGTCGTGGCTTTTCGCGAAACCGCGAGATGCGACCAGAGGGGTTGGTCTCCATCACGCCGAACTGCTCGGACTGCTCCTTGGGCACCTTGATGCCGGCCACCGTCGCCCCGGCGCCGGAGGCGATGTGCGCCTCCACCATCTGCTGCGGATCCATGCGATAGATGTGATCGGCGCCGAACACGCAGATGTAGTCGGGGTCTTCGTCGCCGATGAGGTTCAGGTTTTGATAGATCGCGTCGGCGGATCCCTCGAACCAGCGCTTTCCCGAGCGCATCTGGGCCGGGATCGGCATCACGTAATTGCCGAGGAGCGGCGACATGCGCCACGTCTGCGCCAGGTGCAAATCGAGGCTGTGGCTCTTGTACTGGGTCAAAACGGCGATCCGCAGACAGCCACCGTTGACCAGGTTGGAGAGCGCGAAATCCACGAGCCGGTAGTTGCCGCCGAACGGAACCGCCGGTTTCGCGCGATCGCGAGTGAGCGGGCTGAGGCGCCTGCCCTCGCCTCCCGCGAGGACCACACCGAGCACGTGAGGTCGCCGTTTCATGCGGCCCGATGGTAGCGCAGCCCGCGGCTTGCGGTCAGCCGCGAGACCCACCGATCCGAACCGCCCCCGGTGCTTCCCCAGCCTGCGGCGAGGTGTCCCACGCAGGCTGCACCCCTGCGGGCCCTAGCTGCCTCGCGGCGGCCGCCGGCGGGCAACAGCGCGCTTCACGACAAGCTCCGCGTGGCGTGTTAGGGACGACGCATGACGAAGATCGAGGGACAGGCAGCCCTGGTGACGGGGGCGAGCCGGGGAATCGGCCGCGCGATCGCCGGGGCGCTCGCAGAGCGAGGCTGCTCGCTGGTATTGACCGCGCGCTCCGCCGAGCGCCTCGAAGAGGTGGAGGATGAGTGCCGCCGCCTCGGCGCGACGGCGACGGCGTCTTACCCCGCCGATCTCTCCGAGCCCCACGAGGTAGATCGCCTCGCCCAGGACGTGAAGGACGCAGGCTGGATCATCGACGTCTTGGTCAACAACGCAGGACGCGGCACCACCGGCAACGCCGCCGAGGGAGACCCTGGCGACTGGGATCGCATGCTCGCCCTCAACCTGCACGCCCCGATGCGGCTCACCCGCCAGTTCGCGCCGGCTATGGTCGAGCGGGAGCGGGGCACGATCATCAATATCGGCTCCGTCGCGGCGATCGAGGGCATGACCACCTCCGGGGCCTACGCGGCGTCCAAACACGGGCTACGCGGCTGGAGCTTGAGCTGCTACCGCAACTTGCGGGGCTATGGAATCAAGGTGTCGCTGATAAACCCCGGATTCGTGGCCACCGATCTAACCCATCGCGCCAAAGGCGCGCGCCAAGACCGCATGATCCGCGCCGAGGATGTCGCCTCCGCCGCCATGCTCGCCGTCACGACCAGCCCGATGTGCTGCCCCGAGGAAATCACCCTCCGGCTCACCCGCTACGCCTACGACTAGCTGTCGGAGGTGGCGGAGCCTGCACACCGCGCGCCGCACCGCGCGCCGGTCTCGCCGCGCCGCACCGCTCCGCGAGCTATCTACCACGCGGCTTCAACCCTTGCCGAACGGCAGCGGCGGGGCTTTCTGCGCAGCCTCCCGCAGGATCTCGAGCGCCGCACCGTGCACCGCGCGATTGGCGGCGGCGACGATTTGCCCGCCGCGCTGGGCATCCCCGCCCGCCCAGTCAGTGACCACCCCGCCCGCCGCCTCGATGATCGGGATATGGGACATCACGTCATAGGGCGCGTTCTGGCTCTCCACCACCAGGTCGAGCTGCCCCACCGCCAGCATGGCGTAGGCATAGCCGTCGGTCCCGAACCGCGTCATGCGCACCTTGCGGCTTAGCGCCCCGAACGCGGCATCCTCTCCGCCCTCGCGAAACATACCCGGATCGGTCGCAAACAGCGTGGCGTCCTCCAGCCTCGCCGTCGTCCGCGTGGTGAGCTGACGCCGCTCGCCGCTCAGCCGCGCCCAGGCCTCCGCCTCGCACGCCCAAACGCGCTCACCGAGGTAGCTCTGGTCGATCATGCCCAAGATGGGCCGCTCGCCATCGTGAAGCGCGATGAGCGTCGTCCACAGCGGGACACCGCTCATGAAGGCGCGCGTCCCGTCGATGGGATCGACCACCCACGTGAGCCCGCTCGTACCCGGCTCGTGGCCTTCCTCTTCGCCGAAAACGCCGTCCTCGGGGCGCCGCTCGGCCAAAACGGCCCGAATCGCGGCCTCTGCCGCCTTGTCGCCCGCCGTGACCGGATCGAAGGCCAAGTGCGCATGTCGTTTGCCCTCGACCCCGTCGAGGTTGCGAAAGTGGGGCAGGATCGCCGCACCGGCCGCGTCTGCGAGCTGATGGGCGATGGCGAGCAGCTCGTGTGCAGGGGCGAGTGTGGGCATGGCCGCGCCACCATGCCACGCTGGCTACGCGCAGTGCCACCCTGGGATCGGTCATCTCACGGCCGCTTGCGAGCTGCCACAGGTCGATCACCAGCTGGCTCGCGCACCACCTCAACCAGGGCAAGAGCGCCCCGATTTCGCTGTGCCAGCTCCGGGCGTATCGGATCGTGATACTCAGCCTTTTGGGCGCGTCCCCGCCCGCGTGACCTCCTCGCCGCCGTCGATGCAGGGACGTCGCACCGCCCGATTCAGCCGTGGCCTCTCCGCAGGCTCACGACTTCGATTCCGCCAGGATCTGGTCGCGCAGGGCGTTCTTTCGCTGCTTGCCGCTGGCGGTGAGGGGAATCTCCCCGACCCGGCGCAGGACCTGAGGGAGCTTGAACGTGGCCATGCCCTGGTCCTTCAAAAACGCCGTAACCTCATCCAACGACAGCTCGCGCTCGCTCACGACGCAGGCGCAGGTTCTCTCCCCGAGGCGATCGTCGGGTAGGCCGATCACGGCCGCGGCTCGAATTCCGGGCATCTCGCAGAGCAAGTCCTCGATCTCCCGGGGCGCGATTTTCGCTCCGCCGCGAATGATGATCTCTTTGAGTCGCCCGACGATCGTCAAGTAGCCATCCTCATCGAGCACGCCCAAATCACCGGTGTACATCCAACCGTCGGGACTACACATCTTCGCCTCGCGCTCAGGATCTTCGAACAACCCAATGCAGGTCGCGGGCCCGCGTGCGCGGATTTCACCTTCCGTACCCGCGGGAACCGGCTTGCCGTCTTGGTCGACGACCTCGAGCTCGACGCCGGGAAGGGGCGGTCCGTCGGTGTTGTATTTCTTCTCCTTCGGGGTGTCGGGCCGGTTCCAGGTAAGCGCCATGGCCTCGGTCGAGCCGTAAAGTCGAAGCACTTCCATGCCCAGTGAGTCGGCGCGGTCGACGAGTTCCGGAGGCACGGGCGCCCCCACGCTGCCGAAGACACGCAGTGAGCTCACGTCGCGGGGTGAGCGGGAAAGCTCGTCGACGAAGTCGGCCAAGAACGTGGTCGCGCAAAGCGTGTACGTACAACGTTCGGACTCGACCAGCTTCGTGGCCGCGGCGGGATCCCACTGGTCCTGCAAGACCAGGGGCACCCCGGCGTAAAACGCTAAGCGCATACCGCAATTGAGGCCGGTGGAATGTCCGAGGGGACTGGGCATCCAGAACACGTCGGAGGGTTTTTGTCCCATCGCCGCCAGCATGGCCCGCACCATGGAGTTGACGGTCTCCTCGCTGTGCACGATGGCCTTGGGTTGCGCCTCGGTTCCCGACGTGAAGATCACTTCCGAGCGCGCCTCGGCGTCCACCTCGACCGGCGGTATGGGAGCATGATCTCGTAAGACATCACTCAGGTGAAGCTCGCCGTCGGGATCCCCCTCGCCGACGGTCACCAACGTCGCGAGGCTCGGCACCTCGGCGGTCAGGGCCCGCGCCATGCCCAGGTGGTCGAAGCCCCGGAGCTCCATCGGCGTAAACAGCACCCGAGATCGGCTGGTAGACAAGATATGGCGCAGCTCCCGTTCCCGGTAATTGGGCAGGAGCGGATTGAGCACCGCGCCGGCGACGAGCACCCCCATATCGACCGCCACCGTGTCGTAGCGGTTGGAGAGCTGCACGGACACCACGTCTCCGGGCTCGACCCCGCGAGCCCGCAAAAACCCGGCAACGGTGCACGCGTCTTCCCACATTTGCGCGTAGGTAACACGCCGACCATCAGCGGGATCCACGACGGCCAGCGCGTCCGGTGACGCCTCGACGTGCTTCGCGACGCGCGCGACCAGGGTCTCCCCAGTCCAAATGCGCTCTGCTCGGTAGCGGGCCTGGAGTTCCAGTGGGCGGTAGCTAGCGCTCATAGCATCCTCTCCCCTATTCGGTTTTCCGCAGGAATTGGTGTGCGGATGACGTTCAGCGCCTAGTGCCTCGACCCAGGCGTAATGATTCGATCGGGCGAGCCACATCGCGTGCCTCGCAAGGCGTGAAGAAGGAGCGTATTGACCATACGTGACTGATGAACAACGAAGCGAGGCACGTGAGGGGGCCGTC
>SLNH01000202.1 GCA_007133195.1 Nannocystineae bacterium | reverse complement strand
GGCCCGGTCGCCGGTCTCTGCCCTGGCGCTGGCGGCGGCGCGCTGGCGGCGCCGGGGCCCACCGGAGGCGCTACGCTCGTAGCTCGCTGCGCCGGCGCATCGCCAGCCCGCTGGCGCGCGGGGCTCGTGTGTCGCTGGCTCCGCGGCTGAGGCGCCGCACCCGGGGCGCGCAGCGTCGCCGACACCTGGGGCTGTTCGTCGGTATCGCGGTCCTCGTCCGGAGGCGTCCCTTTTCGGCTTTCCTCCGCACCGGCGCGCTTGTCCGCGCCCTGGGCCCCCAACAGCATCGTGCGCTTTTCGCTCGGATTTTGCGCCTGCGGCGGTTGCGGCGGGCCGGCGCCGGGCTCTGCCGCGGGAGCCGCTCGGGTCGCAGCCTGGGGCCCGCTCGCGGGCCAGGCATCGTCGAAGCGGCTCATGGGGTCGAGCTCGATCTGGGTCTCCGCGGCCTCCTCGAAGTCGTCGCTCGGCTTGCCAGCCAGGTCGCGCAGACTCGAGGGCGGGTTGCCCGGCGGCTGCGGCTTCGGCCCGGGTGGTTGGCGGCCGGGCGGAGCGGCGGGCGTGGAGGCTGCGTCGCGCTTCGCCGGGCTTTGCGCCTCGCTCCGCTTGGCCGCGGCGTCGAGCGCCTGCGCGGACGGCCGCCGCGCGGGAGAGTCGCTGGCGGCCTCGCGCGTGTCCCATGCCCCGGTGGGCGCGTCGCGGCGCTTGCCGGCCATGACCTCGCGCATGTGGGCGGCGTGCTCGTCGATCTCGATGGTGAAGTGCTCGTCGAAGAACGCGGCGATGTCGGTGGCGCTCGCGGAGGCGCCGCGCTTGTGGACGAGGCCGAGCATCGCCTCGCCGAACGCCTCGGCGCTCGGATAGCGATCCTCGGCGCGGTAGGCGAGCGCGCGCATGACGACGTCGTCGATCTCGCGATCGAGGTTGGGGTTGACCGAGGACGGCGTCGGAACCTCTCCCTTTACGATCGCGAAGTAGGTGTCGTAGGTGGAGTCGCGCTTGAACAAGCGACGGCCGGAGAGAAGCTCGTGCACGATCGTACCGAGCGCGAAGACGTCGGTGCGGTGATCGATGGGCTCGGCCTTGCACTGTTCGGGAGACATGTAGGCGAACTTGCCCTTGATCGTCCCGCTCTCGGTGTGGGTGCGCCGCCGCTCGGCCTTGGCGATGCCGAAATCGACGAGCTTGAGGACGCCGTCGAACGACACCACGAGGTTTTGCGGTGAGATGTCGCGATGGACGATGTTCAAAGGCTGGCCGCCGGAGGTTCGCTCGTGCGCGTAGTGCAGGCCTGCGCTCGCCTGCGCCGCGAGCCCGAGGACGATATCGGTGGGTATCAGTCCTCCTGGCACCCGGTCGTAGGCGGCGCGGGCGACCTGGGCGACCGACAGGCCGGCCAGGTATTCCATCACCATGTAGTAGCGGCCGCCGTGCTCGCCGAGCTCCAGCGTCTGCACGATGTTCGAGTGATCGAGCTGCGCGCCGAGCCTCGCCTCGTCGAGGAACATGTCGACGAACTCGCGCTCGTGCACCAGGTGGTCGTGCAGGCACTTGACCACCACATATTTTTCGAACCCAGCCTCGCCGCCGATGCGCGCGAGATAGATCTCAGCCGTACCGCCGACTGCGAGCAGCGCCAGTAGCTCGTACTTACCGAGCTTTTCGCCGACGAGCGTTCCGGGCTCGAGGTCCGCTTCCATTCGGTGGAAGGATACACCGTTGCCCCGGAAGCGGGGCAAGCGCGAACCTCAAGTAGATTCAGACGTTTTGCAACGGATGTGCGTCCGACACCCCGCGTGTCGGAATCACACCTCCATTATCTCTTTTTCCTTCGTGGCGCCGAGCTCGTCGGCCTGGGTGATGTACTTGTCCGTGAGCTCCTGGATCCGCTTTTGGCCGGCTTTGGAGTCGTCTTCCGACATCTCCTTTTGCTTCTCGGCTTCTTTGAGGAGCTCGTTACCGTCGCGCCTGGCGCCGCGAATGGCCACGCGGGCGTCCTCCGTCATCTTCTTGACCTGCTTGACCATGTCCTTGCGTCGCTCCTGGGTGAGCGGGGGGATGGGCAGCCGGATCAGCTCGGAGTCGGCCACGGGATTGATGCCGAGATCGCTCGCGCGGATCGCCTTTTCGATGGTCGGGATCATGCCCTTATCCCAGGGCTTGACGGTGATGAGCCGCGCGTCCGCGACGTTGAGCGAGGCCACCTGATTCAGCGGCGTGGGGCTCCCGTAATACTCCACCTTGATCCCGTCGAGGAGCGAGAGGTTGGCGCGCCCGGTGCGCACGCGCGACAAGTCGCGCTTGTACGCTTCGATGGCCTTCTTCATGCCCTCTTCGGTCTCGCTCAGAACGTCGTCGAGCACTTCATACCTCCGCGAAACGCGTTGCCTGGCTCTGGTTGACGATGGTGGTCCCGACGGCTTCTCCGCAGACTACTCTGCGAATATTTCCCGGCTTTCGCAAGTCGAAGACGGTGATGGGCAGGCTGTTGTCGCGGCACAGCGCGAAAGCGGTCGCGTCCATCACCCGGAGGTCGTTTTTGAGCGCATCGTCGAACGACACGCGCGAGTACAGGCGCGCGTCCGCGTGCACGGCCGGGTCGCGGTCGAACACGCCTGGGACTTTCGTTGCCTTGAGCAGGACCTCGGCTTGGATCTCCATCGAGCGCAGGGCCGCAGCCGTGTCGGTGGTGAAAAACGGGTTTCCCGTGCCGGCCGCGAAGATCACGAGGCGCCCCTTTTCGAGGTGCCGGATGGCGCGCCGGCGGATGTAGGGCTCGGCGATTTGCGACATCGAGATCGCGCTCAGGGCGCGCGTCGCGAGGTCCCTGCGCTCCAGCCCGTCTTGGAGCGCCACTCCGTTCATGACGGTGGCGAGCATGCCGAGGTAATCGCCCGTCGCCCGATCCATGCCCCGGGCGGCTTCGGTCATGCCTCGAAAAATGTTGCCCCCACCGACCACGATCGCGAGCTCGATCCCGAGCGCTCGCGTCTCCGCGATCTCATCGGCGATGTACTCCAGCGTCGCGGGATCGATGCCGTACCGGCTCTCTCCCATGAGCGCCTCTCCCGAGAGCTTCAGGAGCGCGCGCCGATATTGAGGGCGTGGGTTGTCGTCCATCGTCCGAGCTCGTACACCCCGTCTTCGCTCGTGCCTTACCTGGGCGGTGGCGCGCCCCGCTCAGGACAGGCCGGCCTGCTTGGCGACTTCTTCCGCGAAGTCGTCGGCCTTCTTCTCCAGGCCCTCGCCGACTTCGTAGCGGATGAAACGCCGCACCCGGATGTTCTCGCCGAGCTTGGCCACGAGCTCGTTCAAAAGGTCACCGACCGTCTTGCTGTCGTCTTTGACCCAAGGTTGATCGAGCAAGCTCACTTCCTTCTTCCACTTGCTGATCTGCCCCTCGACGATCTTTTCCACGACGTTATCGGGTTTCCCAGACTCTTTGGCCGTCGCCAGTCGGATCTCCCGCTCCTTGGCCACGGCTTGCTCGGGGATGTCGTCGCCGGACACGTGGTGCGGGCTCATCGCCGCGATTTGGAGCGCGACTTCGTTCGCGAAGCTCGTAAAGTCCTCGTTGCGGGCGACGAAGTCGGTCTCGCAGTTGACCTCGACGAGGACGCCGATTCGGCCCCCGGCGTGGATGTAGCTGTGAACGACGCCTTCGGTCGCCGCGCGCCCCGCCTTCTTCGCGGCCTTCGCGAGCCCCTTTTTGCGCAGGTACTCGACCGCCTTGTCGACGTCCCCGTCGCACTCCACGAGCGCCTTTTTGCAGTCGGCCATTCCCGAGCCGGTGCGCTCGCGGAGATCCTTGATCATCGAACTGGTCACTTCAGCCATGGCTGCTTATCCTCGAACAGTCGGTATGGTTTGAAAAGCGCCGTGAAGGCGGCCGGCCTCCGCTCCGCACCTCGCGCGCGAGCAGAGGGCGCGGAGGCCTTTGCCGCGCGGCGGGGGCCGAGGCGCTAGGGGGTGTCCCTCCCTAGTCCTCAGGGGTCGCAGACGCCTCGGGCTCGAGTTGGCTGCCGCCCTGCGCGATCTCGACCTTGGGGCCGTCGCCGCCGGAGGAGACGTGAATCACCTGCTCTTTCTGCTCCTCTTCGGGCTTGACCGGGCTCGGTCCGTGCTCTTTGAAGAGGCGCGAGC
The DNA here is from genome assembly GCA_007133195.1 of Nannocystineae bacterium. Taxonomy (GTDB): domain Bacteria; phylum Myxococcota_A; class Polyangia; order Haliangiales; family Haliangiaceae; genus SLNH01. The sequence continues at coordinate 10,025 of SLNH01000202.1, read as the reverse complement.
CGATGATGCAGGCGTCGGCGATCCGGCCCGAGAACAGGCGAACGGCTCGGATCGCGTCATCGTTTCCGGGGATGACGTGGTCGATCAGATCCGGATCGCAATTGGTGTCGGTGACGGCGATGACCGGGATCTCGAGCTTGCGCGCCTCGCCGACGGCGATGTGCTCCTTATTCGGATCGATCACGACGAGCGCCCCTGGCAGCTTCGACATCCCCTTGATGCCGCCCAAAGACTTCATGAGCTTTTCGCGCTCGCGCCGGAGCTGGTGCTGCTCCTTTTTGCCGAGGCCGTACAGCGTGCCGTCCTCCTCGAGCTTCTCCAAGTAGCGCAGGCGATCGAGCGAGCCCCGGACGGTCCTAAAGTTCGTGAGCGTGCCGCCCAGCCACCGCTGCGTCACGTGGAGCTGCCCGGATCGCTCGGCTTCTTCGCGAATCACATCTTGCGCCTGCTTCTTCGTGCCCACGAAAAGGACCTGCTCCCCCCGGGACGTGATATCGATACACGCCTGAAAGGCGCGCTGAAACAGGTGAACGGTCTGCTGGAGGTCGATGATGTGAATGCCGTTTCGCGCGCCGAAGATGTAGCGCTTCATCTTCGGGTTCCAGCGCCCCGTGTTGTGGCCGAAGTGAACCCCGGACTCGAGGAGCTGGCGCATCCCAATCGGCGGGCCGCCGGTCTCCTGCGTATCTTGGACCTGCTGCGTTTCCATGTCTGGTTCTCCGTTTGGTTGTCCGCCGGCTCCGTCGTCGGCGCTCGCAAGCCTGGGGAGCCACCTCCACCTGGGCCACGGACGAGCGCCTCGGAAGCCGTGTGTAGTCGAGCGCGCTGCGATCTAGCACGGTCTCCCGTGCGCACGCAAGCTACGTGCCCGCGAGCCCGCGCGGAGACGGGACGAGCACGAATTCAACTCGGCTCGGGGCTGCGCGGCCGGGGTTAGTCGTCGCGCTTTTTGCGCTCTTCGCTCATTTGGCGGACGAGCTCGCTCACGTCGGCCGCCGTCGTCGCTTCGTCGCTGAACTGCACGTTCACGCTTCGCAGCGTGTGCCTGGCATCGACGCTCTCTTGTTCCCGGCCCTCGTCCCCTCCGGATCGCGGCGCGCCGTGCTGTTGCGACCCGGGCGCTTCGCGCTCGCCGCGCGGATTGCGCGCGGGCGGAGGAGGTCCGCCGGTATTCGCGCTCGGGGCGCCCGGCGCAAACAGCGTCTTTTGCTCGCTGGGAGCCTGTGCGGGCGGCGGAGACCCGCCGCGCTCGGCCGGCGGCTGTCCTGATCCGGTTCCAAACAGCGTCTTGCGATCGGCGCCGGACGCGCTGCCGGCCGGCGGCCCGGGGTCGAACAGCGTCTTTTTTTGGTCGCCCTCCGGCGGTTGTCCCCCAGTCGCCTCCGGTGGCTTCGGATCGAACAGGGTTTTGCGCTGGTCGGCCGGGGAGCCGGCAGCCGTGGGCGGCGGCCCGGGATCGAAGAGCGTTTTGTCCTGGCCTTGGGGTTCGCGCGAGCCGGCCTGCCCCGGCGGGGGACGCCCGGCGCTTCGGGCGGCTCCCCCGGCGGCGTCCGACGCATCCGCCGGTGCCGGCGAAAATTGGGTCTTGTCCTCGTCGGCGCCGAACAGGCGCGGATCGGAGACGACCGTGTGTTCGGCGGACATCTGCGCGGACGCCCGGCCTCGCTTGGCGCCCACGCTGTGTTTGAGGAGCTCCTGGGGGACGGCCATCTCCACGATCGTCTTGGCGTCTTGGGGGAAGTTCGTGGCGCCTGGCTGCTTTTGCTTGGCCTGCTCGCGAAGCTGCGACGCGGCGTGGAGGCCGTGCCCCTCGTGGGGGGCCGACGCGCCGGGGACGCCGAGCACCGTGCGGTTCGGCGGCGGCGCGCCGCCGCCCGCCGCCGAGGCTATGTTTTCAGCTGACGCTGCATCGAGGACCTGGGTGAGGCCAGGCACCTTGGGGATGTCGATGTTCGGGTAGGTCACCCCGCGAAGCCCCGCGTCGCGCAGGCGTTCGGCCTCGCGCGGATCCGCGGCGGCGTCGGGCTGCTGGTCGGGCTCGGGCGCCTCGTCGGCCATCCGGCCACCCACGTCGCGGAGCATGCGCAAAACGCGGGTACGCTCCGCCGGATCGAGCATGTCGCGGCGGCCGTCGCCGGCGTGGCGCCGCTTGGCGAACTCCCCGAGCGGCACGCCGGCGAGCGTTTTTCTCTGCGGCGCGAAGATCTGCGTGGCCGACTTGAGCCACCCGCGCGCGCCACCCTGATCCTGTTGTACCTGCGTCTCTCCCTGGGCCTGCGCTTCGGGAGGCGCCTCTCCGCGCATCATCGCGGCGGCCCCGGCGGCGCTCTCCGGGCCCACCGGTGCGTCGGCGCCCAGGTAGCCGGCGAGCTTTTCGTCGCTCTTTCCGAGCTGGAACTGGTGGTGCTTTTCGACGACGCCAACGCCCACCTTCTCGAGCCACTTGGTGGGCGGATCGGCGCCGATCAGAACGAACGTGGCGTCGTTTTGGAGCTCCTTTTGGCTGCCGTCGGGGAGGTTGAGCGAGACGGTCGACTCCGTGAGGTGATCGACTTGCGACTGGAAATACACGTCGATTCGGCGCTGACTCACGTAGCTCTCGATGGTGGCCTTGTTCTTGGGCGCCGCACGATTGAAGCCCTTGCTGCGGTAGGAGATGGACACTTCGGCGCCCGCGTCGGCGAGCGCGATGGCGGCCTCGAGGGCGCTGTCGCCGCCGCCGACCACGAGCACCGACTGGCCGCGGTGGTTGTCCGGATCCTCGAGGAGCGAGTGCACCTTGGGCAGGTTTTCGCCCTGGACACCGAGCGTTCGCGGTTTGCCGCGCGAGCCGATGGCGAGCACGACTCGCTGCGCGTAGTACTGCGCGACCGTCGTCTTTATGTGAAAGAGTCCTGCGCCGTCGTCGCGCTGGACGCTCTCCACGGCCTCGCCCTTTTTCACCGTCACGCCGACCTGCTGCATGAGATCTTCCCAGATCGGGATGATCTGCTCTTTGCTCGAGTCAAAGACCGGAAGAAAGGATCGATTGACCACGTCGTAGGGCTCGGCCATGACGAGCTTGCCCTTGGGGTAGCGGGCGATCGTCGAGGCCACGAGCTGCTCCTTTTCGAGCACGACGTAAGACAGTCCGTGGTAGATGCACGAAAGCGCGGTGGACAGGCCCGCGGGCCCTGAGCCGACGATGGCCACATCGACGGCCTGCGCCTGCGGGTTGGGCGAGCTGGCCGCTCCCTTGTGCAGGCCGTTTCGCAGCATGTGCTCGATGACCATGCGGCCGAGGTTGGCCGCGTTTTTGACGAGCGGCTTTCCGGACACCTCGCCGATGAGGTACTGCCCTTTGATCGGCGTTTCGAAATTCTCATCGATGTCTGGGACCTTGAGCGGCGGCGGCTGGTTCCCCTCGAGGTGCATGACCAGCGCTTCGGTGGGGCACGCCCACATGCACGCCTCGCACTGGATGCAGTCCTCGAACCGGAGCACCCGGCTCTTGTTGTCCACGAGATCCAAAACGTTCGTGGGGCACACGGCGACGCACGCGTCGCAGCCCACGCAGCGATCGTCGTTGATGCTGTGGACCAAAATGCGAGGCTGTGCGCTCGCGGGTGCTTTGGCCGCCGTCTTGCGCTTGTTTTTGCTGGAGGCGATGACCGACACGGTCACCACGACGAGGACCGCGAGCCCCCCCAGGATTGCGGGTACGATGATGGCCACGGCGCGCAGGATAGCAATGGAGCTGCCGCTTAGGCAGGTGAAAATTAAGAAGCTTTGGGCGAACGCCGAGGTCGGCCGGGTTCTGGGCCGCACGGAAAGCGGCGGCGTCCGGCGAGCGCGCTGCGGGCCGCGCGCGCTCGAGCCGTTTACCCGGGCCGGTTAGAGATCAGCGATCTCGGTGCCTTGAGTTACAGCTCGCGAGGCTTTCCGACGTGTGTGGCCAAGAAATGGGCGACCTCGTCCCGGAGCTCCTCGACGCTGGCTCCTTCGGTGGCGATCGGACGCCCATAAACCACGCGAACCGACTGGCCGCGGTGCATCGCGCGCGCCCCCGGGGGTAGGACATCTCGGGTCCCAGTAATAGCGATGGGCACGATGGGCGCACCTGTACGCTTGGCGAGGTGGAATCCACCTTTTTTGAGGGGAGCGACCTCTCCGGTGCGAGAGCGACTGCCCTCGGGGGCGATCCAAATGCTCACGCCGGAGCTGACCCGATCGGCGGCGCGGCTCAGGCTGGCCACCGCCTGGCTTCGATCGCGGCGATCGACCTCGATCATTTCGGCGGCGCGCATGGCTCGGCCCCACATCGGGATGCGAAACAGCTCGGTCTTGGCGACCATCCGCAGGGTCGAGACCGGCGCGGTGGCATAGATCACCGGGATGTCGATGTGGCTCTGGTGGTTGGACATCAGCACGTACGAGCCGCCGGCGGGGATCTCGGACAGGCGCGTCACTTCGAGATCCATCTCTGCGCGGTCCACGACGCGTCGCGAAAACCGCTGGATACGCTCGTCGCAGCGCTCGCGGGTCACGCGTCCGGCGAGCGCCTCCGCGAACGTCGGGGCGGTCTCGCGCGCGAGCTGCGCCACAGTGTAAAGACTCAGTCCGAGGCCCATGGATCAGTCCCGATCTCCCGGCGCGACCCCGGTGGCCCGCCGATCGCGTTGCCAATGCAGTCCGCCGGGCGCGGCCCGCCGAGCTCAGTCCGCGGACAGCGACATGTCTGCTTCCGCTCGCTCGCCGGCGCTCACCTCGACCTCCGCCCGCGCGCGGCCGAGCTCTGGGTGCCAGGCTTCTACTGTGTGCGTCCCCGCCGGGACGCCGGTGATCGCGAACGTGCCGTCCGTCCCCGTGACGTCGAAGTGCGGGTGCTCGGACACCACGATGTAAGCGCGCATCCACGGGTGGACGTCACACCGGAGCTCGAGCACGCCCGCGCTGCCGCCGACTTCGCGCTCGATGTCGGGACCCTTCGGCGGCTGGCCGAGATTGAACCGCGTGTTGCCGCCCGCGTAGCCGTGCACGTTGTGCAGCGTGCGGTCGCTGTTTCCGATGCGCAGCGTCTGGCCGGGCATGGCCCCCGCGACGCGCGGGCGGTACATGCAGTCTTCTTGATCGATCGCCACCGGCTCGGATGGAGGCGAGTGGTCGCCCGAAATCGAGCCGTCCGTCACACGGACGTAAACGTCCTTTAGCTTGTCCCCCTCGGCCACGATGGCCTCGGAGAGCTGAGGCTCACCTTGCGCGCAAACCGGGTCCTGATCCATGGATACCGCTTCGCGTTCCGGGGCGGATCCCTCGATCGTCACGGTGCCGGCGATCGCTCCGTCGGCCGCCGCTGCCGCCGGGTAGGCGAGCGCGGCCACGGCGACTGCTGCGCCCGTGAGGCTGGTTCGGTTTATCGTGGATGCGTTCGTGGTGGCGGCTGGTCGCATGGCGGTGAGCTCCGGACATTAGCACTACCAGATTACCTCCGCGGTCCCCTGACGAGCGATCCGCGGCACATCTCGGCGTTCGTCCTTCGGTTGTGGGGGGTGGGGGGACGGGACCACGACGCGAGCCGCTTGACGCGTTGCGCCAGGGTCGTAGGATGAATGAGGACTCATTCAGGAGGTATCGACGCCGTGGCCCAGCCCATCAATCGCTACAAGGCGGATCTGCGCGAATTCAAATTCCGACTCTTCGAGCAGTTCCAGCTCGAAGACATCCTTGGAAAGCCGCCGTACGCGGAGTGGAGCCGGGAGGATGTCGAGATGGTGATCGAAGAGCTCTACAAGTGGGCGTGCGACAAGCTCGGGCCCCTCGATCCGGTCGGAGACGCCGAGGGATGCCGGGTCGAAGGCGGCCAGGTGCGCACGCCGCCCGGCTTTCGCGAGGTGTGGAAGGAGCTTTACGACGCCGGGTGGGGCAGCCTGTCGGTCCCCGATGAGCACGGCGGTCAGGGAGGGCCCTACACCCTCCACGCGGCCGCCGACGAGCTCTTGATCGGGGCCAACGCGGCGTTTTGCATGTACATGGGCCTCGCGCGCGGCGTGGGGGAGGTGATCGAGAAGTTCGGCACGAAAGCGCAGATCGAGCGCTATCTGCGCAAGCTCTACGAGGGAGAATACGCCGGCACCATGTGCCTCACCGAGCCAGAGGCCGGCTCCGATGTCGGCGCGAACACCACGCGCGCCACGCCGATCGGCGACGGCCTGTACAAGCTCGAGGGGACCAAGATCTTCATCACGGGCGGAAACCACGATCTGGCCGAAAACATCATCCACCTGGTGCTCGCCCGGACCGAGGACGCTCCCGCGGGCACCAAGGGCCTAAGCTTGTTTCTGGTGCCTCGGGATCGGCTGGACGGCTCGGGCTCGAACAACGTCGGGCTCGGCGGGATCGAGCACAAGATGGGCATAAACGGCTCCTCCACGTGCGTTCTGAATTTCGGCGAGGGCGGCGACTGCATCGGCGAGCTCGTGGGCGCCGAAGAGCAGCAGGGCATCAAGATGATGTTCCAGCTCATGAACGCGGCGCGCATCGCCGTGGGCGTCCAGGGCGTCGCCCTCGGCTCGGCCGCCTATTTGAACGCGCTCGACTACGCGCGCGAGCGCAAGCAGGGGCCCAGCATCGAAAACTGGAAGGACCCCACGGCGCCCAAGGTGCCGATCGCCCGGCACCCGGACGTGCGCCGGATGCTGGTGGACATGAAGTCGAAGATGGAGGGCGTCCGCGCGCTCATTTTCAAGCTCGCCGTCCACACCGACAAGGCGCAGATGCTCCGCGGCCAAGATGATGAGGCCGCCGCATACCACCAGGGACAGGTCGATCTCCTCGTGCCGCTCGTCAAGGCCTACGGCTCGGACCAGGGCTTCGAGGTGTGCGCGACCGCGATCCAGGTGTTCGGCGGCGCCGGCTATCTCAAGGACCACCCGGTGGAGCGCTACTGCCGCGACGCGAAGATCTCGTCGATCTACGAGGGCACGAACCACATCCAGGCGCTCGATCTGGTGGGGCGGAAGCTCACCCAGAACAACGGCCAAAACTTCCAGGCGTTCATGCGCGAGGTGGGTGAGTTCGTCAAGGCGCACAAGGACCACCCCGAGCTCGGCGCCGCCGTGGCGGAGCTCGGCAAGGCCAACGAGGCGGTGTCCGGCGCCGCGATGAGCCTGTGGGGGTGGTTTCGCGGCGGGCAGCGGGACCTCGTGCCGCTGAATGCGAACCGCTTTCTCGAGATGATGGCGGAGACGACCGTCGCGTGGCTCCTCCTCGACGGCGCGCGCATCGCCGTGGACAAGCTAGCCGAGCTCGCCGAGGATCACGACGATCGCGCGTTTTACGAGGGCAAGCGCTACAGCGCGGTGTATTACGCCTTGAACGTGCTCCCCAACGTGACTACCAAGGCCAAAATGATGGCCCAAGGCGATCGCAGCGCGCTGGACATCCCGCTCGGCGAGTGACGGCGGCCCTGGGGCGGGCGGTTGGCCCGCCCCGTGCATCGCCGGACAGTATGAGTGAGAACAAGCCGATTTATAGCGCCCTCGACGAGCTTCGCCGCCTCCGGGACGAGATCCGCGTGAGGCTGCGGCTCGGCGAGATGGATGTCCGCGACTGGTGGGCCGAGTTCGAGCCCAAGCTCGAAGAGCTCGAGGACAGGCTCGATCAGGCCGGCGAGCGCGCGAGCGGCACCGCCCAGGTGGTCTCCGACGAGATCGCAGGCGCGCTCAGGCGAATTCGCGATCGCCTGGGCGAGGAGCGCGACCAGCCGCCGGCGTGACGCCGGCTGAGCCGGCCCGCGTCGCGACGGCTTCACGAGCGGCCGGCGGCAGGCGCGATGACGTCTGCGCGCCGAGCTCGCTTCGCGCAGCGGCTCGGGACCTCGCCCGCGGCGGATCTCGGCCGAACCGGGCCCGGTATGTGATATAGACCCGGCCCCATGAAAGCTCATGCATCGCGGTTTACGCCGTTAATCGCCCTTTTCGCCCTATCGAGCGGGTGTCCGAGCTCGACCGATCCGCAGGACGAGTCGCCCGGGGCCCCGGCGGGCGCCGAAGAGATCGCGGATCCGGCTGCGGACGACGAACAAGCGGTAGCGGAGTTCGAGCGCACCTGCCAAGAGCACTTCAGCGCCGGGCGCGAGATGTACGAGGCGCTGGTGTCGGATGACGCCGAGGAGCGCACCGCCGAAAACACCCTCGAGCCCTACAACGAAATGTCGATGCACCTTCGCAATGCGCAGGGGATCGCGAGCCTGATGCGCAACGTGCATCCGAGCGCGGCGGTACGCGAGGCGGCAGCCGCGTGCGAGCGAGAGGTGCGAGGGTTTCTCTCGGAGCTTAGCCTCGATCGCGATCTGTTCGCCGCCATCGAGGCGCTAGACGGGGAGGGGCTCGATGACGATTCGCAACGTCTCATCGAGCATACCCTGCGCGAGTTTCGGCGCGCCGGGGTGGACCGCGACGAGGAGACGCGCACCCGGCTTCGCGAGATCGACGATCGCCTCGTGGAGCTCGGCCAGGCGTTTTCGCAAAACATCGCCGACGACGTGCGCTCGATCGAGGTAGACGACCCGAGCGATCTCGCCGGCCTCCCCGCGGATTACATCGAAGCGCGCATGCCGGAGGACGACGGGGAGCCCATTCGCATCACGACCGAATACCCGGACTACCACCCGTTTATGACCTACGCGGAGTCCACCGAGCTGCGCCGCGAACTCTACATCGAAAACCGCAGCCGAGCGGGCGCCGAAAACGAGGAGATCCTGGGCGAGATCCTCGAGCTCCGCGCCGAGAAGGCCGATCTCCTCGGCTATGACCACTGGGCGGACTACGCCACCGAGGAGCTCATGATCGGCAGCGGGGCGGACGCCGCGTCGTTCATCGATGACGTCGTGGACATCGCGAGGCCGCGCGCCGCCGCGGATCACGAAATGCTCTTGGAGCGAAAGCGCGAGGACGACCCCGACGCCGAGGTCGTTCACGACTACGAAAAAGGCTTCTACGAAAACCTGATTCGTCAGGAGGAGCTCGATTTCGACGCGCAAGAGGCGCGGGCGTACTTCCCCTACGAGCAGGTGGAGGAGGGGCTCCTCGATGCCACCGAGCGGGTGTTCGCGGTGGAGTACGAGCCCGTCACCGATGTGGATGTGTGGCACGAGACGGTGAGCGTCTACGACGTGGTGCGAGAAGGCGAAGTGCTCGGGCGGATCTACCTGGATATGCACCCGCGCGAGGGCAAGTTCTCACACGCTGCGCAGTTCACGCCGCAGCCCGGCGTTGCGGGGCACCAGCGCCCGGAGGGGGTGCTCGTGTGCAATTTCCCGAATCCCGCGCGCGGTGACGCGCTCATGGAGCACGGCGACGTGGTCACGATGTTTCACGAGTTCGGGCACCTTTTGCACACCATCCTCGGCGGCCAAAACCGCTGGGTCCACCAGAGCGGGATCGCCACCGAGTGGGACTTCGTGGAGGCGCCGTCGCAGATGTTCGAAGAGTGGGCGTGGCGGCACGAGAGCCTGGAGCGCTTCGCCCACCACGTGGATACGGGGGAGCCGATCAGCGAGGATCTGGCCGAGCGGATGCGCGACGCCGACGAGTTCGGCAAGGGCCTGTGGGTGGCGCAGCAGATGTTTTACGCGGCGCTCTCGCTCGGGCTTCACAAGGCGGAGCCCGAGGAGCTCGACATGCTGGCGATGCTCAAGGAGCTCCAGGCCGAATACACGCCGTTTCCGTACGTGGAGGGGACCCGATTTTACAGCTCGTTCGGCCACCTCGGCGGATACTCGTCGAACTACTACACGTATATGTGGTCGCTCGTCATCGCCAAGGATCTGTTCACGCCGTTCGCGGAACACGGGATCTGGGACGAGGACACCGCTCGCCGCTATCGGCAGCAGGTGCTCGAGCCCGGCGGCACGCGCGACGCCGCCGAGCTCGTGAGCTCGTTTCTCGGCCGCGAGTTTTCGTTCGACGCGTTCGAGGCCTACATGCGGCGCTGATCCGCTCCGCGGCCGTGGCGTCCCGGCGGCGCCTTTGCACGGGCGTCGCCGC
>SLNH01000395.1 GCA_007133195.1 Nannocystineae bacterium | reverse complement strand
GCCTGGACTCCGACCTCGAATCTCACAGCGTGGGTGGCCTCGTCGGCCAAAATATCGGCGGCTCGATCGAGCGAGCCTACTCCACGGGGCATCCCGAGGGCGACAGGCGGGTCGGCGGGCTCGTGGGCTGGCAGTTCGACGAGGACGACGCGGCGGTAAACTCCTACTGGGATCGACAGGCGGGCGACTTCGAAACCGGCGTCGGCGAAGGCAACGACAACGGCGTGACCGGGCGAGATACCGCCGAGTTCAATGACGAGGGCAACTTCACCGGCTGGGACTTCACGAACGTATGGACGATCGAGGAGGCGCCCGACGGGGTAGACCGGCCGATCGTCCGCTGGCAGGACTGAGCACGGGGCACGTCGCGGCTCCCCGATTCGGCCGTCGTTCGCTACGCCAGCGCGAGGTAGGCGAGGAGCCCGCCGAACGCCGCGAAGGCGACCGCGAACCCGCGCGCGAGCCGCTCCGAGCGGCGGATGCCTATCCATCGCACCGTCTCTGGCGTTGCGAACGGAAGCGCGAACGTGAGCGCGGCGATGGCCAACAGCACCGCGCCCATGATCGCGGCGGCTTGCGGACTCAGCGCCGTTTCTACGGGGTCTCTACGAGGTCAAACGATTCCAAGAATCGCTCCGAGTCTTCCTCCGGAAACGGTCCCCCACTCGCCTCCACCACCAGCTGGCACAGCGCGTCGTCCAGCGCCAGCGTTCGAATCGCAATCGTGGTGTTCGCGCCCGCCGTGAGCCGAATTTCCCTACCCTCGTGCCCCTGATAGCTGACCGCTCGGTCGTCTTGCACATTCCCGAGCTGCGGCAGCTCCTCCGCGATCGTGTCCAGCTGCTCCGCCGGCGGATCGCCCCCCTCCGAGCACTGAGCCAAAAACCGAGCTCCCTCCGCGCGCGCCTGGACCACGTGCATGACCTCGCCGTCGTCCCGAGACATCTCGTAGTCGTCGAACGCCCCGGGCACCTCCACCCGGTAGCCCCCGTTCGTCGACCGCGCCTCCTGCCAGCCATCGTCGCCGGTCTCGTCCACCCGCTGCCGGTGCATGACCGGCTCCAGCGCGCCCCCGTGCGCCTCCGCTTGCGGGTCTGCCACCTCGTCGTCCTCGCCCGCGGCCCTGTCGTCTTCGGCCCGGCCCGGCGCATCGTCAGGGTCGGCGTGGGCCGCCTCCTGTCCCGTCGCCACCTGCGCGCCGTCCTCCTCGCCCGATCCCCGCTGCGACTCCTCGCTATACGTGGGGCAGCCCGCCAAAATCAGCAGCGCCGCCCCACTCATCAACGTGATTTTTCTCACCGTGATTTTTCCGACAAGCACCGCCCAAACCTAGCCAACCCGCTGCAGGCAAACAACCGCCGGCCTTCACGCTCTGCCCCCGCTCGACCGTTCCCACGCCCAGCCGCCGGAGCCGACCCCGAGACTCCAGCCTTGACAGCAGCCTAGCCCCTTGGTAAGCGTCGTTCCGCTCCGCGCCGCGTGCGGCACGGACGACCCGGGGCTGTAGCTCAGCTGGGAGAGCACTAGAATCGCACTCTAGGGGTCAGGGGTTCGACTCCCCTCAGCTCCACTCATCGCTTCGCTCGTCGTTGAGCTGCCCGCGTCCTTTCAGGACGCGGCGCGGCTTTCGCCGCGGGGTCGTCTTTGGACCCGCCTTGCCGCCTTCGGCGGGTGCCGCGTTCGCGGCACGCGGTGCTTCGCACCGCCGGCGGGTAGCGATTCCCCTCAGCTCCACTCATCGCTTCGCTCGTCGTTGAGCTGCCGAAGCGCCGCTGGCGCTTCGGTGAGCGGCTTTCGCCGCGGGGTCCGAGGACGCTTGGCGTGGCGACTCCCCTCAGCGTCGCCTCCGGCGGGTCGATCGGCGATGTCTCCGTCGCTCGCTCACTCGATGATCGGGGGCCGGCAGCGGTGGTTACCTTCCGGGTCTTGAGAGCAAGACTCGAACTGTTCGCAGCACTCATCGACGTCCGGATCGCAGATCTCGCCCGACGGGATGCAAATCGGATCGGGCGGATCGGGCTCCTCCTCGCGGACGTCGAGCGCCCAAAACGCGCGATGGTTGTCCTCATCGAGGTTTTGAAAGGGGATCCGGAACGCGGGATAGCTCGGATCCTCCCCCGTCCCGAACTTGCTCACGTCGATGGCGGTGACCCAGATCTGCTGGCGGCCGCTCGTCCCGATGACGCCGTAGTCGCGCTGGGAGTTGAAGGCCACCCAGTGGAGATCGCCCGGCGGCGCCCAGGTCGGCAGGCTGTTCTGGTGCTGGCCGCCGGTTTCTTCGTTATTCACGATGTGGTTTGCGCGCTCGAGCTCGACCGGGTCGGCTCCGTGCTCGTCGGTGAGGTAAAGCTGCGCCGTGTCGTCGCTGTGCCCGCCTTCTCCCACCGAGAACGCGAGCCAATCGCCGCCCGGGGAGTACATGGGGAAGAGGTTGCTCATGCCCTCTTCGACCTCGGGGACGAGGATCTCGGGCTCGCCCCAGTCGCCCTCGCCATCGTAGTCGATGGCGGCGATCACCGCGTTCGATGGCGTGTTCCGCTGCGGCCCGCCGCCCGGCGGACCGCCCGGCCCGGGCGAGGGATAGGCGGCGTAGGCGAGGCGATCGCCGTTCGGATGCCAGTCTGGAATCGTGGCTGAGGGGTTATCGCCCACGGCGAAGGGGACGTCTTCGACGAACGCGCCCGTTTCCCGATCGACGTTCCACATCTCCCCGCGCCGGGCGACGGTGACGAGCTCGTTGTCCGGGGAGATCGCCGTCCACGAGCTGGTGCTGTTATCGATCTCCCCGGTAAGCAGCGCCGTGGGCGGCGCGTCCTCGGTGATTTCGTAGACCCACGCCGCCTCGTTATCGCCGGAGACGGTGTCGGTGGAGCCCGCGATGTACCTCCCGTCTCTCGACACCGCGTGACAGCCCACGCAATCGACGCTCTCGCCGTGCTCCGGGTACTCGGTGCTCGGGTTGCCGACGACGTACTCCTCGGGCTCGTCTTCGGAGATATGGGCGCGGCGCACGCCGGCGGCGGTGGTCGTCCAGTAAAAGATCGCGCCCCTTACGTCTTCCTTTGAAAACCCGAGCGTGATGGGCTCCGAGCGCAAAATTGTGTCGTCGTCGAGGGTCTCGACCACGACCTCCACCGTGGTGCCGGCGTGGGAGCTGGCGATGAACGCCCAATGCGCGACCTCGGCGGCCTCCCAGCAGCCCGCGCCTCCCGCGCCGGCGCAATCTTCATGCTGGCCGTCGGTATAGACCGCGACTTCACCGTACTCGCCGGTGAAGACGAGGCGGTGCTCATCCGAGCCGACGCTGTCGCTCCACTGAAAGACCTGACGGTGGAGGTTTCGCGGAAAGCGCGTCTGATCGCTCGGATAGATGAAGGCGGGGGCGTCACCGCCCGTCTCGACGTCGCCGTCTTGCCAGCCGCCCGGATCGCCGGGCTGGCCGATATCCGCCTCGAGGATCATCGTGATGGTCGTCTGTCCTCCCACCTCACACGCGTCCTCGGCGGTGATGGTGACGACGCCGCCGCTCGGATAGGGCTGAAACACGCCCTCGTCGATGGAGCCGGGGGGCGTGTCGTCGTCCCGGGATACGTCCCAGTGAAGGCGCCATCCTTCGATCTCCTCGGTGCGATCGCCGAAATCGCCGGTGGCCGTCACTTCGACAGGATCCGGGCTTCCGTCTACCACCACCTCGTCTTGTTCCGGCGAAAGCGACAAAGATTCGAGGCCCTCGATGCACGTAACCTCTCCGTTACCGTTGCCGTTGCCGTTGCCGTTGCCGTTGCCGTTGCCGTTGCCGTTGCCGTTGCCGTTGCCGTTGCCGT
>SLNH01000195.1 GCA_007133195.1 Nannocystineae bacterium | reverse complement strand
CTTGCATGGATTCGCAATCATATTTAAGATCCATGCGTGAAGCCCCGGCGCCTGGAGCCCACGCTGCGGGAGGTCGCGAGCTACTATCCCGTCGTAAGTCTGACCGGTCCCCGCCAATCCGGAAAGTCCACGCTCACCCGAGGTGCCTTCCCGGACCTGCCGCGTCGTTCGCTCGAAGCCCCCGATATCCGCCTGTACGCCCGCGAAGATCCGCGAGGATTCCTGGCTGAGCTGCGTGCCGGCGCCATCATCGACGAGGTTCAGCACGCCCCCGAGCTTTTGAGCTACCTTCAAGAAGAGGTCGATCGCGATCCCACACCTGGCCGCTTCATCCTCACGGGATCGGAGCACCTCAGCGTCTCCTCGCGCGTAGCGCAATCGCTCGCCGGTCGCGCGGGAGTTCTCCACCTTCTGCCCCTTAGCTGGGACGAACTCGGCGGCTTCGGCGCCGCCCATCGGGATCTCTTCGCGACGATGTGGGCGGGCGGCTACCCGCGTATCCACGACGTCGGAATTCCCCCGCCGCGTTGGCTCGGAGACTACACCGCGAACTACGTCCAGCGCGATGTCCGCCAGCTCCTGAACATCACGGATCTCGACACCTTTACCGCGTTCCTGAAGCTCTGCGCTGGCGCCACCGGCCAGGAAATCAACCTTTCGCGCCTCGGCGCCGACGCCGGCATCACCGCCAATACAGCAAAAGCGTGGCTCTCGGTCCTTGAAGCCAGTTTCATCTGCTTTCGCCTCCCCGCCTGGACGCCCAACATTCGGAAACAGGTCGTCAAAGCCCCCAAGCTCCACTTCTTCGACTCTGGGCTCGCGTGCCACCTCCTCGGGATTCGAACCTCCGCGGAGCTCCGCCACCACCCGCTGCGCGGCGCCCTCTTCGAGAGCTGGGTCGCGTCCGAAGTTTACAAGCATCGTGTGCACCGAGGTGAGCGCCCAGATCTCTGGCATCACCGGCAGTCACGGAGCGTCGAGGTCGACATCATCGACCGCCTCGCCGGCGTCGCCGTCGAGGTCAAGTCGGGCGCGACCATCGTCCCGAAGACCGCCGCGAACCTCGCGGAGTCCCTCGCGAAGCTCCCCGAGAGTCTAGCGGGCCGCATCGTCTACGGCGGCGACGAAAGCCGCACCATGCACGGCGTCGATCTCTGCGCCTGGCGCGATCTGGCCGACCGTTACACGAGTGGCGCCTAGCCAGGGCGACATCGCCCCGGCGCACACGCTGCACCGCCTGCGGACTATCGCCTTGCGCCTAGACTTAGTCTTCACCGCCGGTGCTGTGAAGGCGCAGGTCCTCCACCGCCGCGGCGTAGCCATTCGCGCTCACGGTCACGCGCAAAAACACTCGCTCACCGGCGGCCTCGCGCACATCGAGCTCGAGCGGGATGGGCGCGGTCCGATAAAGATATGAGCTGCAACCCTGTTCGCACTCGATCATCCCGTCCTCTGTCACCCGGCCCGGAACCGCGTCGCTCAGCTGTTCGCCATTGGCATGCACGATCTCGGCGCTGATCTCGGTTCCGATGATCTCCGGGTACGTGTCGACGAATCCGGTAAAGGCCATGGTGATCGACTCGGCATCCTCGGGAAGATCGAGCTCGGCCACGAGCTGGGCCAGCTCGGTAAGCACCACGAATCGGTCGGCTGCGGCGGGCTCGGCGCCCTCGAACTGCTCGCGTAACTCGATCGCACCGATCCGATGCCAGCGATCGAAGTCCTGGGCGAAGTCCAGGTTGGACAGCGCGGAGCCCAGATCGGCCGCGGCGTCGACCGGCTCGGCCCCCTTCACCTCGCGCGCGGACACATCCCGGATCCCGGCGACTTCCACGCCCACTTCGGTGCCCAGTGGAATGGGCGCGGCGGGCACGACGCTCGCCATGGCGGTGACAGAAACCGGGCTGCCGCCGGCCCGGTCGGGCATGTCCACGGGGCTTACGGGCGTCACCGAGGCTTCAGTGACCTCGCCGTCAACCAGCAAGACGAGCTTGTCGACGACATCGTTTGCGCGCACGGGCTTGTTGAAGCGTACCCTAACGCCGTCGTAGGGAAACAGGCGGCCGCGATCACGGCCGCTCGAGCTCGCGGTCGCCACGGCGTCGCGGGTATCCGGCTCGGCCGTGATCTCGCCGCCCGTGATGTCGGTGGTGGTCGTGACGCGGTCGACGAATGAGTCGAGCTCGCCGTCGAACGTGCCCGAGCCGGCGTCCAACCAACCGTCGCCGTCGAGGTCCTCGAGCACGAGCTCGAACCGGTCCCAGGAAAGCTGCGCCTCGTGGTCAGGGATATAGGTGGATCCGTCGTCGAGGGTGATCACGCCGTCGCCGTACCGCGCCCCGATCACCACAACAGTCGATGAGATCGTCCCTGTCAGAACGATCGCGCCAGCCATGCGCTCGCCGCCTTCCTCCTCGCCTTCGCGCCCCGCGTCGCCGTCGGCGTCGGCGTCGACGTCGGGCTCCGGGACTGGCTCGAGGACGATGACACCCGTCACCACGCTTTCGTCGCCCAACCAGCTGGCGTGCTCGTCGTCGGGGCCTGGACGAAGCTCGAAGCTGGCGTGCACCGGTTTCGCGACGTCTTCGCCGAAGTCACAGCCAAAGCCAGCGAGGCAGGCGAGCGAGAGGGCCGCGAGCGGCCGCTGAATCGCGCGATGAACTGGGCCGACCATCACCCAGAGATTAGCAAGAGCCGTGCTCCCCGGGAATGCGAGCTACGCCGTCGTCAACAGCGGCGAACGATTTGAAGGCCGAGCGACAACGTCAAGATGCAAGCGAGACAAGCCGCGACCAAGGAGCGGGCCTTCGCCCGCGACCGACAGGCAACGCCGGAGCGCGCCGCAGATTCGCGTTTGGGCGACCGATCGAACCGTTCGGCGTTCCACCCGGGTATCGCGGGGCGAGAGCTACGCACGGCTACGTGGGCCCGGAGAGCAAAACGGGAAAGCTCATCCCGCATGTGCGAGCGGCGCGCCCGAGAAGCCCGATCTCAACGCGTGCTGGCGCTTCCGGTGGTCGGCTCTGGGCTGATGATGGCGTTCGAGAGGTCGGCTTCGTCGTCCGGTGTGTTAATGCGGATGCGTCCCACGGCACCGCCGCCGGCGCCCGATGCGCCGCCGGCGCGAGATTCGCCCGGTCCCGGATCCGCACCGATGGCGCCGCCGCGGCCACCGTCTCCGTCGTCATCTGCACCTGCTCCGCCCTGTGCGAAGTCGGCGCCGGCGATGGCGTCTTCCCCGGGCTGGGCGATGGCAGATTCTCCCGAGCCTGGCCCGCCGCCACCGCCTCCGCCGTTGGCTGCGAGGGTACCCGCGACCGAAACGGAGGCAGCCTCGAGCAACACCGCGCCACCGCTGCCGCCTCCGGCGCCGCCGCGCGAGGAACAATCGTCGATTCGACTCGCCGGAGGCCCTGCCGAGCCGCCACCGCCACCGACGTGGACGGAGGCACCCGTCCGATGGCGAAGGGACGTACGGGGCGCGCGTACTGGGCCGGCGTGATCGCCGAGTTCGAGCGAAGCGGTCAGTCGCACCACCGTTTCTATGAGAGGCGCAAGCTCAATGTCGGCACGTTCCGCAGCTGGCTGTACCGGCTGCGCGCCGAGGCCTCCGTGGAGGCGCCGCGCTTTGTCGAGGTTACCGCGGCTCCAGCGACCGCGTCGACACGCTGCATCGTGCGGGTAGGTGGCGCCGAGATCGAGTTCGCCCCTCCGCCCTCGGCCGAGTACCTCGCGCAACTGGTCAGCGCGCTCGCGCCCACAACGGCGCCTCGATGATCGGCCTGCCCGAATCGGTCCGGATCCTGCTCTTCACCGAGCCCACGGACAT
>SLNH01000213.1 GCA_007133195.1 Nannocystineae bacterium | reverse complement strand
GTTAGCTCCGAGCGGCACGGCGGCTTGCTCCCGAGCTCCTGCTATCAAACCCGTATTGCGGAAATGGCAGCCCCACGACCTGCCCACCCTGCACTGCGGGGATGGAGTAGCGACGCAGGCGTCTGCTCGCAAACCGAGCAAGGTCATCACGCTGTCCGGTCGAAGCCGGATGGCGAGACTCGAAGCGGCACACGCGGCACCAACCCCCCGGAGGCTATGCGCAAACCGCGTGCGCAAAAGCCCGCGGGGTCGCCGCGGGCTTGGTGGGGGTGAAAATGGTGGAGGCGCCGGGAGTCGAACCCGGGTCCGAAGATGATTCTGAACAGGCGTCTACGTGTGTAGCCGACATATTTGGGTTTCGCCCGGGGAAGCGGCTGTCGGCAGCCTCCGCCGCGGGCTAGGCGCTCTGAGGTTCGCCAGTCGGGGCGAGCACCGCTCCCCTATGGCTAGCCTGATTGTTTAGCAGTGCCGTCCGGCTCCAGGCGGAAGCCGGGGACACCGTCGCTACGCGTTTTTGTTACGCAGCGAGGGCAACAGCGTCGTTGTCGTTCGCAGTTGCTTTTGTGCCCGTTTTTACGTGGCCACGGGCGCCACGACACGCAGCCTGAACCTCCTCATCCCCGTCGAAGCCGTTTCGCCCCCTGAAAACATCCAGCGGTGGGGGGAACGTACCCTCATACAGTGGGGACGATCGCCGGCAGCGTCAAGGGGCCCGCCAGGTCGTGGGCAGGGCACCCGAGTTCCGTTGTCGAGTGTGGGGCTCGGGTGGCTCGGGTGTGGGGCTCGCGTGAAGGGGCGCGGCTGAGAGGCCCCGCGAAGGCGCTGAAGGGGTGTTCTGCGAGGTTTGTACCCATATGACATGCACGTCATATGGGTACACGAGCCGGATCGAAGGGGTGTGGGTCGGGCCCGCGAACTTCAGGCGGGCTCTATCTGAGTGCAGTTCACCGAACAATCTGGACGGGGACGCTAGCGGCCCCGGACCGAGGGGCGGGGCGGAACCGGCGGAAAATGCAAGGGCTCCAGGGCGTAAGCTGTGACGCGGGATCCAGACGGGCGCCCGAGATGCGATAAGATTCGGCGGCCAATGCTGGGCTCGACGATGGGGAGCTATGAGATCACCGACCGCGTCGGTGAGGGCGGCATGGGTGCGGTCTATATCGGTCGGCACGCGCTGCTCGGCCGCACGGCCGCGATCAAGGTGCTCCACCCGGAGCTGTCTCACCAGCCCGAGATCGTCGAGCGGTTTTTCAACGAAGCGAGATCGGCGAGCGCGATACGCCACCCGGCCATCGTCGAAATCTTTGATTTCGGCTACGCCGACGATGGCTCGGCCTATATCGTCATGGAGCACTTGGCGGGCGAGAGCTTGCGCGAGCGGCTCGACCACGCGCTCACGCTCGATCCGGTGCGCGCCGCGGGGATAGCGCGCCAGCTCGCGAGCGCGCTTCAGGCGGCCCACGACCAAGCCATCATCCACCGCGACCTCAAGCCCGACAATGTGTTCCTCGTCCCCGACGCGGAGGTCGCCGGCGGCGAGCGGGTCAAGATCCTGGATTTTGGAATCGCCAAGCTGGCGGCCAACAAGGCCGCGTCGTTCCGCACACAAACGGGCCAACTTTTCGGCACGCCCGCGTACATGTCCCCGGAGCAGTGCCGGGGCGCGGGGCAGGTGGATCACCGGGCGGATCTGTATGCGGTGGGCTGCATCCTGTACGAGATGGTCTGCGGGCGTCCTCCGTTCGTGGGCGAAGGGGGCGGCGAGGTCATCGCCGCGCAGATCTACGAGGAGCCCGCGGCGCCGAGCGAGCTCGCTCCCCACGTGCCGCCGGCCCTCGAAGCGGTGATTCTTCGCCTCCTCGACAAGGACGCTGAGGCTCGATTTTCGACGGGAACGGAGCTGGCGACCGCGCTCCGCAGCGAGGGCGGCGCGACGGGTACATTCGAGCCGCCATCGTCCCCTCATGTGACCCCGACTCCCGCCCCCGTGCCGGCGGTGAACACGCCGGCCGGAGCCTCCGGCACAACCGGCCAAAGGATCTCCGGCGAATTTCGCACAACGCTCGCCTCGGCGGCGAGCGCGACGCTCTCGTCGCCGCCGGAGCTTCCCGACGCGCAGGGCAGGCGCCGCCGCACGGTCGGCCTCGCCCTGGGCGCGGCGGGTGTGGTCGCGGCCGCCGCGGTGGCCATCGCCGTCGTCATGCACGAAGGTAGCTCCGCCGCCGAGCCGACGGCAGGCCGAGCCGCCGACGCGGCGCCTGCGGCGGAGCCTACCGTAAGCGAGCTGGCGCCCCCGGACGCGGCGCGTCCCGCGGGGAAGGCAGCGGTGGACAAAGGCGCGCGCGCGGAGCCGGAGCGGGTGGTCATCCATATCGAATCCGAACCGAGCGGTGCGGCGGTGTTCGAGCTCCCCCATGACGAGCCCGCGGGGACCACGCCTTTCGAGCACGAGACCGAACCGTCGGACGAGATCGTGGAGTTCGAGCTGCGCAAGGCCGGGCACGTCGCCGAGGTCATCGAGGTAACGCCAGAGAACGACAGCGAGCACGCCGTCGAGCTCAAGCGAAGGCCCCGGCGTCCCCAGCAACAGCCCCAGCGCCCGACTCAGCAGCAGATCCAGCGCCCACACGGGGAGTCGTCCGGCCCCGCCCAGCAAGAAGCGCCCGCCCCAGCCGAACAGGGCGCGGCTCCCCAACCTGGCGCGAGCGACGCCCCGGCCGAAGACGAGGATGACGTCGCCGACGACGCCGATGCAGATCGAGCGCCCCAAGACTCGGGCGACCAGCCCCTAAACCCATTCGAGCGGGATCGAGATCAGGAGGAGAGCGAGATCCTGGATCCCTTCGAGCGCTGACCCAAGGAGCATGCGAACGATGCGAACCCCCGCGCTAGCGCTCACCCTTTGGCTGCTATCCGCACCCCTGTCGGCGATCGCCGACGATGAGCCCACCCCGGGGGAGATGGCCGAGGCGCGGGTGCATTTCGAGCAGGCTCGTGAGTTTGAAGAGGAGGGCGAGTACGAAAATGCGGCTGACGAGTACCTGAGCGCCTACGCGCTGTATCCCGACCCCGAGTTTTTCTTCAACGCAGGAAGGGTGCTCCGTCACGCCGGGGATCTCGACCGGGCGCTCCGCTACTACGAGCGATACCTCGAGCTCGATCCGGACGGGCGAGGCGCGGGCGCGGCCGAGGAACAAGTAGAGGCATTGCGCAAAGAGCTGGCCGCGGCACAGGACGACGAGCCGCGCCCCGAAGACGACGAGCCGCCCGAGGCCAAGGATCCGGACGCGGCGCCGGCCGCCGGCGACGTCACTGACCCCGGCCCGCTCGATCCCGCAGACCCCGATGCCGAGCTTTATGAGGCCGACGCCGGTCAGCCGTCGCGCGGAATGCGCATCGCCGGCATCGCCACGGGCACGGCCGGGGTCGTGGCCCTCGGCGCGAGCGCCTATTTCGGCAACCGCGCCCGCACGCTCGATAACAACATCTCCGCGTTCGTCGCAGACGATCCGGACGCGTGGACCGACGACATGATCAGCAAGTACGAGCAGGGGCGGCGCGCCAACACGTCGATGCTCGTGCTCGGGGGCGTGGGCATCGTCGCCGTGGGGGCGGGGGCCACGCTGTACCTGCTCTCGGACTCCGGTGGCTCGAATTCCGGCGGAGTGGCGGTCACGCCGTCCATGCGTCGTGACGGCGCCGGGCTCTCGCTCGAGGGAAGCTTCTGATGAGCCGGGCGCGCGAGCGGGCGTGCGTCACGGCGACGGCCGCGGCCGCCGCAGATCTCGAACCGGGAACCTAGACCACTAGCGTCACAAGGCGCGCCCGGTCGATCAGCCGAGGCCGATCTCGCTCAGAAGCGCCTCGGCCGCCGCCTCGGCGGTCTTGCCCTCCAGATCGACCGCCCGGTTGGCGCGGCGCATCGCCGCCACGTCGATCTTGCCGCCCAAAGCCGTCAGCACTTCCTTGACCTTCGGGTGGTCCTCGGCCGTGTCGGCCCTGAGGAGAGGCGCCGCGTCGTACGGCGGGAAGTAGTCCCGGTCATCGTCGAGCATGACGAGGTCGTGCGCGTCGATGAAACCGTCGGTCGAGTGGCCGACCACGAGGTCGACGTCGCCACCCAACAGGGCGGAGTACATCTCTTCCATACCCGCCTCGTCTTGCTCGGGGCCGAACGAAACGGGCTCCTTGTCGAAGCTAAGCTCGTATTGCTGGATGAGCCCGGGGTAGCCGTCGGCGCGGTCGTAAAACTCGAACACGAAGCCCGGCCGGAGCTCGTCTTGGACCTTGCCGATATCGGAGATGGCCGACAGCCCGTGCTTGTCCGCCGTGTCCGCGCGCACGATGACGGCGTACTTGTTCTGAAATCCCAGCCGAGGGAGCCACAGGATTCCCTTGTCGTCGGCGTACTCGCGCGCGACGTGTTGATAGACCTTGTCGGGATCCATCTCGGGATAGTGGCCGAGCACGGCAGCGTAGGCGGTCCCGGTGTACTCGACGTAACTCTGGATCGCACCCTGTTTCAGAGCGTCGTGGCAGGCGAACGTGGTCTCGAATCGCTTGGTCGTGGCTTCGGCGTCGGTGTCCCGCTCGATGAGCTTCGCGAGCAGCGCGGCGAGGATGTACTGCTCCTGAAACGACTTGGAGCCGACGGTGAGGGTCTCGGCCTCGTCGCGGTTGCACGCGCCCAGCAGACCGCCCGCCCCCGCGACAGCCATACCGGCTGCGCCGAGTTTCAGGAAGGTGCGCCGCTTGACCATCTGCTCTCATCTACCACAGCCGACTAGGCCGCGGCCAGAGCGGCTCTCGTCCCAGCCCGTTCGCCCGCCGGGCATCGGGGCAGATGCGGGCCATGCGGGTATCGGCCCTGGCTCTGCGCACAGCGGCGCGGCGCGAGTCTGGCGAGCGGCGGGGGCAAATTTGCCGCCGACCACCCGATAACCAATGCAGGAGCCAGGTGGCTGTCGCGATCCGCGCGCTGGCCCTGTCCGCTCGTATCCGATTCGCAAACGGGCTATCAGCCATCGCCAAAGTGAGACGGGCTGCGCCCTCGGGAGACTCATGACATCGCTGCAGCTGCTCGATCTCGCGTTGGATCTCGCGTTTTTGCCCCGATGCCCGGCCTGTGACGAAGACATGCCGCGGCGCGCGGCGCTTTGCATCCGCTGCCAGGCCTCGCTCTACGAGCTGGGTCCCGCGTGCCCGCGGTGCGCCGAGCCTGCCGCCATGCCGCGCGCGGCGGTGTGCCCCCGGTGCCGGGTGAACCCGCCTCCGTTTGCCCGCACGACCTCGCCGTATCGCTACGGCGGTGAGCTAGCGCTCGCGCTCCGCCGGCTCAAGCTCGACAGGCGTCCCGATATCGCGCGCACCCTGGCGCCCCTGTTCGCGGAGCCGCTCGCGAGCGCGAGCGCCGACATCGACGTCGCCGTTCCGGTCCCGCTGTCGTGGAAGCGGATGGCGGCTCGGACATTCAACCAATCCGAGGTGCTGCTCGCGCACGCCCGGCGCGGTCTCGCGCTGCGGTGCCGCCCCACCTTGCTCCGCCGCGTCCGGGATACGGCATCCCAAGCCGGCAAGGGCCTCAAGGCGCGTCGCGAAAACGTCGTCGGCGCCTTTGTGGTCCCGCCGAGGGCGCGGAAACGGGTCAGCGGACAGCGCGTGCTCTTGGTCGACGACATCATGACCACCGGGGCGACCCTCGCGGCTGCCGCCCGGGCACTCCGCGCGGCGGGAGCGGCCGACGTGAGTTGTTTCGCCTTCGCTCGCGCCGAGGCGGCGTGATCCCTGGAAGCCGGCCACGTCGCGGGATACCCTCTGCCCCGCTTTATGGGCAAGACGAAGCAGAGCGGCCCCACCACCGCGGGAGGCGTTCGCGTGCTCGTGCGCAACCGGCGCGCGTTTTACGACTACGAGATCGACGAGCGACTCGAGGCGGGGATCGCGCTCGTCGGCTCCGAGGTCAAGTCGCTTCGCGAGGCGAAGGCGTCACTCGGCGAGGGCTACGTGGAGATCCGCAAGGGCGAGGCGTATCTCGTGGGCGCGCGCGTCAACGAATACCCGTGGGCCAATCAGTTCAACCACGACCCCATGCGCGTGCGGAAGCTCCTCCTGCATCGCGACGAGCTGCGCCGGCTCGAAGCCAAAACGACTCTGCGCGGCTACACGCTGGTCCCGCTCGCCGTATACCTAAAGAACGGCAAAATCAAGCTCGAGATCGGGGTGGCGCGCGGCAAGAAGAAGTACGAAAAGCGGGAGTCGAAGAAGGAGGCGGAGGCCTCGCGCGAGATCCAACAGGCCCTGCGACGCCGGCGGTGACGCGAATCGCGAAAGCGCCGCCGAACGCCCGCGGGCGACGCCGCGACGCTCGGCCAGCCGACACGCGGGCGCTTAGTCGCCGCCCTCCTCGTCTCGCTCTTCGATGATGAACTCGATCCGCTCGTTCACCTGGCGGGCTCGTTCGTCGTCCCCGCCCGCGAGCGGCTCATCCGAACCGTGCGCAACCGTGCCGAGCCTGTCCGCTTCCACGCCGCGGGCGCTGAGCCAATCCGCCACCGCTTCGGCGCGAGCGCGCGAGAGCTCGCGATCCGCCTCCGCGTCGCCGCTCGCATAGACGTGGCCCTCGATGGTGAGCCGTTCGATCGTGGGATCGTCGCGGAGCGTGGCGGCGACGTGGGCGAGCAAGTTGTAGCTGTCGGGCGACAGCTCCGCGGTCCGCTCTCGAAAATCAACCGACTCGAACGCCTCGAGGCGATCGCTCGCGATCACGACCAAACGATGATCGCCCTCCGGGCAGCCCGCCTCGGGCCCATCGTCCTCGCCGCACGAAAACTCCTCGGGATCGTCCGGCGTCTCGGAGCTCGCGTCTGGGTCCACCGCGGCGGGTTGTGGCTGCACGACCGGCTCGGGTGCGGGCAGATCCTCGCGCGGCGCCGGCTCTCGGCCGGGCGCGATCGAAAGCAGCGCGAACCCGCGCAGCTTCGGCGAACCGATCCCCGGCATCAGCCCCCGCCCGACGCCGATAGAGACGCCGAACCGCCGCTCGGGCCAATAGCGCAGCGCCCCGCGCGCTTCGAGTGGGCTCACCCCTTCCGTCGACCGGGCGTCGAGCCCGAGCGCGCCCGCGACCTCCGCCACCGCAGACACTTCGCCGGTGAAGTCATAAGACCCGCCGATTCCGTAGGTGAGCTCGTTTCCCTGCTCGGCGTCGGCGAGAACGCGCGTTTCGCGAAGGCGGGCGCCGGCGTTTATCACCACGCGGGTACGCCCTTGCCGCACCCCCGCCACCGCCCGCGCGCCGCCGGCGAGGCCGCCCGCGCCCGCGAACGTCCCCTCCTGACTCGTGGGAACCGCGAGCTCCGCCGCGAGGGCCACCGACAGCGGCTCCACCTCCAGGAGTTCGGCCTTGCCGCGCAGGCGAACATTGCCGAGCGTGGGCCCGTTTGCCGGCTCGATCCCGCTGAATGTGGGCTCGCGACCGCTCTGCTGAATGAAGGGGATGGTGGCCCCGAGCTCCACCGGCCCCAGGGTGAGAGCCCCCGCGAGCAGCGTCACGCTCCGGTGGAGCACGGGCTTGTCAGCCTCCGCGTCCCCACCGTTCTCGCCTAGGGTGCTGCGATGGACGACGAGCGGCTCGAGGGCGTGGTGGAAAAACAGACCGAGGCTCCAGTCCCGCGACTGTCCGACTTCGGGGGTATCGAGGCCGAGCAGACCGGGCTCGGTGCGCGGGACGGGGCTAAACGTGTCGATGTCCAGATCGCGAGAGCCGTCAGCCGCCTCAGCCGACGATTGAGCCACCGCCGCCGAGCTGACGGCGAGGCTCGTGACCAGCGCGAAACCCGCGGCGACCTGGCGCCCGTGACACCGATACTTCCCCATGAGAGGTCCTTCGAGATCGTACGCGTATTGGCAGCCGCTGCCAATTCCCATCTCGAGTAGTCGGCGGTGAGCCAACGCCGATTGCAGCCGCCTAAGCGGCGGTGGTAGCCTGCTTGGGCTCGGCCCCGAGATACCTCACTGCCGGGCGAATCGCCGAGAGGATCCGCCGTGGAAGAGAGTTCGGCAACCGAGTCGTGGCGCGCCGAGCTGATCGCGGGGCTGCACGCCCTACGCGAAGGACACTTTTCCCAAGCGGAAACGCACTTCGATCGCGCCTATCGCGCTGCCCCCGAGCGGGCCGAGGTCTCGTTCGCCCTCGGGCGCGAGCGCTTGCGCCGCGGAAACGCGGCCGAAGCCGAGGAGCTTTTGTGGGCGGCGTGGCGCACCGACCCTTCGCTTTTGTCCGCGGGGGCCACGCTCGCGCGCTGCCTCGGCCTCCACCGCGGCCGGAACGCCGAGGCCCACGCCGTGCTGGACGAAGCCGAGGCGCATCACGGCCGCCAGCCCGCGCTCGATGTCACCCGCGCCGAGCTGTTCGCTCACGCCAAGGACTGGGAGCGAGCGGAGCAGTGCGCGCGGCGCGGCCTCGCAACGACCGAGTCCGAGGGCGAAAAAGACCCTACCCGGCTCGCGGCGGCGGCTGTGCTCGCGCGGGTGGATAACGAACGCGGTGTGGATTTGGCCCGGGCCGGAGACCACGAGGCCGCGCTGTTTGCGTTCAAGCGCGCCAGCGATCTCGATCCCGCGTGGGGGGCCCCCCATCTCAACACCGGGGCCGCGTTCGCCGCACTCGGTCGCCGGCGCGCCGCGCGGACGGCCTACGAGCGCGCCATCGCCGTGGATCCCACGAACGCCATCGCCCACTATAACTTGGGCCTTTTGCTACTCGACTGCGGGCTCACGAACGAGGCGGTGGCGAGGCTGGACACGGCGCGGCAGTTCGAGCCGGCGGATCCGGCGATCGCGGCCGGCGCCGACGACGCGCGATCGCGGCTTCGCCGGGAGAGCCCTCCCCGCCGGGACGGCGACGAATGAGGCGCGCGCAGCGCAGCCGCGCGGCGCGCATGACGCTGATGGAGCGAAAGGACTGACATGGGATTACCCGCGGCCAAACAGGGTGACCAGGTAACAGGGATGGACACCCACATCGTGCTCGTCCCCAGCGGTACGGGCGTTACGCCGGTCCCCACGCCGCTGCCGTTCATGGGCACGCTGCTCCAGGACCTATCCACCGACGTGTTCCTCGACAACCGCCCGGCGGCCACGAAAGGCTCGGTCGCGATCAACATGCCGCCCCATATCGCCCCGAACGGCAGCTTTCAAACGCCGCCGAAAAACCAAGGGGACATCGAGCTAGGCTCGTTCACCGTGACGATAAACGGCAAAGACGCGGCGCGGATGGGCGACCCGGCCACCACGTGTAACGACGTGGGTATGGTGTTTCACTCCCAGGTCGTCCTCGCCGGCCCGTGCACCGTGTTCATCGGAAGCGGGGGCCCAGACGCCGGGGCGCTGAGCATGCCCTGGGCCTAACCGCGCTGTCCCCGGGCATGCTCGCGCCGCCGCACGATTCGTAGCGAACCTATTCGCAGGCGCCGCCGGCGAGACTGCCCAGGACGGGATGGTCGTCTTCCGCGGCCTCCCGATTGACCAGGCAATCGCCTTCCTCGACCTCCACATCGCGATCGGCGCCGGTGCTCGTCATTAGGAATTCGCCCGACTCGATGCGGATGCCGCCCTCGAACTCGCCGTCGGCGTCCACGGGCTGAACCGTGGGCTGGGAGCCAGTCAGGGCGACGCGGTAGGTCTCGTCGAGCAGGAAGCTGGGCACGTCATCGCCGGCGTCCGCGAGGGCCTGGAGCGCGAATGCGAGGCTGAGGTCGAAGCGAGGGTCGAAGCCGAACATCGGCGGCTCGCCGTCCTCCGGGATGACCGTGAACGTAAAGCTGCGGTCGGACTCGGGGTTTAGATCGAGCGCGAACAGCTCCTCGCCGTCGAGGCTAAGGGTGGAGGTGGTGTCGCCGAAACCGATGTTTTCGATCTGGAGGGTCTCGGCATCTTCCTCGAGCGTCGCCTCGGCGCTGAAGCCGCCCCAGTCGAGCTCGAATTCACCGGTTGCCAAGCTCTCCGGGTCGAACTCGCTCCAGGGGCCGGTGACGCCGAGCCGGCCCATGTCCACGCTCGCGGTCACGCTCTCCGCGGAGCCGTTGATCTCGAGCTCGGCGATCGGATCGCTCGCGTCGAGCGACACGCTCATGCCGTCCCCTTCGATGCGGATATCCTCCCGCACCGCACCGGCGATGCTCACGTGCTCGTCGCCGAGGACCGTGATCGTCGCGGCGACTTCGCCTTCGAGGACGTCGGGGATGTCGAGGTCTTCGGGGGATTCGCCAGCCAGCTGCGCGGCGAACAGGGCGGCCTCGCGCAGATCCTCGAAGTGCACGGCCACCGCGAGCGAGTCCGGGCGCAGCTCGAACGCGAGCGGCTCGGCCCGATCCGGGCCGACGGCGATGAAGATATCGATGCCGTCGTCGCCGGTGAGCTCGGTGCGCAGGCGGAGCTCGGCATCGTCTATCTCATCGACGCACTCGGGCTGGGGCTCGCTCGTCACCGGATCGGCCGGGCAGAACAGCTCGCCGCCGATCCGGAAGTAGCCGTCGCCCTCGTAGTTTTCGTCGGTAAAGATCTCCTCGGCCAAAAACTCGGCGAGCTCCTCACCGCTCACATCGCCGCCGAAAAGCCCGCCGGGCTCCTCCTGAAGCAAGCGAAAGCCGGCATCGCCGCCGTCTTCTCCTGCGCCGCCGAATGTGCTCGCGGCCCCCTCGAGGCTCTCACCGAGCTCGGCGAGGACGGCGCTGTCGGACAGGACATCCATGGAGCCCATCGTGTTGTCCACCAGCCCGGGGACGTTTTGGCTCACCCGCTGCTGGGTGTCCTCGGGATCGGCGCCCGAGCTCCCGCAAGCGGAGGTGGCGAGGGCGGCGCCGCTTATGAAGACCGCCGCGGTGATACGGCGGCCGGCTGAAGGTCTCGTGCCGTGAATTTCGTTTCCAATGGTCATGCCGACCGCCGTAAGCAAACACGGTGCCACCGCGCAGAAGCGGACCAACGTGCTGATTTTACAGTGCGTTTCTGGGCGGGGCGCCGCCACCGGCGCGTCTGGTGGGCGAAAGCCAGGACACGAACGTCGCACCCGCCACCAAGTTTCGGTGACACCTCGGTGCCCCAGGCCGGCTACCGCGCGCCCCCCCTCCCCCGGAGGCCGCGCGCGGGCCTCCGCCGCCCCTTGCGCCCGACGCGCCGCGCCTCCCGTGGAGGCCGAACCGGGCCTCGCCATCCCTTGCGCGGGGGCGCGCCGCTCACGCCGTGGTCACGCGCCGCGCCGCGCCCAAAACCAGTCCGCGGTCTCCCGCAGGCCGCTTTCGACGTCGTGGCTCGGGGCGTAACCGAGGTCGCGCTCGGCCCGGTCGATGGCGGCTTGGGAGTGGGGAACGTCACCCGCGCGCGACTCGCGATACACCGGCGCCGCGTCCCGCGCCTTCGGCTCGCGCTCGCCCACCCGGTCCCGAATCATGGCAAACAGCTCGCCGAGCGTCGTCCTGCCGCCGCAGCCCACGTTGTAGACGGGGTGGTTCACGCTCTCGGACATCGCCGCCAAGAGGTTTGCCTGCACGGCGTTTTCCACGTAGCAAAAGTCCCGGCTCTGGGTTCCGTCGCCGAAAATCTGGCACTCACGTCCTGCCATGAGCTCGCCGATCCACCGGGGAATCACCGCGGCATAGGGCCCGGCGGGATCTTGGCGCGGACCGAACACGTTGAAGTACCGGAGCCCAACCAGCTCGAGGTCGTACGTTGTGGCGAACACATCGGCGTACAGCTCGTTGATCTGTTTGGTGGCCGCGTACGGCGACAGCGCCCGCCCGGTTCGCTCCTCTTGCTTGGGGAGGTCCGGATCGTCGCCATAGACGGCGCTCGAGCTCGCATAGACCACCCGGCGCACCCCCGCGTCGCGCGCCGCGAGCACCACCTGGACGAAGCCGTCGACGTTGGCGCGGTGGCTCGCGAGCGGGTCTTCGATCGAGCGAGGCACCGAACCGAGCGCGGCCTGATGGAGCACGACGTCTACACCCTCGGCGGCGCGCCGGCACGCGTCGGGGTCGCAGATGTCGCCCTCGATGAACACGAGCCGCCGCGCGCGCTCGTCTCCGACGCGCGCGCGCACGTCGTCCAGATTTTCGGCGTAACCGGTGGCGAAGTTGTCGAGCCCCACGACGTGTTGACCCCGCGACAGCAGGGCCTCGACGAGCGCCGAGCCGATGAAGCCGGCGGCGCCGGTCACGAGCCAGCGCCTGGGCCTCTCGGCGAGCTCGTTTCGGAGATTTCGATAAGCTTCCACAACAGCTCCCATCATTTGTCCCGAGCGCGGTCCCGAGCGCGCCGCCTCCCTACAAGCTCCAGTAGTCGAGGCCTGCGCGCATATCCGCCGGGGAGAGCACCGACTTTACATCGATAACGGCGCCGCCGTCGCGTACGCGCGACAGGAGCGACGACGTGGACATGGTGAGATACTCGCGATGAGGCACGGCGAGCACGAGCGCGTCGAGATCGGTGATGTCCTCGAACGGGCGCAGCTCCACTCCATGCTCGGCCCGCGCGTCGGCCGGATCCCCGAGCGGATCGTGCACCGCGGGCTCGACGCCGAACTCGCGGAGCTCTCGGATGATATCCGGGACCCGGCTGTTTCGCAGATCCGGGACGTTTTCCTTGAAGGTAACTCCCAGGATGCCGACCCGAGCCTCGCGCAGCGCGACCCCCGACCGCGAGAGCATCTTCATCGTCCGCTGCGCGACGAAGGCGCCCACGCCGTTGTTGATCCGGCGGCCGGCCAGAATCACCTCCGGCTGGTACCCGATCTCCTCGGCCTTCGCCGTCAGATAATACGGATCCACCCCGATGCAGTGACCACCGACGAGGCCCGGCGTAAACGGCAAAAAGTTCCATTTGGTGGCCGCGGCGTCGAGCACGTCGCGCGTGCGGATCCCGAGCCGCTCGAAGATGAGCGCGAGCTCGTTCATCAGCGCGATATTCAGGTCCCGCTGCGTGTTCTCGATGACCTTCGCCGCCTCCGCGACCTGAATCGACGGGGCGCGGTGCACTCCCGAGGTGACCACTGACTCGTAGATGCGCGCCACCCGCTCGAGCGATTCTGGATCTTGGGCGGACACGACCTTCGTGATCCGCTCGAAGCTGTGATCTCGATCTCCCGGGTTTATCCGCTCGGGCGAATAGCCCAGCCAGAAGTCCACCCCGGCTCGAAGTCCCGACGCCTCCTCGAGCACGGGGCCGCACACCTCCTCGGTGACCCCGGGGTAGACCGTGGATTCGTACACGACGAGATCGCCCGGCTCGAGCCGGCGACCGATGGTCTTTGACGCCGCGAGCAAGGGACCGAGATCGGGGCGCCGGCGATCGTCGATGGGCGTTGGAACCGAGACGATGAAGCACGTGGCCCGCTTCAAATCGTCCGGTGTGCTCGTAAGCTGCAGCGCAGCTCCCTCGAGTACTTCGGGCGGGGTCTCGCCCGTGTCGTCGTGCCCCGCGCGGAGCTTTTCGACGCGCTCGCTCCGGATGTCGAAGCCAATCGTCGGAAACGCGCGCGCCATGGCAAGCGCGACCGGCAGACCGACGTAGCCGAGCCCGACCACGGCGATCGTCTCGCGACCGCTGTCATGCAGTGGCGGCATTCGCACCTCCCCTCCACATCTGTCCGTTCGTCGCTTCAGCCAATCTCGATTGCGTGTTTTCCATGACGTCCCTCACGGCCCGGCCCGCCCGGTCTCCTCCGGATGTTCGGCGAGGACGGCGCGCGCTCCACCGGTAAACTCGAGCCTGGCCCCCCGGGAAGCTCTCGGCAAGCATGAGTAACCCCCGCCGACGGCGATGCGCGAAATGCGCGCCGCTGACGCGCGCTTCCCAGTGCCTCTACCCAGTCGAGATGCACGGTGGCGGCCGTTTCGCGCATCGATCCGAGCACGCCCGCAAGAGCGCGGGGGCCTCGTCCCGGCGACTCGTTCGGGGGGGCGGGGCTGCGCGCGCAATGGCCCCGCGCGGGCTCCTTTGAATGTCGCCAGGAGGTACTATGCGCGTCGTCCTCGTTTCCTACGCGTTCCCGCCGGTGGGCGGCGCCGGCGTCGGACGCGTGCTCAAGCTCGCCAAGTTTTTGCCCGAGTTCGGCGTCGAGCCCGTGATCCTCACCGCCGCGCGTGCGTCCGTCCCGGTGCGCGATCCGGGGCTCGAGCGAGACATCCCCTCGCACCTCGAGGTCCACCGGGTCCCGACCCTCGAGCCGGGCTACGACACAAAGCGTGCCGTGTGGCGCCGGCGCGCCGAG
>SLNH01000262.1 GCA_007133195.1 Nannocystineae bacterium | reverse complement strand
TGGCCCTGTCGTGTAAGCCCGATCTCCTCATCGCCGACGAGCCGACGACGGCGCTCGACGTCACCATTCAGGCCCAAATTCTGGACCTACTCGGCCGCCTGCAGCGCGAGCTCGGCATGAGCATCCTCCTCATCACGCACGACCTCGGCGTGGTCGCCGAGACCTGCGACGAGGTCGTGGTGATGTACGCGGGGCGCGTCGTCGAGCGCGCCGCCACGGAGGTGCTGTTCAGCTCGCCCAAACACCACTACACGGCGGGCCTTTTGCGCAGCGTCCCCGGCTTCGGGCCCGACACCGGCGAGGGCGATCGCCTGCAGGAAATCAAAGGCATGGTGCCGGCCCTTTACGAGCTCCCCGTCGGCTGCCGGTTTCAGGATCGCTGCCCCGCCGTGCAGAGCCGGTGCCGCGAGGAGGAACCCGAGCTCACGTCCGTGAACGAGTCGCAAGTCCGCTGTCATTTCCCGGTCGCCGCGGCGGAGACCCGGGCGGAGGCTGAAGCATGACGACCGCGCAGCCCCTTCTGTCGATCCAAAACGTCAAAAAGCACTTCGCGCAAAAGGTCCCCTGGCCGAAACAGGAGGGCGTGTCTCCGGGTGCCAAGCTCTACCGAGCGTTCACGAGGATGAACGCCCACGTGCGAGCGGTGGACGACGTCACCCTGGACATCCGCGAGGGCGAGACGCTCGGGCTCGTGGGCGAGTCGGGCTGCGGCAAGTCCACCCTCGGCCGCACGATCTTGCGCCTGCTCGACCCGACGTCGGGACACATCGAGTTCGACGGCAAAGACATCACCACGCGCAAGCAGTCGGAGCTCCGTCCCATCCGCCAGCGGATGCAAATCATCTTTCAGGATCCCTACGCCTCGCTCAATCCGCGCATGACGGTGGGGCGCATCGTCGCCGAGCCCATCGACATCCACGGCCTCGCCCAGAGCCCGGCCGAGCGCACGCGGCGGGTCGCGGAGCTCCTCGAACGCGTCGGCCTCCGCCCAGACGCCGCCCAGCGCTATCCCCACGAGTTTTCCGGCGGCCAGCGCCAGCGCGTCGGGATCGCGCGAGCGCTCGCGGTAGCTCCGAAGTTCATCGTATGCGACGAGCCGATCAGCGCCCTGGACGTGTCGATTCAGGCGCAGATCGTCAACCTCCTTCAGGACCTGCAGGCCGAGGAGAAGCTCACCTACCTGTTCATCTCCCACGACCTAAACGTCGTGCGGCACATCTGCGACCGCGTCGCCGTGATGTACCTGGGCCGGGTCGTCGAGCTCGCCGACGCCGTGGAGCTGTACAGCCAGCCCAAACACCCCTACGCCCGAGCGCTCCTGTCGGCGGTGCCCAAGGTGTCGGCCGCCGAACGCAACGAGCGCGTCCTTTTGCAGGGCGACGTCCCCAATCCCATGAACCCTCCGGCGGGCTGCGCCTTCCACCCCCGCTGCCCCGTCAAGGACAAACCCGACCGGTGCTTCACCGAGCGCCCCGAGCTCCGCGAGCTGCAAAGCGGGACGCGCGTCGCCTGCCACGTCGCCGAGTAGCCGCTGCGTTAACGCGTCGCGTCACCTCGTTCTCGAAGGGCTTTCGCGACCCGGAGGATGCGGCGCCCTGGCCCCTGTGTTAACTAGCCGAGGAGCCGGGCGACACGGGCCACGCCGCGCCGACTCGCGCGGCTCCGGGCGTTTATGACGACTGCGCAGCCACGGCTCGCGTGCCGGCACGCGGAGGGTGAATATGGCGGAACACGACAGCCAGGGCTCCCAACAGGCCGATGACATCGCCGAAGAAGACCTCGTCTACGACTGGAACGCCGTCGGGAAGGTGACCTCGCTCGCGCCGATGCGCGGCTTTACGTTCCTCGACGAGACGCTCCGCGACGGCATTCAATCCCCCTCGGCCGTCGATCCTCCCATCGACGACAAGCTGCGCCTCGTGGAGCTGGCGAGCGATCTCGGGATCCACTTCATGGATATCGGCCTCCCGGGCGCCGGCCCCCGCGCCGCCCAGGACTGCCAGACGATCACCGAGTTCATCCGGGATCAAAAACTCTCGGTGAAGCCCGCGTGCGCCGCCCGGACGCACGTCAAGGACATCGAGGCGATCATCGACATCTCCCAGAAGGCCGGCCGCGCGATCGAGGTCTTGGCGTTCATCGGCTCGTCGCCGATCCGGCAGTACGCCGAAGACTGGGACATCGAGCTGATGATGCGCCGATCCGCCGAGGCGGTGGACCTCGCGGTGAAAAACGGGCTCCCCATCACCTACGTCACCGAGGACACGACCCGCAGCCGCCCGGAGGTCCTCGATCGCCTGTTCCGCAACGTGGTCGATCACGGCGCGAGCCGGCTTTGCCTGTGCGACACCGTGGGACACGCCACTCCCGACGGGATCCGCAACCTCCTGCAGTTTACGAGAAACCTGCTAGACGGCATGGGCCGCTCGGACGTGGGGATCGACTGGCACGGCCACAACGATCGCGGCCTCGGCGTCGTCAACTCGATCTTCGCGCTCGAGTTCGGGGCCGACCGCGTGCACGGCACCGCCCTCGGCATCGGCGAGCGCGTGGGCAACGCCGCCCTGGACCAAATCCTTTTGAACCTCAAACTCCTCGGCGAGCTCCCGGACCAGGATCTGTCCAAGCTGCTCTTGTGGTGCAAAGTCGCGGCGCGCGCGTGCGGCATGGAGATACCGCCGCAGTATCCGCTCGCGGGGAGCGACGCGTTTCGCACCGCGACGGGAGTCCACGCCGCGGCTATCATCAAGGCCGAACAAAAAGGCCACGCTTGGCTCGCCGACCGGATTTATTCGGGTGTACCCGCCGGGATGTTCGGCAAGGAGCAAGAAATCGAAGTGGGGCACTACTCCGGGGAGTCGAACGTCGTTTACTGGCTGACAAAGCGCGGCTATGAGCCCGATCCTGAGCTGGTGGCCGCGATTCTAGGCGCCGCCAAGCGCGGGAACCGGGTGCTGTCCGACGTGGAGGTCCACGAGATCATCAAAGAGCAGCGCGACGCAGCCGCGAGGGCTCCCTCCTCGCCTTGACGCGCGCGCTTTAACAATGACGCATACCTCATGCGTCATTGTGAGAACGACAATCGAAGAAGAATGCACGCACACGGGTCGAAAGGAGCCGATTCTCATCCGCCCTCACCAAAGCGGGCTGACGAGAATTGGCTCCCGACCTAGGCGTTCATGTTTCGCGAAACCGCAAACCATCGAGAGGCAGACAGCGACCATGAATCTCACAAGCCACATCGGCACCACGCAGTTCGGGGCGAACCGCAACTTCAACGGAGTGAAAGTGTTCTCCGCCACGATGGTGGGTGATCGAGAGCGGCTCGGGGACAAGATCACCGACTGGCTCCAGGGGAACTCGTCGGTGGAGGTCCGCGAGGCCATCGTGACCCAGTCGAGCGACGAAGCGTTCCACTGCATCGCGATCACGCTGTTTTACTGGGACCACGCGGCGACGTGATGGCGTAACGGCGCGGCGACCAAGGCACAGGGACGAGCGGAGGCACTATGAACATACTTATCGCCGACAAGCTCGAGGAGGTGGCCCGCGCCCGCCTGCGCGGACTCGGCTGCTCCGTGGACGATCGGCCCAAGACCACCGCCGAGGACCTCCCCGGCGCGCTCCAGGCATCGGAGGCCGACGTGCTCATCGTCCGCAGCACGAAGGTGCAGGCGCCGGCGCTCAAGGCGTCCCGGCGGCTCAAGCTCATCGTGCGCGCCGGCGCGGGCACCGACACCATCGACGTGCAGGCCGCATCGGCGGCGGGGGTGTTCGTGGCCAACTGCCCCGGCCGAAACGCCGCCGCCGTCGCCGAGCTCACCTGGGGCCTCATCCTCGCCTGCGATCGCCGCATTCCCGATCAGGTGATCGACG
>SLNH01000119.1 GCA_007133195.1 Nannocystineae bacterium | reverse complement strand
TGGACGCCGCCGGGCTCGAGCCGTTCGAGGGCGTTCACGGCAGGAGTCTGCTCGAGCTCATGACCGACGAAGACGGCGAGGGCGTTCGCGACTACGCGTTTTCCGAGCGCAACTGGCACGACAACGTCGATCTCATCCGCGCCGTGATCGGCGAGCGCTACAAGCTCATCCGCAACTACCTCTACGATCGGCCCTACGAGCCCACGCTCGATATCCGCGATACGCCGTCGTGGGCGGAGATCGCGCGGCTTCACGACGAGGGCGAGCTGGACGATGAGCTCGAGGCGCTTTACTTCGCCGAGCGGGATCAGTACGAGCTCTTCGACCTCGAAGAAGACCCCGAGGAGCGCAATAACCTGTTCGACGACGACGACTATATGGACGTGCGCGAGGAGCTCAAGGAGGCGATGACCGCGTGGATGCGACAGGCCAAAGACCCGCTGCCGCCGCCCTACGGCGAGCTGCCGCCGGCCGCCGAGGAGGCGATTCGGGCCCAGGGTGAGGATCCGCGCGACCTGTTCCGGAAGTGATGCGCGCGGCTGGAAACCGCCCGGCTGGAAAGCGCCCGCGGAGGCCGTCCGACGACGCGCGGGCGCCCGGTCGGGCCGGGCGCCGATCCGCTGCGGTGGCGGGCATCGGGGCGGCGGTTATTGTCAGCGCCGTTAGCTTCGGCTGCGCAGGCACCTGCGGTCGAGGCGCCGAGCCCGAGCCCCCGGACGGGATGGTCTACATCCCGGGCGGCTCGTTTTCCATGGGTACGGACGAGGGACTACCCGCCGAGGCGCCGCCGCACCCGGTGCGCGTGTCGTCGTTTTTCCTCGCCGAGCACGAGGTCACGGTGGGCGAGTTCGCGGAGTTCGTAGGCGAGACGGGCTACGTCACCGAAGCCGAGGAGATCGGGTGGGCGGCGGTGTTCGACGTGGACGCCGGGCGCTGGGAGCGGGTGGACGGCGCGAGCTGGAAGCGCCCGGAGGGGCCGAGATCCTCGGTCGAAGGTCGCGGGGATCATCCGGTCGTGCAGGTTTCGCACAACGATGCAAAGGCTTACGCGGCGTGGGCCGGGGGGCGGCTTCCCACCGAAGCCGAGCGCGAATACGCCGCCCGCGGCGGCCTGGACGGCGCCCGCTACCCGTGGGGTGACGAGCTCGTCCCCGGCGGCAAGCACCAGGCAAACGTGTGGCAGGGGCGGTTTCCCACGAAAAACACCGGCAAAGACGGCTACGAGATGACCGCGCCTGTGAAAAGCTTTCCCGCAAACGGCTATGGCCTTTACGACATCGCCGGCAATGTTTGGGAGTGGACGGCGGACTGGATGGGCCGATACCCGGATCCGAACGACGAGCGGGTCGATCCCACCGGGCCGGACAGCGGCACCGAGCGAGTCATCCGTGGCGGGTCGTGGATGTGCAGCCGGGATCACTGCACGGGCTACCGGGTGGCGGCTCGGCAGAGTAATGAGCCCGACGCCGCCCTAAACAATCTCGGCTTCCGCCTCGCCAAAGACGTCCGCTAAGGGCCGCTAGGCGCGGATCGGGACGCGCTGGGGCCCGCGATGCCGGCTACAAAAGTAGACGGTGGGGGGCCTCCCCCCAGGGCGGCACACGTCCCGACCCGCCAAATGGGCAAAATGGCTGGAGGTCTCGTGGTTCGACCATTCGGCCTTGGGCTTGCACTGGCACCGGGGCATGGAACCGACAGCCCGCGGATTTGCTCTTCTCGGTGTTCTCCTGATCTCTCTGGTGTCTTTGTTCTCGGCGGCTTGCTACCAGAGCGATTTCGAGGAAAGCGGTAACGGCGACGGCGACTCTTCCTCCCAGCCCGCAGTGGGTGGGGAGGAGTGGGGAGAGCGCGAGCTCACCTGCGAGGGCGGATCGGACTGCAGCGACGGCGAAAATTGCGTAGACGGCGTGTGCCAGGTCTCGCCCTGCCAGAAGGAGTCTTACGACACGAACGCCCCGCTCGGCGAGAGCATGCCGTTTTTCGAAAACCGCGAGATCCTCGCCGCCGATAGCGCCGCGGATCAGGGCGCCTACTTCATCGACGCCTACCTGGCGGAAGGCAGCGGCGCCTGGGCCTCGTCCGGCGGGGCCTGGAACACCGGGTCGAGCGGCGTGGTGGATATCGCGGGCGGAAATTTCACCGGCGACGATCGCGAGCAGGTCGCCGCCGCTCTGGAGGGATCGACCGAAATCCACGTGTATGCAAACGGCGGCACCGAGCGGCTCAATGTCGGTTTCGAGCCGGTGGCGATCGCGGCCGGCGACGCCACCGGAGACGGCGTTGACGACGTGATCGTGCTCGGCACGGACGGCACCTACGGGCTGTGTATGCCGGGCGAGGGGCAGTGCATCAATGCCGGCCTAGACGGCGACGTTCGCTCGATCGACGTGGCCGCCAGCGACACCGACGGCGACGGCTACGCCGAGGCGGTGTTTCTCGTGGAGCGAGACGGCAATATCGAGCTCGTGACGTGGAACCCGCACCACGAGCACACCGGCGAGAGCGAATTTCGGACCATGAGCCCGAGCATGGGCCCCTCGGAGGGCGACTTGCGCCGCGTGGCCGCGGGTGACCTCACCGGCGATGGCATCGCCGAGGTCGCGGGCATCCACAACCGATACTACCCGGCAAACGATCGCGTGAAGATCTACGCCTTTGACGGCAGCGGCCTCGCCCGCGTCGGCAACGAGAACCTCGAGACGCGGAGCAGCATCGACGTGGCGATCGGCGATCTCGACATGAGCGGCACCGGCGAGCTCGTGGCGCTCCGCGAGGGCAATCGCGCCTCCGTGTTCCGCGGCACCGAAGGCGACCCCAGCACGATCCGCTACGCCTACGCCGCGTCGCTCTCGGACACCTCGAGCGCCGCGCGGATCGCCACCGCGGACGTCGAGGGCGATTCGCCGCGCGCGACCCGCGTGTCGGGCCCCGAGCTCGTCCCCGGGCCCGTGGTGCCACTCATCGCCGTCAACTTCCCGCCCTACGACGCCCAGTACAGTAGCGGCCTGCCCAGCCTCATGGTGGGCGACACCGAGACCACCTCCGAGACCTTTACGGACTCGGTGTCGCTTAGCGCCGGCGTTCAGATCGGGGCGGAGGCTGACCTGTTCGGTGTGCTCGGCGGGGGGGCGCAGGCGAGCATCGACCGCCAGATCCAGCGCGCCGAGAGCCAGACCAGTAGCTTTACCGTCGGCAATCGCCTGTTTTCGTCGCCCGAGGTCGAAAACTTCGGCTCCGAATACGGCATGGTCATCATCTCGGCCGGGTGCTTCCACCGCTACACCTACGAGGTGAGCGACCCGGACGCCCAGCTTTCCGCCGACGCCGACGGCGACACCATGGTCGGTGTGGTCCCGGTCGATGGCCAGGCCACGATCTGGACGACCCACCGCTACAACGCCCTCGCGGACAAGCTCGACTACCTGCCGGCGATCGAGTTCGCCACCGAGATCGGCAACGTCGAGTCCTATCCGAGCGAGCCAAAGCGGCCCGACGGAACGCCCATCCCGCCGGAGGACATGGTCTTTGATGAGCGGCCTTCGTACCTGGTGGGCAACGGCGGCCAGGTCGGGTGGTGGCTCAGCTACCAGGAGACGAGCGCCGAGTCCACGAGCCTAAACACGAGCGTCGGCGTGATGACCAGCCTCTCGGCGGGGGCGAGCGTAAGCACGGACGTCACCGCCGGCATCGGCAGCGCCTACGACGTGTCCGTGGGCGAGCAGTACCTGTTCGGCGGAAACGTCCCTTCGCTCAGCGGAGACCCCGACAGCCCGACCGACGAGTACGAGGAGCGGGCGTTTTCG
This sequence comes from Nannocystineae bacterium, assembly GCA_007133195.1. Taxonomy (GTDB): domain Bacteria; phylum Myxococcota_A; class Polyangia; order Haliangiales; family Haliangiaceae; genus SLNH01. Next base: position 10,554 of record SLNH01000119.1, on the reverse strand, counting down.
TTCGCGCCCTACGTCTACCGCAAGACCTACGAAGATCCAGACGGCGAGCAAGCCGGGCTTTACGTTCTGGATTTCACCGCCTCGCAGTGACCGGGCCGGGGGCCGGCGTTTGCCCCGCGCAAGTCCCCGAGGCGAGCGCGCCGCGTTTTCGCGCTCTCGTCGGTTTCCCCGTGACCTACTCTGGGCGCTTTCCCCGGGCCGTTTGGCCCTCGCGAACGAGTCGCGCCAGGGCATTGACGCCGCAGGCGCCGCCGCGGTTACCTCTCTTTGTCTCCCGTGGGCATCACGGGTTGGGAGCGGGGGCGCTGCGGAGACTCCGGGCGCACAAGGACAGGAGCGGCCTCGTTGAGCTGGGTAGACGTTCTCATCATCGTCGCGTTCATCGCCTATGCGCTCTACTCGGGGCTCCGTGCCCGGGCGGTGGCAGGTCGGAGCTTGGAGGAGTACTTCCTGGCCGGCCGGACGCTCCCGGGCTGGAAGGCCGGGTGCAGCATGGCGGCCACCCAGTTTGCCGCCGACACGCCCCTGCTCGTCACCGGCCTCGTGGCCACGGCCGGCATCTTCGCGGTGTGGCGGCTTTGGATCTTCGGCATCGCGTTTTTGCTGCTCGGGTTTTTGCTGGCGGCGTCGTGGCGGCGCGCCCGAATCATCACCGACGCCGAGCTCACCGAGATACGCTACGGCAGCGAGGCCGCCGCGTGGCTCCGGGGTGTCAAGTCGATCTACTTCGGCACCATCTTCAACTGCACGGTGCTCGCCTGGGTGCTCCTCGCCGCCACCCGGATCGCGGAGCCGTTTTTGCTCTGGGATCAGTGGCTGCCGCCAGGCGCTTTCGAACCGTTCGTGACGTTCGTGACCTGGGTCGGCGCGCCCATCACCGCGGTGCCCGACATGTCGAACCCGGCCACATGGCCGGACAACGTGTGGGTCCTGTCGGCGAACAACCTGATCTCGATCCTCGCGATCATCACGGTCACGACGTTCTACTCGACCACGGGCGGCCTGCGCAGCGTCGTCAACACCGACGTCGCCCAGTTCTTCCTGATGCTCATCGCCACCGTCGTGTTCACCTTGATTGTGGTGAACCACGAGGCGGTGGGCGGCCTCTCCGCGATCCCCGAGCGGCTCGCGGAGGCGTTCCCGATCGAGGAGGCCGGCATCACGGCGAGCGAGATCTTGGCGTTTTCGCCTTCGGTCGCGCGCGACGCGACGCTCGTGGTGATCCTCGTGTTCGCGATTCAGTGGATCGCGCAGATGAACTCCGACGGCACGGGCTACCTGGCGCAGCGCTCCATGGCCTGCCGCACGGACAACGACGCCAAGCAGGCGGCGATCATCTTTACCTTCGCCCAGATCGTCGTGCGCAGCCTGCTTTGGATCCCGCTCGCGCTCGGGCTGCTCATCATCTTCATGCCGCAAACGGCATCGGATGCCACCGCCGCGCTCCGCGAGCAAACCTATGTCGATGGGATGCGCGACCTTTTGCCGGTGGGCGTGCTCGGGCTGATGCTCACGGCGATGCTCGCCGCGCTCGCCTCCACGGTCGACACCCACTTGAACTGGGGGTCGTCGTACTGGACGAACGACATCTACCGCCGATTCATCTGCCAGGCGTGGCTCAAGCAAGAGCCCAACCCGCGCACGCTGGTGTGGGTCGCGCGCGCGGCGAACCTGTTCATCCTGTTCGTGTCCCTCGTGATCATGACCCAGCTCGAGTCGATCGAGATGGCGTGGCAGCTCGCGCTCCTCCTCGGCGCGGGCATGGGGGTGGTGCTCGTTTTGCGCTGGGTGTGGTGGCGCGTCACCGCGTGGGGCGAGCTCGCTTCGATCGCGGCCTCCGGTTTGCTCGCGTTCCCGCTGTACGCGGGGATCTCGACGGTGGGCGGCGAGCCGGCGTTTTCGTTCTTCGGGATTATCGAGCTGGGGGCCGGGGAGCCCGCGGTGTCGTTTTTCGGTCTGTTCGAGCTCGCGGGCTCCGAGAACGACGCGGAGTGGGCCATGGTGCTGATGGCCGCGCTCTCGGCGGTGGCCGGCGTCGCGGTGTCGCTCGCGCGGCCCGAGCGCATGGACCGGCTCGTGGAGTTTTACAAGCGCGCGCGGCCGCCCGGTTACTGGGCGCCGGTCGCCGAGGCCGCGGGGATGGATACGCGCGAGAGCCAAACCCGCATGTGGCGGGCGCTGGGCGGCGTAGCCCTGTGTTCGCTCTCGATGTTCTCGCTGCTCACCGGCATCGGGTCGTTCCTGGTGGGCAGCCCGGCGCCGACGTGGGCGCCGCCCGCACCCGTGTGGAATGCTATCGTCGTCGCCGTGGGCATCGGGACGATCCCGGTGTGGTGGAAGCTCGCGTTTTCCGAGCACAACCAAATCAAAGATTAGTCAAAGCGGGCTGCGGCGCTGGACGTCGCCCCTGTACGAGCCTGGAGCTTGCCGTGACCCTTCGCTATTACGCGCGTATTACCCTTCCCGTTGCCCTCCTCGGACTCCTGTTCGCCTGCGGCGGCTCCGATGATGGCGGAGGGGCCGAGCCCGACGCCGACACCGGCGGCGAGGATGTGGAGCCGTTTTCCGAGGACTGCACGGTCGGGCTCGAGCCGCAGGGCGACATCGACGCCACCACCGACGCCGCGCTCGAGGTGTTCATCGAGGCCGAGCCCGGCGACGTCATTTGCTTTAACGCGGGCGATTACCTGCTGCGCGAGACGCTGTCGCTCGGCGCGGACGACGTGGAGATCCGCGGCGAGGGGCGGGACGATGTCGTTCTCGACTTCGCAGAGCAAGACAGCGGCACGAACGGCATCGACGTGGCGAACGTGGAAAACTTCGAGATCCGGTCGCTGTCGATCGTGGATGCCGGCGGGGAGGGGAGCGATTCGGGCGACGGCATCCGTATCGAAAACGTCACCGGCGCCGTCGTAGACGACTTGCGCGTCGACTGGCGGGGCGAGCCCGAGTCCGATAACGGCGACTACGGGATCTACCCGGTCAATTCGCAGAACGTCATCGTCGAAAACTCGGTGGTCTCGGGATCTTCCGACGCCGGGATCTACCTGGGCCAGTCGGAGACCGCCATCCTCCGCGGAAACGAGGTGTTCGAAAACGTCGCCGGCATCGAGGTCGAAAACTCGACCCATGTAGACGTTTACGAAAACGAGGTCTACGACAACACCGGCGGGATCCTCATCTTCAACCTGCCCGAGCTTCAGCGCAAAGAAGGCGAGCTCACCCGGGTGTTCGACAACGAAGTCTACGACAACAACCGCGAAAACTTCGCCGACGGCGGGATCGTGTCGATGGTGCCCACCGGGTCGGGCTTTTTGGTGATCGCGGTGCAGGACGTGGAGGTTTTCGACAACCTCATCGAAAATCACGACTCGATCGGTGTGGGCATCGTGAGCTACGACAGCGTTCCACTGGGGTACGACGACGACGAGTATTACCCGTACGCCGAGCGCATAAACGTCCACTCGAACACGATCATCGACGCTGGCGACGACCCGGACACCCTCGCCGAGGTCCTCACCGGGCTCGACGCGCCGTTCCCGGCGATCGTGTGGGACGGGATCATAAACGACGACTTGGACCCAGAAGAGTACCAAAGCTGCTTCGACGGCAACGTAGACGGCGACGGCGACCCGGTGGACTACGTGAATTTCGGCGCAGACGAGGGCGAGGAGGACACCGGGCCGGAGTTCGACGACGGCTGCGAGCGCGATCCCCTCCCCGCGGTGGAGCTTTAACCGAGGCGTTTTGCGCGCGGCGAATCGCATGACGGCTCGCCTCACGACAGTCCTCGCGTGCGGCGGCGCCCTCGCGCTCGGCGCAGCCTGCGGCGGTGAGTTCGAGCCGCTTTGCGAGCTTTCGCGGGACGACGGCGAGCCGTTCGAGCGCCTCACCGACTACTGCTTTTTCGACGGCTACCCCGCGCGCCACGTGGGCGGCGAGGGCGTGGTCCCGTTCGAGCCGACGGCGGAGCTTTACGCCGACGAGAGCCGAAAGCAGCGCTTCATCGTCCTGCCCGACGGCGAAACCATCGGGTTCGACGCCGAGGACAGGTGGTCGTGGCCGGAGGGCACGATCCTCATCAAGACGTTTTACTATCCGCACGACGCGCGGGATCCCGACGCGGGCAGGGAGCTCCTCGAGACGCGGCTCCTCATCCGGCGCGCGAGCGAGTGGGACGCGGAGACCTACGTGTGGAACGAGGCACAGACCGAGGCCGAGCGCCACACGATCGGCGCGCGCGTGGACGTCGAGTTCATCGATCGCGAGGGCGAGGTGCGCGAGGTCGACTACCGGATCCCGAACCGCAACCAATGCGCCGACTGCCACGCGCAAGACGGCGAAACCGTGCCCCTCGGACCGCGCACGCGCCAGCTCATGGCGCCCTACGGCGGTGACGGCGAGCGCTCGCAGGTCGAAGATCTGGCCGAGCGCGGCCTCTTGGACGCCGAGCCTCCGCCCGCGGGCGAGCTCCCCTCTGTCCCCGATCCCCACGATCCCGCCGCGGATCGAAACGACCGGGCGCGCGCCTATCTCGACGCCAACTGCGCCCACTGCCACAACGCTTCGGGGCGGGCGTCGAGCTCGAACCTTCACCTCGACTACGACGAGGACCAGGACGTGCGGCTCGGAATCTGCAAATCCCCCGTGGCCGCCGGCAGCGCCTCGGGCGGCCGGGACTACGACATCGTGCCCGGCGAGCCGGACGAGTCGATCTTCATCTATCGGATGGAGTCGACCGAGCCAGACGTCAAAATGCCCGAGCTTCCGATCACCACGGTGGACGAGGCCGGCGTGGCGCTCATCCGCGACTGGATCGCCGAGATGGAGCCCACGGGCTGCGACTGACGGGCGTTTGCTACGGCGACTCGGGCATCGTAGCGTCGCCCGGGCCGAGCTCGTCGGAGGGGGCCTCGTCGTCGAGTTCGTCCGCCGGCGCCTCGTCTTCGAGCTCGTCAGTCAGGTCGTCGTCGGCGGCGGCGCTGGCGGCGCCGTCCTCGTCTCGCGACACCTCCTCGCGACGATCGACGCGGCCGTCGGCGGTGTCGTCGTAGAGAATCGCCACGAGTTCGCCGCCTTCGTACTGCTCCCACATGTCCGTGTTGCCGTCGCCGCTTCGGTCCCGCTCCACGAGCTCGAGCGCGCCGTCCTCGTCGTAAAGCTCGCGGATGTCGGCGCCGCCACCGAAACCCGATCTCCGTTCGGCGAGGAACACTTCGCCTGAGTCGGGGTCGTAATGGGTGCGCACGTCGAATTCACCGTCGAAGGTCAGGTCGAACTCCTCGGCGATGAGCTCGCCCGACTCGTCGTAGACCGCCACGTAGTCCAGGTTGCCGTCGCCGTCGAAATCCACGCGTTTACAGGCCAGAACGCGGACGTCGGCGCCGCGCTCGTCGACCGTTTGGTAAAGCTCGGACATGTTGGGGCGGCCGTCGCGGTTCAGGTCGTAGGTGACCTCTTCCTTCCCCTCCGGATCGCAGCGCTCGGGATCGACGTCGGGGATGTGAAGCTCCCGCGTCTCGGCCACCTCGCTCGGCGGCTCGGGAGTCTCGGGCTCGGCTTCGCGGCTACCGCAGGCCGCCGCCACCACCGAAATCGCCGCCGCGGCGAGCGGGCTCGCGTACCTGTTCCCCATGGCCGCAGCCTATCGGGAGCGCGTAAAACGAGCAAGCCTCGGCACCGGGCCATCGAGCTCCGCGGCGCCGGGCGCACGGGCGGCGACGGCGGCGCGGGCGAGCGGTCTCGGTGGCGAGCGAGGCTGAGCGGCCGGCTCAGCGGCCGCTAGCTCTCCCCGCGGCCTCCGATGTGCTAAACCCAGGTGCCCTTCGGCCCTCGCGCGCGCACGCGCGCCACAGGGCCGGCCGCACTGCATGAGATTCGGTAGGTTATGGCTGCTCCAGTTCCCCCCGAGCGAATCCGGAACTTCTCGATCATCGCCCACATCGATCACGGCAAGACGACTCTCGCCGATCGGTTGATGGAGAGCACGCAGGCGCTCACCGAGCGAGAGCAGTCCGAGCAGTTCCTCGACCGCATGGATCTCGAGCGAGAGCGCGGAATCACGATCAAGGCGCAGGCGGTGAGGCTCATCCACAAAACCGCGGGCGGCGAGACCTACCAACTGAACCTCATCGACACCCCCGGCCACGTGGACTTTCACTACGAAGTGTCCCGCTCATTGTATGCCTGCGAGGGGGTGCTTCTCGTCATCGACGCCGCCCAGGGCGTCGAGGCGCAGACCCTGGCCAACGTGTACGCCGCCCTGGACGTCGATCTCGAGATCATTCCGGTCCTGAACAAGGTGGACTTGCCCGTCGCGCGCCCGGACGAGGTCAGAGAAGAGATCGAGGAGACCATCGGGCTCGACGCGCAGGACGCGCTCGAGGTGTCGGCGAAGACGGGAGTGGGGATCTCGAGTGTGCTCGACGCGATCGTCGAGCGCGTCCCGCCGCCGAACGGCGACCGCGAGGCGCCGCTCAAGGCGCTGATCTTCGACAGCTGGTACGACCCGTACAAGGGCGTGGTGGCCCTGGTGCGGGTGGTCGACGGCTCGCTCAAAAAGGGCCAAAAACTGCGGTTTTGGGCCACGGGGAAGGTGTACGAGTGCTCCAGCGTCGGCGTGTTTACGCCAAACCCGCTCACCGTGCCCGGGCTGGACGCGGGCGAGGTGGGGATCGTGGCCGGCGCGATCAAAGACATCAGCCACGCGAGGGTGGGCGACACCATCACCGACGACGACCGGCCGTGCGCGGAGCCGCTCCCGGGCTTTCGCACGGTCAAGCCCATGGTGTTCGCCGGCCTGTTCCCGGTGGAGGGCAAGGACTATCAAGCCCTCAAAGACGCGCTCGAAAAGCTCACCTTGAACGACAGCGCCGTCACCTTCGAGCCCGAGACCTCGGCGGCGCTCGGGTTCGGCTTCCGCTGCGGCTTCCTCGGCCTCCTGCACATGGAGATCATTCAGGAGCGGCTCGAGCGCGAGCACGAGATCGACCTCATCACCACGGCGCCGTCGGTCCGTTACCGAGTTCACACCAAGGAGGGGGAGCTCGTGGAGGTGGAAAACCCCGCGCAGATCCCCGAGGCCGGCGCCTACGAGTCGATCGAGGAGCCCTGCGTCACCGCTACGATCTACGTGCCGCAGGAGTTCATCGGACCCGTCGTTCAGCTGTGCGAGGAGCGGCGCGGGGTGCAAAAGGACATGAACTACGCGAACACGGGTCGCGTTCAGATCGTCTACGAACTGCCACTGGCCGAAATGGTTTTCGGCTTTTATGATCGGCTCAAGACGCTCTCGCGCGGCTACGCCTCGGTGGATTACGAGCCCTCCGGCTATCGCACCTCGAATCTCGTGCGCCTCGACGTCCGGGTGAACGGCGAGCGAATCGACGCGCTCGCGACGGTGGCGCACCGCGACCACGCGTACCACCGCGGGCAAGAGCTGTGCACGAAGATGAAGGAAGTCGTGCCCCGCCAGATGTACGACGTAGCCATCCAGGCGGCGATCGGGAGCCGCGTGATCACCCGGGTCACCGTCAAGGCGATGCGGAAAGACGTCACCGCCAAGTGCTACGGCGGGGACGTGAGCCGCAAACGAAAGCTCCTCGAGAAGCAGAAGAAGGGCAAAAGGCGGATGAAGTCCGTGGGCTCGGTCGAGCTGCCCCAGGAGGCCTTTTTGTCCGTGCTCAAGGTGGAGTAATGGGATTCCGGGCGACCATCGGGGCCGCGCGACTCGATCGCAAGGCCAAGAAAGAGGCGCGCGCCCTGCTCCGCGAGACGCGCGCGGCGCTGTCGCGCAAGGGCGATCGCGTGCCGACGTCGGTGCGCGAGACCGCTGGGGCACGCGCCGAGGAGCTCGCGCGCGCGATCGAGGCGGAGGACGGAGACGCGATGCGGCGGGTCATGCGCGAGCTCGACGATCTGGTCGACGAGCATTTGGCCTTCGCGCGCAAGTCGACGGCTCGTGAGTACGCCGAGTCGATCGGGATCGCGATCCTCATCGCCGCGTTTCTCCGCGGCTTCGTCGTCGAAGCGTTCAAGATCCCATCCGGCTCGATGATGCCGACCATGGAGATCGGCGATCACATCTTCGTGAACAAGTTCATTTACGGCATCCGGGTGCCGTTTACGAACATCAAGCTCGTCGATTTCCAGCAGCCGGAGCGCGGGGAGGTGATCGTGTTCGAAAACCCCTGCGAGTCGGACAAGGACTTCATCAAACGGATCGTCGCCGAGCCGGGGGACACCGTCGAAATTCGCTGCAACATCGTCTACGTGAACGGTGAGCCGCTCGAGTCGCGCCTCGTGGGCGGTGAAGTGGTTCACTGGGACCACAACGAGTCGACCGGGCAGTGGTACGAGCACACGTCCGCCCTTCACGAGGAGACGCTCGGCGAGTCCACGTTCCACACGCTCTACGATGTGGATAGGCCGCACAAAGACGCCGCGATCGCCGACGATCCCGACGCACCCTACGCCCGCTACCGCGACGAGCGCGCCGATTTCCCAGACGATCGGCCGCCGGTGTGCGCGCCCGATGACTACGGGTCTTCAGAGGCCTACGAGGCCGCCAAGGGCCGGATCGAGAGCGTCGCTGACGAGGAGCACGAGCACGCCGGCCCCTGCGCGCCGAGGAGGCGCTACGTGGTCCCCGACGGGCACGTCTTCACGCTCGGCGACAACCGGCAAAACTCCCGGGACTCCCGGGTGTGGGGCCCCGTCCCGGTCGAAAACATCAAGGGCAGGGCGCTGTTTATCTGGTGGTCCTCCAAGCCCTCGAAGGCCGGCGGCGTCGCCTGGGAGCGCATCGGCGACGTGGTCGAGTAGTGTCCGGACCAGGGACATTGATCCGGTCCAGCTTGTTCTCGGGCTCCTGGCTGCGTTGCTCCTCCTTGAAAGGGGCCCACCCTTCCTGCGTCGGATCGCCTTGCCAGTACCCCTGCGAACGGCGCTGTCTGGCGAATCAACCTCCCTGGTCCGGACACTAGCGCGGGGCGCGCGCGCCGATGCCGCGTCGCCAGAAGGCCGAATTTTGAGCTGCCAGTGCCTCGCCCCAGGCGCCATGATTCGCCAGTGCCTGGGCACTAGCTCCGGGGCGCGTCGAGCTCGCGCAGCGACGTCATGATCCCTTCGCTCACGGCCTGCTCGATGGCAGTCTTGTGGGCGTGGGCGCGGTCGCGATTGCGAACGCGCCGGCCGGTCGGCACCATCACGGTCGCCGAGCCCTCGCCGCTAAAGTCCATGGTCGGCCGCGGTATCCCTTCGCCGAACACCCGCAGGCCGATGGCGACCGTGACGATATGGCCCGGCGCGTCGGGATTTTCGTCCACCTCGGCCCGATAGCTCGTCACCTCGACGTGGACGTCGTAAGCGCTGAGATCTCGCGCATCGAGGAAACGCTCGAGGCCCTCGGGATCCTCGTCGGGGTCGGGGGCTTCGGCTGGAAACTGGGCGTGGAGGCGATCGTGTGAATCGATTTCGTCGCCGAGTCGCGTTCGGATCTCGCGAGACGCGGGGCCAGGCACCTCGTCTCCGGCCTTGATTTCGTCTACCTGGAAGATGTATTCGCTTGCGTCGCCCGCGGCGGCCGAAGCGGGCGGCGCCATCACGGCGAAGGCCGCAGCCGCTGCGATCCAGGCGACCGGTGAGCGCGTGGGGGTGCGAAGTCTGCCCTCTTTCATGATACCCTCGAGCCTAGCTCAGGAACGCGCCCAGAGCGAGAGCAGCGCGGCGGCGGCACGGGTCGGCGCCGCGCAGAACGAAGAGCGAGTTTGAGACCATCCCCTCACCGATATGCGCCCGTGGCGAGGCGCGGCCGCGCCCCCGCCGGAATGCTTTCCGCGGGCGTCGGGGCGTCGCCGGGCGTGTTAAGTTGACCACAGTCTCGCCATTTGAGTAATATTTCGGACCCTTTGTGACCCGCGCGCAGCGCCGGGCAGCGGGTGCTTACGTTCAGAAAGCAGAGGCCGGGCAATGTTCTCTATCATCGTGACCGAAAAGGGCGGAGAGCAACGTCGGCTCGAGTTCGATAAGTCCGAGGTGACGATCGGGCGCGTGCAGGGCAACGACGTGATCCTCCCCAAGGGAAACGTCTCGAAGCGCCACGCCCGGATTGTGCTCAAGGACGGCAAATTCATCATCGTCGATCTCAAGAGCACGAACGGCACCTATGTAAACGGGCGGAAGATTACGAGCCCGCTCGTCGTCAAAGAGAACGACAAGATCTACATCGGCGACTTCATCCTCGGCGTGGAGGAGGGCGAGCAGCTAGAGGCCGGCGACGTGGCGCAGGTTGGAAGTGACGCCGAGAGCCCGGAGCTCTCCGATGCCCAGCTTGCGGCCCCGCCCGGGGGACCGCGGGCCGCCGCCACGACGGACCAGGGGACGCCGACCAGCGGGGTCGAGGGGATGGTGCCCGGAGCGTCGTCGATGCCCGGGGGTGGTCCCGCGAGCCAGCCCGCCGCGCCGCCGGCGCCGCCGCCTCCGACTGGCGCCCCGTCGGGGCCGGGCCAGCAGCCTGGGGGGGCGCCGCCTGCGGGAGCGCAGCCGGGTGGTCCG
>SLNH01000009.1 GCA_007133195.1 Nannocystineae bacterium | reverse complement strand
GGCGGGCCGCCGAGCTCGTCGACCAGAACGCCGCGATCCCGAGCGACCCCGCGATCGCGCGCGTCGCGGCCGAGCGTGCCTTTGCCGCCGGCCTGCCCCTGGCCACCCTTTTCGGCGTCGGCGCATGGATGTGGGGTGCGCGTTGCGCGGGCGGTCACGCGCCCGCGCGAAGGTACGCCTACGCCGCGAGCGTGGCCGCCCTCGCCGCAGCCGCGCTCGTTTTCGAGCTGCCCCGGGCCGCGGAGCTCGGCGCGGTGTTATGGAGTGCCGGCGCCGCTTGGGCGGGCCTCGGCGGCGCGGCGCTCGCCGCGCTCGCCCTCGGGATCGCCGCGGTGGTCGTCATTCGCCGCGGCCGGCCGTCGCTTGGGCGCAGATTCGCGATCGCCGCGATCTGCGCGGTGCTCGCCGGTCACGTCGCCCGCGGCGCGAGCGCGGCCGGCGCCGCGGACGCGCCCGCGCTGCCGCAGCTCGTGGCGCTCGGGGTCTATCCAACCTGGGCAGGCGCGATCACGCAGGCCGGAATTTTGGCCGTGGCCGTCGCGATCGCCGCCGCCGAGCCCCGCCGCCCGGTCAGCGAGCGCCGCCCGGTCCGTTCGGCGCTCTAGCGAGCGGCGTCTGCGGGGCACGTGCCCCCGGCGACCCCCTGCTCCTTTGGGCACAGGGCGTAGAGCTCGTGGCGATGACGCACGACCTTGAAGCCGCCCAGGCGCTCGGCGATCTGCTCTTGCAAGCGCTCGATGTCGTCGTCCTCGAACTCGAGAATGAGACCGCACTTGGCGCATATCAGGTGGTCGTGGTGATCGCCGGTCACTTCGAAGCGAGCTTGGCCGTCGCCGAACCGCCGCTGCGCCGCGACGCCGCTATCGACGAGGAGCTTGAGCGTCCGGTACACCGTGGCGTATCCGATCTTCTTGTTCCGCTTTCGGACCCGTGCCAACAGCTCGTCGATCGACACGTGATCCTGGCAGCGCAGAAACTGATCGACGATCAGCTCGCGCTGCTGGGTCGTATTCATGTTGTGGTGGCGAAGGTATTCCTTCCACCGCTCCTTGAGGCGCCGCGTGTCCTCGGACCGAAAGTCGCCTACCGAGGTCCCCATTTCTTTCATTTATTGGAAATGGCATTGGAACGTCAAGAATAATTGGGGTATCGTATTTTCATTCTTGACGCTCACCGCCTCGGACCAGACACTCGTGCGCCGCAGTGACGAAGCGAGAGGAAAACGCTGGCGAGGCCGGCTTCGACGACATTCTCGAGCGCCTGCGCGCCGTGGTCACGCGCCTCGAGCAGGGCAACCTCAGCCTCGAGGAGTCGCTGCGCGCGTACGAGGAGGGCGTCACGCTGGCGCGGCGCGGCCACGCGCTCCTCGACAAGGCAGACAAGCGGGTGGAGCTCTTGGTCCACAGCCGAGACGGCGAAGCGGAGACCGCCCCGCTCGACTGGGAGCCACCCGGTGGTGAAGAGAGCGAGTCCTGAACGCGAATCCCGCGGCGGTCGCCCCAAGATCGCCGTGGTGGATGACGAGCGCGAAGTCCGTGAAGCGCTCGCGGACTACTTGGCGAGCGAAGGCTTCGAGGTCATCCTCGCCCCCAACGGGCTGAGGCTCGTGAGTACCCTCCAGGTGGATCGCCCCGACGCGATCCTCCTCGACGTGGTGATGTCGTGGATCGACGGCATCGAGCTTTGCCGGGCGCTCAAGCGCAACGTCGAGTTCCGCGACATCCCCGTCGTCCTCATCTCGGGCCACGACCGCGCCGACCTCGAACACGCCGAAGACGCCGGCGCCGTGGCCTACTTCGAAAAGCCGCTCGACTTGGAGTCGCTCGCGCACACCCTGCGCGACGTGACCGCAAAACGAGGCACATGACGGGCGCGGCGCCGCGCTCGGGCGGCGGACGAGGCGCGCACGGCTCGGCTGGCGGCGATGCGCGCGCCCACCTGGGCGCGGAGGCGCCGGGCCGCCGAACGAGCCGCTTTGCGCGTCGGTGGTGAGGCCGCAAGCGCCCCGGCAGACGATAGAAAACACGGAGCTCGATTCTTGGCCAATGGCGATCCGACCCTGAGCCCCGGCGCGGCCCCCGAGGAAGTGCGCCGGTTTTTGGACCGCGTGACCCCGATGATCGACGCCGAGCTCGCGCGAAGACTCACGCTCGAGGCGTACGAGGCCGGCGATCCGGCGCATCGCTTGGCGGAAGGCATGCGCTACGCCGCGCTCGGCCCGGGCAAGCGCCTTCGCCCCGCCCTGTGCCTCGCCGCCTGCGCGGGCGTGGGCGGACGCGAACAGGACGCGCTGCCGGCCGCGGCGGCGCTGGAGCTCGTGCACGCCTACACGCTCGTACACGACGATTTGCCGGCGATGGATGACGACGACGTTCGCCGCGGGCGCCCCACCGTGCACCGCGCCTACGATGAGGCCACCGCCGTCCTCGTCGGCGACGCGCTGCTCACCCGCGCGTTCGAAATGCTCGCCGATCTCGGCGGACAGCGGGCGGCCGACGCGATTCGGGTGGTCGCGTCGCGGGCTGGTGCCGCCGAGCTCCTCGCCGGTCAGGCACGCGATCTGGCCGGGCCACCCGAGGACGTGGACGGTCTCGAGGCCATCCACCGCGGCAAGACCGGCGCGCTGTTCGCCGCCGCGGCAGAGCTCGGCGGAATCTGCGCGGGCGTGGAGGCCGACGCGAGGCGCGACCTCGCCGACTACGGGATGGCGCTTGGCGTCGCGTTTCAGCACGCGGATGACCGCGACGACGGCGAGCACGCCCCCCTCAGACCGCGCGCTAGCGCCCGCCTGGCAGCTTTGGCCGGCGAAGCCGAGTCCCGCGCCCGGGCGCTCGCGGCCCCCGACTCGCCGCTCGTCGCGCTCGCGGCGTGGATCCGCGGCAAGGCGTGACGGCGCGCAGGCCCTCGTATCTTCACGCCTGGGGCGAGGCCCTAGCGGGATTGCGGCCGCTGTGCTACTGGACCTGGGGAGTTCGCCGTAAGAGTCTCGCGGTGTGACCCGCTCCGCGTTGACGAGCCGGCATGTCGATTTTTACAGTCGCGACCCCAGAGGTGGCGGGTGACGGACTGGGACGAGACCACGAGCGTAGCGCTAGCCCCGGAGCCCGAAAGGGAGCGACCGGAGCGGGATCGTGCGTATCTGATCGTGCTCGCGGGCTCCGGCGTCGGAGAGATGCACAAGCTCGGCGGCGAGAGCGTACTGGGCCGGGGCCGCGAGGCCCAGCTTCGGTTCTTGGACGACGGCATCTCCCGCATGCATTGCCGGGTCTACCGGGATGGAGACCGCCTCGTCGTCGAGGATTGCGGTAGCCGAAACGGCACCTTCTGCAACGGCGAATCCATCGCCGGCCCACACGAGCTTCGCGACGGCGACAAGATTCAAATCGGCCGCACGACCATCCTCAAGTTCACCTACCACGATCACCTGGACGAGTCGTTCCAGCGCCAGATGTACGATTCGGCGCTCCGGGACAGCCTCACCAAGGCGTACAACAAGCGCTACTTCGACGAGCGGCTGAGCAGCGAATTTCGGTTCTCTCATCGCCACGGCGAGACGCTCTCGCTCCTGCTGCTCGATCTCGATCACTTCAAGCCGATAAACGATCAGCTCGGCCACCTCGCCGGCGACCACGCGCTCGTGGAGCTCGCGCGCCGCGTGCAGCGAATCATCCGCAACGAAGACGTGTTCGCGCGCTACGGTGGCGAAGAGTTCGCGATCATCTCGAGGGCGATCCCCAGCCAACAGGCCCTTCGCTTCGGCGAACGCGTGCGGGCCGAGATCGAATCCATGGAAGTCCGCTACCGCGGTCACGCCATCCCGCTCACGGCGAGCGTGGGGGTCGCGACGTTCCCGCACCCGCACATCGAGCGCGCGGGACAGCTCGTCGAGGCCGCCGATCGCGCGCTTTACGCCGCGAAGAACGCCGGCCGCAACACCGTCCGGTCCTGGAACCGCAAGTAGGGCGCGCCCCGCTCCCGCCAGCTCGCTCGCGAACGCTCGGCGCGGGCGTGCGCAACGATCGGACGAAACGAACTCGCGTCGTGACCGTTACATACGCGATCGTTTCGCTGCTGGGGAATTTGCCGGCGCCGGGCGGCGTTGATAGCTTTCGACCATGCGCCACACTGCCCTGCTCTCGGCGGCGACTGTGATCGCCTCCGCCGCCGTCGCGTGCTCGTCGAGCGACGCCCCCACGAAAGGAGCGCCCGAGCCTCGCGAACGAGCGGCGCCGAAACAGCAGCCCGAGGAGCGCGCAGCCGATCCGGGCGACCTCGCGAGCGGCGAGCTCGCGCTCACGGAGGACCTCGCGGCGCCGCACTTCGAGTCGGGGCCGGGTGCGGATGCGGCGAGGGCGTTCGAGCTCGAGCAATTCGAACAGGCTCGGGACGGGTTCAACGCGCTGCTCGCCTCCGATGCAGGGCCCGACGGGGCGCTCGACCGGGCGCGCGCGCGCCTCCTCAAGGGCCTCGCGCAGCTCGAGCTCGAACAGTGGGAGGACGCCGCGCGATCGCTTACCCGCGCGCGCGACGATCTTCCCCTCCTCGAGGACTTCATCGGCTACCACGCTGCGCGCGCCTACTACGGAGCAGGCGCGCTCGATGAAGCCGAGACGCTGGCGAGCTCGGTAGACGCCGAGTCGATCGTCGGGGCCGACGCAGAGCTCCTTCTCGGCGACATCTTCCGCGCCCGCGGAGACGCGGAGGCGATCGCCAGCCACTACGAACGCTACCTCGAGGCGCGCCGCGGCGGGCCCAGGCGAAGCGAAGCGCGCTTCCGGCTGGCCGAGGCGCGCGAATCGCTGGGCGATCACGACGGCGCGAGCCGGCACTACCGCCGGATCCGGACGGCGAACCCGCTGTCGGAGTGGGCGGAGAAAGCCTCTGAGCGGGCCGAGGAGCTCGGAGACGAGGGACGCGGCGCGCTGGACTCGCTCACCGCGGAGGAGTACCTCGAGCGCGGCATGGCCTATTATTCGGCCATGCGTAATGAGAAGGCCGCCGCGGATCTCGACGCGGCGCTCGACTCGGGCGCCCTCGACGTGGGCGACCAGTGCAAGGCGGCCTACCACCGCGCCTACGCTTGGTACCGGGCCCGCGACCGGAGTCGCGCGGCGCCCCTGTTCGACGAGGCGCGCGAGATCTGCCTCGAGACGGATAACGAAGACCTGCAGGTGCGCGCTGCATACCTCGCCGGCCGATCGTATTCGCGGACGGGAGATCCCGAAGCGTCGATCGCGCGCCACGCGCTCGTCGAGGAGCACCACCCCGACCACTCGTTCGCCGACGACGCCCGCCTCCGCCAGGCGGAGCAGTACGAGGTCTTGGAGGACGACGACGCGGTGACCGAGCTCCTGTCGACCCTCCCCGAGCTTTACCCGGACGACGACATGAAGGGTGAAGCGATGTGGCGTTTGGCTTGGCGCGCGTTCCGTGCGGAGCGCTACGAAGAGGCGATCGAGTGGCTCGAGCGACACATCGAGCTCGAGCCGATCGCGCAAAACTACTGGGCCGAGGGCCAAGCCCAATACTGGAAGGGCCGGGCATACGCCGAGCTCGGCGACGAGGAGGCATCGATCGCCGCGTACGAGGACGCCGTGCGCACCTATCCGCTCACCTATTACGCGCTCCTCGCCTTAAACCGGCTGAGAGAGCGCCACGAGGAGCGCTACGAGGCGATCCTCGCCGAAGTCGCCGCCGAGACCGCCGCCGAGGAGGCGGCGCCCTCCGGGCTGTCGTTTCAGCCGAGGCCCGTTTTCAGTGAGCCGGGATTCGAGCGAAGTCTCGAGCTCATGCGCCTCGGTCTCGGCGACCCCGCGCAGGCCGAGCTCCGCAAGCTCGGGCTGACGCCGCCCGCGCACCGCGAAGCCATCGACGACGCTGACCGCGCAGAGAAGCTGTGGGCGATCGCGTTTCTCTACGATCGCGCCGGCGCCCACGACACCTCTCACTGGCCCACGCGCTGGCATATCGTCGATTACAAGCGACACTGGCCGGTGGGCGAAAACCGCGCGCGATGGCGGATCGCGTATCCTAACGCGTGGTGGGACGTCCTCGATCGGCACGCGAGCGAGCGCGGCTTCTCCACGGAGCTGCAGATCGCCCTCGTCCGCGAAGAGAGCGCATTCGATCCCCTGATCGAATCGTGGGCGAACGCGGTGGGCCTCACGCAGCTCATCTTGCCCACCGCCCGGCGCTTCGCGCGGGGCACGGACATCGACGTGAGCCGGCAGACGCTGCGCGACCCCGACACGAACGCCTTCATCGGCGCCAGGTTCCTCGAGTTTCTCCATGATCGCTACGACGGCCACCCGATGCTCATGGTGCCGGCCTACAACGCGGGCGAGGGCGCCGTCGATCGCTGGCTGCGCAGCCGCGGCCACCTGCCCGCGGACGCGTGGGTCGAGGAGCTGCGCGTCGACCAGGCGCGCCGCTACACCAAGCGACTGCTCGGCAGCTACTTCGCGTACGCATACCTGAACGAGGGACGCGTCCCCGAGCTGCCAAACGAGCTCCCCTCCCGCTGACCGGCCGCCGCGGGGCCCTTGAGCCCCACCGCGGGCGGGGACGCCCGCGAGCTCCGCCCGCGCGGCGCAGCTCGCCCGCCCCGGGCGCAAACATTTCACAGCGAGGGTGGTGCGCGTCGTCGCGTTTTGCGTCAGGTTGGGGGCGTGCCGGAGACGACAGCAATCCAGCGCTTTCGCGGCCCGCTGTGGGCCGCGCTCTACTTCGTGATGGCGGTCGCGCCCCTGCCGATCGCCCTGTGGCGTCACACCGAGGACGGACGCGGTTTTTGGATCGAGCTCGGCGTCGCGCTCGGCTTCGCCGGCCTGGCCATGATGGGTCTTCAGTTCGCGCTCACCGCGCGGTTTCGCTGGATCGGGCGAGGGGTGAGCCTGGACGATATGATGCAGGTCCACCGGCAGGCCGGAATTTTAGCCGTGGTCTTCGTGCTCGCGCACCCGGTGATCCTGCTCGCGGCGCATCCTGCCTACTTCTCGTTTCTCGATCCCCGGGTGAACGCCCCGCGCACGATCGCGCTCGTCGTGGCGACCGCGGCCGTGATCCTCCTGCTCGTGCTGCCCCTGTATCGGCGGCGCCTCGGCATCTCGTACGAATGGTGGCGCCTCACCCACTCGATTTTGGCGTTCCTCGCCGTCTTCGTCGGCCTCGGCCACGTGCTCATGGTCGGGCACTACGTCTCGGGGGTCGCGAAGCCGCTCGTCTGGATCGCGATGACCGGCGGTGCTCTGCTCCTCCTCGCGCACACGCGTATCGTCCGGCCGATCGCCGTACGGCAGCGCCCGTGGCGAGTGGCGGAGGTTCGCCCGGAGGGCGAGCGGGTGTGGTCGATCGCGTTCGAGGCCGAAGGACACCCGGGCCTTTCGTTTTCGCCGGGCCAGTTCGTGTGGCTCTCGCTCGAGAGCTCTCCGCTGTCGCTCCAGCAGCACCCGTTTACCATCGCCTCGAGTGCCGAGCGGGGCAGCCGGATCGAGCTCACGATCAAGGAGCTCGGCGACTTCACCCAGACGATCCGCGACGTCGAGCCCGGCGCGCTAGCGTTCTTGGAAGGCCCCTACGGGCAGTTCACCCCGGACGGCATCTCGGCGGACGCCACGGTGTTCGTCGTCGGCGGGATCGGGGTTACGCCGGCGATGAGCACGCTCCGCACGATGCGGGATCGCGGCCAGACGACGCCTATCGTCGTCGTCTACGGCGCCGTCGACCTGGACCGGCTCGTGTTTCGCGACGAGCTCGAGTCGCTCACCGCGGAGCTCGACCTCGAGCTCGTCTACGTGCTCGACGAGCCTCCCCCCGACTGGCAGGGCGAGCGCGGGCCCTTCACCGCCGACACGGTCGCCCGCATCCGGCAAAGGCTCGGCGCGGCGGACGCCTATTACTTCATCTGCGGACCTGAGCCCATGATGGATGTGGTAGAGAGTACCCTGGCGGCCGATGGGGTCCCCCGGTCGCGCGTACACGCCGAGCGCTTTAACCTCGTGTGAAAGTTCGGGTGGGGGTACAGACCATGCGTTACGTGATGATTCGCCGCCTCGTCCTCATCATGGGAGGTGCTCTGGTCGCCAGCGCCGCCGGGTTCGCCGCCTTGGGCAACCTCTAAACCATGTCGGCCGTCCTCACCGCACAGAACCTCGAAAAGAGCTTTGGGCCGAAGCGCGTGCTCAAAGACGTCTCGCTCGCTGCCTACGACGGCGATCGGATCGGACTCATCGGGATCAACGGCTCGGGGAAGTCCACCCTTCTTCAGCTCCTCGTCACTGAAGGCGACGACGAGGACCACGCGCTCGCACCCGACGCGGGCTTCGTGACCAGGCGGCGCGGACTCCGCGTAGACTACGTCCCCCAGGAGCCCCGCATGCCGCCGGAGCCGGAGGTGGCCGAGGTCCTGTCACAGGGGGGAGAGGTGCCCGACTACGAGATCCGGGGGCTATCGGCGGCGCTGGATTTGCCGCCGCCGAACGCGCGAGTGGGCTCGCTGTCGATCGGCGAGCGCCGCCGCGTCGCCATCGCGCGCGCGCTTCTGTCTGACGCCGACGTGCTGGCTCTCGACGAACCGACCAACCACCTCGACGCGCGCACGGTGGAGTGGCTCGAAAATCGGCTGCGCCGGCGCCGCGGCACGCTGATCGTCGTCACCCACGATCGCGCCTTTTTGGACCGCGTGGCCACGCGGATCTTCGAGATCGACCGGGGCAGGCTGTACGCCTACGACGGTGACTACACCACGTTCATCAAGCGGCAGAGCGAACGCCTCGCGCAGGAGGAAAGGCGCGAGCACGAGCGGACGCGGTTCGTCGAGCGCGAGCTCGCGTGGGTGCAGCGCGGCCCGAAGGCGCGCGGCACCAAGGCCAAGGCTCGCCTCGATCGCTTCGCCGAGGCCGCGCAAGCCGCGCCGGGCGAGGACGATCGGCGACAGGCCGCGCCGACACTCGAGCTGCCGCGCGGCGCCCGGCTCGGCAAGACCGTGCTCGAGCTCACCGGGCTGAAAAAGCGGCTCGGGGGCAAGGACTTGTTCTCCGGGCTCGACCTGGTGATGAAGCCAGGCGACCGGCTCGGCGTCGTGGGGGCGAACGGCGCGGGGAAGTCGACGCTCGTTCGCACCATCTTGGGCATGGAGGAGCCGGACGCCGGGACGGTCAAGATCGGTCAGAACACGCGCTTTGCCTACCTCGAGCAGGGGCGGAGCGACCTCGACGACGACCGCACGGTGCTCGAACAGGTGTCGGGCGACAGCGAGTTCGTCGACCTCGAGGGCGGCTCCGTCCACGTGCGCAGCTTCTTGCGCATGCTGCAATTCTCTCCCACCGCGGCCGACACCCGGGTCGGCGACCTGTCTGGGGGTGAACGAAACCGGGTCCAGCTCGCGAAGCTCCTCCGTGCCGGGGCGAACTTCATCGTGCTCGACGAGCCCACGAACGATCTCGACCTCATGACGCTCAGCGTGCTGGAGGAGGCGCTCGCGGGTTTTCCCGGTTGCGCGCTGATCGTCTCTCACGACCGGTGGTTTCTCGATCGCGTGGCGACCGGCATCCTCGCCCTCGAGGGCGACGGGCAGGCGCGGCTGGTGGCGGGCGGCTACAGCTCGTACCGCGATCACCTCGCGGCACAGGAGGCCTCGAGTCCGGGCCGCGGCTCCGGCGGCGACGCTCGGGCAGAAAAGGAGCCCGGCCGACAGCCGAACGCGCGGCCGGCGCAAAAGTCGCGAGCGCGCAAGCTCACGTTCAACGAACAGCGCGAGCTCGCGGACATGGAGGAGGCGATCGGCGCCGCCGAGTCGCGCGTGAGCGAGCTCGAAGGGGTGTTGTCCGATCCCGAGTTATTCAAGGATCGCGGAGACGAGGTGCCCGCGCTCGTGAGCGAGCTCGACGGCGCCCGCGCCGAGGTCGAGCGGCTCTACGCGCGCTGGCTCGAGCTCGAGGAGATCGCCAAGGGATCTTCGTGACGAGCGGGCCGGATTCGCCCCGCAGGCGCGATGGGATTCGCCGCCGGTCGGCCGGCGCTGCAGGTTGGCTCGCGCCGTCTTGACCCTCGGCGCGCAGCGCGTCACGCTGCCCGTAACCGGGAGGAATTTATGGCCCAAACGCCATCGACCATGCTGCCCGTCGGCACCCCCTGTCCCGATTTCAGGCTTACTGACGCCGTGAGCGGCCGACAGGTGGCGCGGGACGACTTCGCCCAGGCGCCCGCGCTCCTCGTCGCGTTCATCTGCAACCACTGCCCCTTCGTCATTCACATCCAAAGTGAGCTCGCGCGCTTTGCTCGCGACTACGAGGGGCGGGGCCTCGCCGTCGTGGGGATCAACAGCAACGACGTGTCCCGATTTCCCGACGACCATCCCGACAAGATGGCGGAGCAGGCGAAGTCCGTCGGCTACCCGTTTCCCTACCTGTTCGACGAGAGCCAGGAAATCGCCAAAGCGTTTCGGGCCGCGTGCACGCCGGACTTCTTCCTGTTCGATGGCGACCGGAAGCTCGCGTACCGAGGCCAGTTCGACGGCGCGCGGCCCGGAAACGACGTACCCGTCACCGGCGAAGACCTGCGGGCCGCCGCCGATGCCGTCCTCGCCAAACGCCCGGCTCCCGAGGACCAGCGGCCGTCGATCGGCTGCAATATCAAGTGGAAGCCAGGCGCCGCTCCTGACTACGCCGGCTAGGGGGTGTCCCTGAGTACCGCGTGCCTCCTGGATAAGCACATGAAATCCCACGCAAGGAGCGACGAGTGAGCGGGCTGAAGCCCGTGACCGAGGAGCGACGAAGCGCGGGGTTTCAAGGGCTCTCCAGGTGGTGCGTGCTATTTAGGGACACCCCCGAGTCCGGCGCCCTCGCGCAAAGGCGACAACGCGCAGATCGAAGCCGTCGCCGAGCAGAAATCTCGAGATGAGCGGCGCCGAAGCCATCGCGGCAGGGATCGTCCTCGCCCTCGCAGCGGGCGCGCTCGTGGTGCTGAGCGGGCGCCGCGCATCGGGCCACCGAGACCCCAAGGCGGCCGGCGACGCCGAGGCGAGCGCTCCCAGAGCGCGAGGCGGCGCGCGCGCGGGCGATCGCGAGGATGCCGGCGATCCGGACGCGGCGGGCAAAACGGAGCCGATCGAGATGCCGATCGACGGCACGCTCGATCTGCACTTGTTTTCGCCAAAGGAGGTGGGCGACCTGATCCCCGAGTTCATCGCCGAATGCCGGCGGCGCGGCATCTACGAGGTGCGCATCATCCACGGCAAGGGAAAGGGTGTTCTCCGCCGCACGACGTGGGCGATCTTGGAGCGCCACCCTCACGTCGTGGACTTCGAGTTCGCCGGGCGCGGCGGCGGGAACTGGGGGGCCACCGAGGTCCGCCTGCGCGGGCGCCGGCGCAAGCAAAGCAGGCGCCGCGCGCCGCGCGGCCCGAAAGCGTAGCCGTGCGATCCGGCGAGGGACGCGCCGAGCCGGCAGGGCGCGCGGCAAGCGCGGCGGGATCACGGCAAAGCGCGAGAGCGTGCGCGGGGGCGCGCGGCCGACAGCGCCACGAACACGAGCGCGGTGAGCGACAGGACCGCGCCGACGAGGAACGCGAGCTCGCCGCCGCCTTGATCGTACAAACCGCCGGCGAGCGCGTTGCCGCCGGCGCCCCCCACGCCGAGCGCCACGGCCGAAAACAGAGCTCGGCCCGTTCCGGCCAGCTCGCCCGGCACCTCGCGCTCGAGGGTGGCGATGCTGGCCACGTAAAACAGCCCGAACGTAAAGGCGTGTAACACCTGCGCCGCCGCCAGGGCGAGTCCCGTCGTCGCCACGGCCGTGATCCCCCAGCGCGCCGCGGTCGCCACGAACGCCACCCCGAGCAACAGCGGCAGCGAAAACCGGCGCCGGATCGCCGGGAACGCCCACATCGTGACGACCTCTGCGGTGACGGCGATCGCGAGGCCGATGCCGACGTAGCGAGGGAGCACGCCTAGGTCCTCGAGGTGGACCGCGAACAGGATGTGATACGGCGCCGCTGACGCCCAGTGAAGCGCCCCCGCGATCAGGAAGAAGAAAAGGCGCGGGTCGGCGACGAGCCGGGCGGCGGCCCGCAGCGAGGGCGGACGGCCCGCGCGCGGGGCCGCGGGGACGGACAGCGAGGCGAGCGCCGCGAAGAGCAGCAAAGCCGCGATCGCGTAGACCGCGTGACCGGGCTCGCCGCCCGCTTCGAGGTGGAGCGAGAACAAAAACGTCGAGACGATGAACCCGAGCGAGCCCCACAGCCGAAGCCGCGCGAACTCCGTCCCGCGGCGGCGCGCTTCGGCGACGGCGACGGTGTCGGCGAGCGTCGTGATCGGCGTAAAAAACAGGGCGTGCAGGACGAGGATCGCCGCGATTGCCCAAAACGCCGTGACGCCGACGAGGGGCGTAAACGCCAAGCCCGCGCCGAGCGTGGCCAGCTTAAGTAGGAGCGCGGTGCGCCTCGTGCGGTCGGCCAGGTAACCCCAAACCGGCGGGACGAACACCATGAGGAGCGGCGCGATCGAGGTGAGCGCACCGATCTCCGCCCCGCTAAGCCCGAGGCTTCGAAAATACGGCGGAAGGTATGGGATGAGGACCCCCACCGCCGAGAAGTAAAAGATGTAAAAAACGGCGATCGGCACGCGCCCGGACTCTACCAACCTCGGCCAGCCGCGCCGGAGACCGCGCCGGCGCCAGTTCTGTCAAGCCGCGCGCGACGACGCGCACCCCTCACGGCCTGAAATTCCGTTCCGCCGATATGGCTCGGCGGGCCTCGAACCGCCGCCCCCCTTCGATGGCAGCGGCGACGAGCACCATCCCGGCGACGTGGCGCCACGTATAGGGCTCGCCGAGCACGAGGTGCGCCCACAGCCCGGCCCAAAGTGGCACCGAAGCGAGCACCAGAGACGCGAGCGCCGCTGTCACGCGGGGATGGGCCCAATTGAGGAGCAGATGGCCGTTGCCGGGCACGAGCGCGAGCAGCACGATGAGCGCCGCACCGCCCGCGGCCGGCGCCTCGAAGCCCGCGACGAAGGCGAACGGTGCGACCACGACGAGCGCCGCGGTGAGCATCGTGGCCGTAAACGTGACGGTGTGCTCGCCGCCCATCCGCGCGCGCTTGCCGATGAGAAAGTACGCCGTGAACGCGAACACGTTGAGCACGGCCAGCAGATCCCCTGCCCGGCTTCGCACCTCGTGCCCCATATCCGCCTGCACGACGATGCCGATACCGAAAAGCGCCAGCGCGGCCATGCCCCAAAGCGGCAGGGGCACGCGCTCGCGCGCGATCGGCCGGCTGCCGAGCGCGACGAGGAGGGGCTGGGTCGCGCCGAGGAGGGTGACGATCGCCACCGCCGTGAGCTTCGTCGCCTCGATGAATAGGAGCTGATGAACACCGAACGCGACCCCCGCAAGCGCCGACAGCCACAGCCTCCGGCGCGGAAGACGCAGCGCGAGCGCCACCGCGACCAGGACCGCCGCCCCGATCGCCAAGCGCCACGCCGCGAGCACCGGCGCCGACAGGGGGATCAGCTTGACGATGATGTAGCCCCAGCTAAACCCCATGGTCGCCAGGACGACGGCAGCCAAGCCCGCGCCGCGGGAAGCGGCGCGCGAGGTGTCGTCCTGTTCCGTCACCGCCGCGCGATACCACGGCCCAACGAGGCGCGCGAGCCCGCACCTACCGCGTCACCCGCTCCGCGGTCCGCCTCCGGCGGCGCCAAGAGCCCACCGGACGTGCGCTCACGCGCTCCGCGGTCCGCCCCCCCCGGCGGCGACCCAAAGGCCGGCCGGGGCGTGCGCGGCGAGCGCGCCCCGCTGCAGCGGCGACGCCCTGCCGAGCACCGCGGGCCCCAATGCGTACGGGCCCGATCCGAGACAAAACTCGTGAGGCGCCGAAGGGCGAACGATCCGGCGCAGACCGCCGAACTCGCCGGAACGTCATGGCATGCCTATCAAGATTCGAACCTGCGACCAATCGTGTTCTCGCCCGGGCTTCCACCTAGCCATTCGGGCTATAGCGGGCCACGCCGCCCGGTGCTGCCCCACGGCGGCGCCACCTCGGACCCTAAATGAGCGGCGCTCAGCCTGAACGCGGCGCAGGGGCGATTCGGTCGCGCCTGCGGAGGTCGGTGAGGACATGACGGACGATAGCGGCTTCGAAGCCCCGGATTCGGTTCAGGTTACAGGCGCGAAATGTACCGCCTGTTCCTGCTCGCGGAGCACACGAAGATCTCGACATCGGCGGCTCGCATCTCCGAACGCACGCCGTCGAGGATGTCGTCTGCAACGTCCGCGTCGCACCCCCGGGACTCCACGACGATCTCCTGCTTGCCCTGGTAGCCGTCTCGTTCGAACGACACCCCGCCGACGCCGATCCCAGCCGACTCGGCGGACTTCAGGGCAGCTTCGGCGAGAGGTTTCATGTCGTCCCTGATGCCGTCCAGTTCGGAGGTAGTCAGGTCCTCGTAGAGGTCGCCGAGGTCGTCGATGTAGTCGAGGGCGATCTCGGGCACTTCTTCGTAATGCACCCCGAAGAGCATGAGCACAAACAGGGACACGCCGGCCGCTGCTGAGGTAGGGGTCGGCTTCAAGCTGCTCACGCAGCCACTGCTCGTGCATCGGGGCAACCTTCGGCGTTGGGCCTGGCGCGCGACCTGGCTTCCAAGAGCCACGCCGATTCCTGGCCAGCAGCCGAGTGACGGCGGCCTCGCCAACGTTGAACAAGTCCGACCTCTGCCTTCCTGAGGTCGTGCTCGAAGTACGCGCGAACGATGCGCTCGCGAAGCTCGACAGGAAGCGGAGCGGGCATACCCCGTCAGATCACATTCCGATCGATCTGGCAATGCCGGCAGACTCGCGACTGAGCGTGATTCGATGGACGCAGATGCCGAACGCTCGTGGGCTTATTTTCGAGACGTGTACCCATATGACATATATGTCATATGGGTACACGAGCCGAGTAAGCCCTTCGGCCAACTCGCGCACCGCCATACCCGACAATTCCTATCGCGGATCAACGTCCGCGGATCGCACACTAGCTCCACCACCCAGCGAGGAAATCCGCGAGGCGTTCGCCGAATGGGGAGTCGAGGAGTTGGCCATGTCGCGCGCCGGGGGCCGGGTACTCCGCCAGAAGCGGGCGCAGGCGGATCTGGCTAGTGCTCGCCTGGCATAGGCGCTAGAGCCGGCTTGGCCCCTTGCACAACCCGTATCTTGAGGACGCCTTCAACAGGAGCACGAAGGTTTTCGGCAGAAACCTTCCACCTCACCTCGTAAATGTCCTCTTCCTCAGGCGGAACGACAAAGACCGGTGAGAAGTCCATCCCGAAGCCGTGCTTGGTTTTGTCGCACCAGCCAGAGACGCGACGATCCTCTACATCTAGCCCGCCCCAAGTTGGAGGTGCCCGGTGGCTGAGCAAGGGACCAAAGTCTAGGTGCGGGGGGCCAGCCGCAATTCTGTCAAGCATCGTGCCCACGCGGTTAACGGGCCCAAAGTGTGGCCACGAAGGCTTTTCAGGCAATGGCGGTGGCTTAGGTGGGCGCGATTTATCGAACAGCTCGAACGCGCTCGGGAAGAATAGCTCGACCTGATAATTCAGTAACGGTGCTTCACCGTGGACATCACAGCGAACGACCAAGGCGTTAAGATTGTTCTCTGACCGCCGGTGCCGTCGAATCTCTGGGGCGTGCTCCGCAACGGCAGCACGGTAGCGCTTCAATTTTTCGTTGTACTCGGTCGCTTCGCTAGGGTCTTTCCCCAAAAACTCGGCCACCTCTTCAGCGCCGACAGGCTCCTCTTCTACCTCGTCTACTTCGAAGCTCTCAATCGATGGCGCAGGCGGCAGGACAATGGAGTCGGTCGCCTCGCCGCGGTTAAGCCAGCGAAGCAAGGGCGCTGGCTGTGGGTCGCGTCGGCCCTCGGCTGCCCGAATCTGTGGCTCGTATATCTGCGCGTACATTCGGTCGAAGTCATCTCGGCCAGCGAGCACTATGTTTTCACCATCGCGGACATAGCACTCGTTTTTCCTGATGTGCAGCTTCCCGTCCGGGGAAGTGTACTCCTTCGCAACAAAGTGCGGCCGCCTCATCGTGCTCGGGTGAACGATGATCGCGCCAAACCAGCCCACAGCGCTATCGCAGAACCCCTTCACCTCAATCCGGGCGGGTGGGCTGACGTAGTTGTTCAGCGCTCTGATTAGCGCCGCACACGTTGAGTCGCTCAGCTCTGGGAGCCCTCCGACGATCTTGCCACGCTCAGCACCGAGGATGATGTAACCCGTGTCGTCCAGATCATCAGCGTCGCTATTCGCAATCGCGATGACGAGCTGCGCAAGCTCGACCTTGTCGCGTTTACCCCGCTTGGACAGGTCCGCTTCTCGCTTGAAGTCGAACTTAATCCCCTCGTTCCCCAAAGCGACGAGGCGTCTCACAATATTTTCGTAATCTCGCACAGAACTCACACAGTAGACGATGGCAACGAATCGTGGCAGTGGCCACAGGTCGCAGGCTACTCACACTCCTCATCGTAAGTAAAACACTCCGCGAAGCATTGCGTAACAGAGGGGCAAGCGCTTCCGTGCCCGGAATCCTCGTAGCATTCATCCCCGTGCTCATCGTGGAACGATCGAGACGGGTCCTCAGTCGAGCAAACGGTGTCGCTGTAAACGCTCTCGGGTGCCCCCTGATCACAACGCCGCATGATGGAGCAGTGCCACACAGAGGGCGCCGGCTCGGCATCTATGCGAGGCGAGGCATCTGCGGGTTCTGACGCAGCGTCAGCCAAGGGGTCATCGCTCTGAGTTGCTGCATCTGGAGGCAGCTCGCCATCGCCGCATCCGATGAGGATCAGAAGCAACGGCACAAAGACCCAAGCCAACGCGAGGGGACTCATAGGCCGCCCCCGACTTCGGCTCGAAGCGGCAATGCGTGAAGCGCTCAGACGCCGGTGCGGCCAGTAAGGCATCTCGCCCATCGTCACGGACGCGAAGAGGCTGGCACAAGGAGGCCCGGACCGCTCAACTCGCAGTCGCCGAGTTTGCCGGGGCACCCGGTGACCGCCCGGTGACCGCGCGCCCTTCCTTCCTGCCCGCCTCAAATTTCCTCAATGGTTCGGCACGCCTAGCAGGATTCGAACCTGCGACCTACGGCTTAGAAGGCCGTTGCTCTATCCAGCTGAGCTATAGGCGCGAATGCCCCGCGTGGCGCGGCGCTACAGTGTATCTCAACATCGGACCGAGCTCGATGGGCAGTCCGTAAGACGCTGCCCGGTCGGTTCGACGACGGAACGCTCGGCTAAGACCCGCCTGACGCGGGGCGACGTTCGACCGCCGGCTCGCGCGATGCAGGCGTAAACATGCGCTCCGGTCGGGGTGAGAGGATTTGAACCTCCGACACCCTGCTCCCAAAGCAGGTGCGCTACCAGACTGCGCTACACCCCGGAGGCGGGCGCGACGACGCGACCCGCGCCGTAACGATTACTTGGAGGAGCCGGCGTTTGCAAGCTGGAAGTAGGCGATGAGCTCGGGAGCGAGGGCGCGAATGGCGCGCGCCCGGTGGGAGCGCTCTTTCTTGCTGCCGACGCCGAGCTCGCCGAACGTGGCCCCGAGCTCGGGTACGAAAAACAGGGGATCGTAGCCGAAGCCGCCCTCGCCTTGGGGGCTGCCGGTGATTTGGCCTTCGCAGGTGCCCGACGCCGTGATCACGTCGCCCGCGAGGGGGCCAGTCTCATCGGCGAGCGCGACCACCGAACGAAACCGCGCCCGCCTGTCGCCCGGCGGCACGCCGGCGAGCGCGGCAAGGAGCTTTTCGTTGTTTTCCTCGTCCGTCGCCCCCGCCCCCGCGTAGCGGGCGCTGATGACGCCTGGGGCACCGCCGAGCGCATCCACCTCCAGGCCGCTGTCGTCGGCGAGCGCCGGCAAGCCCGTGGCCCGGCTCACCTGCCTGGCCTTTTTCACCGCATTATCGGCGAACGTCTCGCCGTCCTCGTCGACTTCGGGGACGCGCTGCGCGCCCGCCCGGGCCTCGAGCTCGGCGAGGGAGGTTACGTCGATGGCCAGGTCCGCCAGAAGCTCGCGAAGCTCCGCGACCTTCCCCTCGTTGCGCGTCGCGAAAACGAGACGGTGCGGCACGGCTACACCTCGAGAACGCTGCGCTGGATGCGACACAGCTCGCGGATGCCCGTGGTCGCCAGATCGACGAGGGCACCGAGCTCCTCGCGCGAAAACGGCTGCGCTTCTGCGGTCCCCTGCAGCTCGATCACCTTCGCGCTCTCGGTCATCACCACGTTCATATCGACCTCGGCGCGCGAGTCCTCCTCGTAGGGCAAATCCAAAACCACCTCGCCATCGACGATCCCCACGGAGATGGCGGCGACCGGCTCGGGCAACACCGCGCGCCAGTCGGCGATCGCGTCAGCGCTCTCGAGCTTTTTCAGCGCGCGGACGGCGGCGACGTAGGCGCCCGTGATGGCGGCGGTGCGGGTTCCGCCGTCGGCTTGCAAAACGTCGCAGTCGAGCGTGATGGTGCGCGGGCCGAGGGCGTCGAGGTCGAAGGCGGCGCGCAGCGCGCGTCCAATCAAGCGCTGGATCTCCTTGGCGCGACCACCTCCTTGGCGCCCGCTGCGCGTGTGCGTCGCGCGCGGAAGCATCGCGTACTCGGCGGTGACCCAGCCGCCCGCGCTGATGAACGGCGGCACCCCGTCCTCGACCGAGGCCGAGCAGAGAACCCACGTATCGCCGGCGCGGATGAGCGCCGACCCTTCGGCGTGCTTCTGAAAATCGAGCTCGATCGTCACCGGCCGGAGCGCGTCGTTTCGCCTGCCACCTGTGCGCGTCATGGGCGCGAACGCTAGCCCGGATCGGTGTGTCCGGCAATCGTCCGGCGCGGCGGCGGGGCGCTGTCGACGCCTCGGGGGCCCGCGACCGCTTCGGCGATCGCCGCGGCCAGCGCGCGCTGCGTGTCGCGGCGGAGGAGCTCGAGCCCCTCGATGGGGTGGTCGAGAAAGCCCACCTCGACGAGCACCGCGGGCATGGGCGCCCCCATGAGGACGCCGAACGGGGCCTGCCGCACGCCGCGATCTCCTTCGGCCCCGCGAAGCTCGCGGAGCTCATCTTGGATCGCGCCGGCCAGCGCGGCAGCGCGGGGGACGGCCGCCCCCCGCTCCACGTCGCTAACCAAAGCGCCCACTACGTCGTGGGCGCCCTCCGAGCGCCGTCCCTGGCCGAGGCCGCGCGTCGCGGGCGCGTCGACCTCGACCGCCTCCGGCGAGAGGATGAACGTTTCGTAGCCGCGCCGGTCGCCCGCTCCGCTGGCGTTGGCGTGCAGGCTCACGAAGGCGTCCGCGTCCAAGTCGCTCGCAAGCGCCGCGCGCCGGCGAAGCGATACGTACCGGTCGTCATCGCGGGTGAGCGCGACCTGCGCGCCCCGCGCTTCGAGCTCGCGCTCTAGCTTCCGCGCGAGCGCGAGGGTTACCTGCTTTTCGTACGCGAGGCCCAGCACGCCGCGCGCGCCCACGTTCGTGCCGCCGTGCCCTGGATCCACGACGACGAGCGGCCGGGCGCGATCGCGCTCGGCTACCGCCGGGGACGCCGCGAGCGCGACGCCCAGCACAGCGCATGCCACGACCGCAGAGCGAAGGGTAGGTGCGCAGCCCATGCTACATAGAATATCTCTGACTACATACGGCGACAAATTTCGTTCAAATTGTTCGTGTCGGCAGGGCAAACCGGCGGCCGGTCCCGGGCTCACGGGCGCCTGGGCGCCGAGTGCGCCGCGGAAGGTGAACCCGATGCCCGGGGCCCCGCCACGCCATCGGCCGGACCGCAGACGCCCCCTGCCAGGCCATAGGCCGGGCCGCGGTCTTTCTCCTGAGCCGTGCTCTGAGTTATTCAGGAACGTAGAGTTGCCTTCGGGGGACCGCATGGCACGGCTCACCGATGACGCATGCCAGAATGTGCGCGCTCACTTAGGGTCTGCCCCCGGTTCCTTGAGTACTCGCCATGAGCTTCCCCCAGCGCCAGCTCGCCGCTTTGGTGCCCCTACTCTTGGTCCTGACGGCGAGCGAGCTAGCCCTTAACCGCCTCGCGGTCCCCGCCCTGCGCGTGCCCACGTCGGACAGCCCCGACGCGCCGCCGCCGCTGTGGCATCAGGTGCTCGATCACACCGCGCTGTTTCTACAGTACTTCACGACCTGCTTGGCGATCGCGATCGTCGCCCTGTACGCGCTGGCGTTTTTGCGCCGCCGGGAGGCTCTCGGGCCGCTCGCCCGTTACGCACTGGCAGCGAGCGCGGCCTCGCTGGCGGGCTTGGCCGTGATCGCCACGGCCTCGCCACCGGGGGAGACCCTCACGTTTTGGTTCGAGACCTCGTTTACGGCGCTGGTCGTCCTGGTCGCGCTCAGCCAGCTCCGCCGCGGCGGGTCGCTCGCGGCCAAGCTCGGCGTCGCCCTCATCGCTCTTACTCAGTCGATCCACTACCTCGAGCCGCTGGCGAGCCGCACGGCGGCCGGGCGGGAGGCGCTCTGGCTCGGCCTTCCGGACCAGATCCAGTTTTTCGGCCAGTGGTCGGTCGTGCTCGTCGCGCTCGCCTCTCCCTATCTGTTCGCCCCAAAGCCCGCGGCGCGGGCGCTCATTCACCCGTTTCCTGGCCTGCTTTCGATCGGGGTCGCCGCCGCCGGCGCGTTTCTCCTGTCGTATAGCTACGAGGTAGCGACGATCGTCGCCTCCAGCGGGCTCGGCCTCGACCTCGGGCCGGGGGCGCCCACCTCGCATCTCGCGCTTTACGTCCTCGCGCTCGGCTCGATCGGCTGGACAACCATCGCCTGCTTGATCGCGCCGGCGCCCGCGCGACGGCGTCTCGGCGGCGGGCTCGCCCTCGTGGTCGCCAGCGGCTACGCGTTCGCCTGGCCGCTTTATTATCTGACGAGCGCCGTCGGTCTCATCGCGATTTGGGACGCGGCGCGTGACGTCAAGAAGGAGGAGATCGCGCTGCTCGCCTACTTGCGCGGCGGGAGCAACGGCGCGCCGGAACAAGTCGGCGCCGAGGGGCACGCGCCCGAGCGGCAAAAAGCCGGCCCAGCTGCCTCTGCATCTGCCTCTGCCTCGAGCGACGGCGACGGCGACGGCGACCGCGACCGCGACGGCGACGGCCAGCAGAGCGCGAACTCGCCCTCGTAACTCGGTGCAGAGTTTTAAACGACCATGCTCTACCTGTTCGACATCGACGGCACCCTCCTCCTCACCGGCGGCGCCGGCACCCGCGCGCTAAACAGTCTGTTTGCCGAACGCTACGGCGTCGAAGGGGCCATGGCCGGGGTGCGCGCCGCCGGCAACACCGATCCCCTGATCATCCGAGAGATCTTCCAATCGAAGCTCGGCACCGACCCGTCGCGCGCCGAAATCGACGACGTGCTCGCCGACTACGTGCCGCGACTGCGCCGCGCGCTGTCCGACGCGCCGAAATTTCGCACCATGCCGCGGGCGGGCGAGACGCTCGCATTTTTGGCGGAGCAGCCGCGCGTTCACCTGGCCATCGCGTCCGGAAACGTCCGCCCGGCCGCTTGGGCCAAGCTCGAGCGAGCGGGCTTCGACGGCCACTTCGAGACCGGGGGTTTCGGATGCGACGATGCGGATCGCGCGCGCCTGGTCGAACGCGCGATCGAGCGTGGGCTCGAAAACGGGCCCGGTAAGCTAAACCGCGACGAGATCGTGGTCGTGGGCGATACGCCCTACGACGTACGGGCGGCGCGCGCCTGCGGCGTTCGCGTGGTCGCGGTCGCCACCGGGACGATCTCGCGCGATGAGCTCGAGGCGGCGCATCCCGACGCGGTGATGAACACCCTCGCCGAACTCCCCGCGTGGCACCGCTCCGTCACCCTCGGGGTGTGAGCACAGTAATGCGCATTGCAGCTCTATCCACTGCTGATAATCGAGCGAAGGCGAAAATAAAGATTCTCGAATCTTGTGCCGCCGCAAGAGCCGAACCGAACCTCGCCACCTCTGTTCCCCGCCTTCGGGGTTCGCGATACCATGAGTGTCCTCGCGTTCAGCGACGCGCAAGTCGCCGGCGCGGCGATGCGAACCCAGATTCGGAAGGAGGGCTCATGGCACGGTACCGGAACCTACTCAGCGCGGCCTCGGCGCTCGCGCTGACCGCTGCATTCGCGACGACTGCCGTCGCCGAGGACCAGGACACTGAAGGAGGAGATGACGGCGATCGCGCGGAGGCCGAGGAGGAGCGACCGGACAGGACCGTCGAAGCATCCGCCGAAGTCCAGGCCGCGGCCGGCGTCGAGGAGCGCGAGCCGGTCGATGTGTCGGACACCTTCGACGACGGCGATCGAGTGTTCATTTGGAGCCGCATCATGGGGGCCGCCGACAGCGAAGTGCGGCACGTGTGGGAGCGAAACGGCGCAGAGATCGCCGACATCTCGCTCGAGATCGGCAGCGAGAGCTGGCGAACGTGGACGCGCAGCCAGGTCGCCTCGGGTGACTACGCCGTGCGCGTCGTCGCCGAAGACGGCGAAGAGCTCGGAAGCGTGAGCTTCACCGTCGACTAGTGTGCGATCGCCGCTGGGCCGAAACGCTGGCCAAACCGTTTCGGCCCGGCGCGCGCTACTTAGCGCCGCAGGCCGAAGAACTTGCGCTTCGGCTCCCGCGTATCGGCGCCGGTCTCGTCGGCGAGCTCGCGCAGGAGATCCTTTTCCCGGGACGAGAGCTTGGTGGGAATTTCGACTTTGAACTTCACCACCTGGTCGCCTCGGCCGCGCCCGTCGACGCGCTGGATTCCTTCGCCGCGGCGCACCACCACGTCCTCGGGCTGAGTCCCCGGCTTGACCTCGATCGTGGTCTTGCCCTCGCAGTCGTCATCCAGCGTGGGCACCTCGACCTCGCCGCCGAGGATCGCCGCGAGATAGGAAATCGGCACCTCGGTGAGAACGTTTTCGCCCTCGCGCTCGAACCGCTCGTCCTGCCCGACGTGGAGCACCACGTACAGATGGCCCGGCGGGCCGCCCTCGGCGGAGGCCTCGCCTTTGCCGGCGAGCCTCAGCGTCTGCCCGTCGTCGACGCCGGCCGGGACGTTCACCGTCAGCGATGAGGTCTTTTGCACCATGCCGCGCCCGCGGCAATCCCTGCAGTGCTCTTTGACCACCGTCCCCTGGCCGCGACAGTTCGGGCAGGTGGTTTGGAGCATGAAAAACCCCTGCGCGTGGACGACCTGCCCCTTGCCCGCGCAGACCGAACAGCGCTCGGGGCTCGTGCCCGCCTTGGCGCCGGTCCCCGTGCAGGTGTCGCACTTTTCCCGATGCGCGACCTCAACGTCCTTGGACGTGCCGTGCACGGCCTCCGCAAACGTGAGCTCGAGATCGACCCGCAAATCTGATCCCCGACCCGGCCGCCTGCGGCCGCCGCCGAAAAAGTCCGAGAACAAATCCCCGAACGCGGAGAAGATGTCGTCAGCGCCACCAAATCCCCCGGGATCGGCCGCGCCGCCCAGGCCCTCCGGCCCGAACCGATCGTAGCGAGCCCTCTGCTGCGGGTCGGAGAGCACCTTGTAGGCGTTCGCGATCTCCTTGAACTGCTCCTCGGCGGCCGGATCACCGCTGTTGCGGTCCGGATGGTACTCGCGCGCCAACCGACGGAACGACTTTTTGATTTCGTCGTCGCTGGCGTCGCGAGACACCCCTAAAACTTCATAAAAATCACGCATTTACACTGCAGTGCGGACCAGTCACACGGATTCCGAGGGCGCCATCGTCCACGGTGCGGCCGTGCTCTAGGTAAATCTCCGCCGCCTCAGTGTCAACCCGCCGGAGCCCCTGGGTCGCGCTCACCGTCCACTTGCACGGGCCCGCGCCCACCACAAGCCTGTCCACATCACGGCTCGCGGCGTGGCGTCGGCGACCAGGCCGGCGAGCGACAACCCGCGCCACCGAACGCGGCGAACGCGGCATCGATCGGGGGTTCGCCCTTCATGGGCGCCCCCCGATCCGTCATTCTCTCGCCCATGGATCACGTCCGGGCCACGGTCTGCGATGAGGCGCCCGATCCGGTCGACGCCGGCCGCCGACTCGATCGGTTTCGCCGCGCCGCCGAGCTCGCGGAGGTGGCCCCCGAAGCGCTGTCCGGCGACGCGCTCATCGTCCTCACCCTCGCCTGCCAGCGGGCGCCGTATCTCGTCTCGCTCATCACCCGCGATCCGGGACGCCTTTGCCGCGCCGCCGAAGACCGCTACCTGCGGCGCGAAAAGCCGGCAGAAATCATGAGCGGGGAGCTCGCTGCGCGCCTTTCGTCGGTGGCCCCGGACGATCACGACGCGTTTTCCGCAACGCTCCGCCGCTACCGCGCCGACGAGATGGTGAGGCTTGGAGCTCGAGAGCTCGGGCTCGGAACGGGCGCCGAGGTCGGCCGGGAGCTATCGCGCCTTGCGGAAGTCTGCCTCGACGCCGCCATCGACCACCATCGCGAAGCCCTCGCGCGCCACCACGGCCGGCCGCTGTGCAGCGAGGACGGCGAAGACGAGCGCGAAGCCGAGCTCGCAGTCATCGGGATGGGCAAGCTCGGGGGGGATGAGCTGAATTTCACGTCAGATATCGATCTGATCTTCGTGTACTCCTCCGACGCCGGCGCCGCCGGGGAGCTCAGCCTCCACGAGTTTTTTTCCAAGCTGTGCGAGCGCGTCGCCCGCGCCCTCGGCGAGGTCACCGACGAGGACGTGGTGTTTCGCGTAGACCTCCGCCTTCGCCCCGAGGGATCCCGAGGGGCGATCGCCAACTCGCTGCCGTCGCTCGAGCGCTACTACGAGAGTTGGGGCCGGCCGTGGGAGCGGCAGGCCTGGCTCAAAGCGCGGCCGTGCGCGGGCAGCCGCGCGCTGGGCGAGGCGGTGATGACCATGCTGGCGCCGTTCATCTATCCGCGTCACACGTCGCCCTCGATCATCGACGAGGTGGCCCAGCTCAACCGCCGCATCAAGGCGGAGCTCGTGGTGAGCAGCGTGGAGAGCGGCTTCGACGTCAAAAACGGCGTCGGCGGCATCCGCGAGATCGAGTTTTTCGTGCAAGCGCTGCAGCTCATCCACGCGGGCCAGCGCCCCTCGGTGCGCGGCAAGACCACGCTCGTCGCCCTCGATCAGCTCTTGTTTTCCGGAATCATCACCGAGGCCGAGCACCGAGCCCTCGCCGTCGCCTACCGATTCCTCCGGCGCGTCGAGCACCTCCTTCAGCTCGACAGCGGGCGTCAGACCCAGCGGCTGCCCGCCGACCCGGAGGAGCTTTCGCTCGTGGCGCGCCGGCTCGGCTACCGCGGCGGCGATGACTTCGGCCGCGACCTCACGCGCTACACCCGCGAGGTTGCCGATCTGTTCGCCTCGCTCGGCGACGGCGAATCGGGGCCGCCCGCCGAGGTGACCGCCATCCTCGGGGGCGACTTGGACGAAGGGCGCGAACGCGAGCTTTTGGCGGCGCTCGGCTTTCGCGACCCGGCTGCATCACAGGCGTGGCTGGCGCGCGCGCGAAAGCGGCCGGGCTCGCCGCTCGGCGGCGGTGCGAGCGGGGCGAACGCGCGGGTGGCGGCTGATCTTTTGGCCGAAATTTCGTCCTGCCCGGATCCGGATCAGGCGCTGCGCTACCTGTCCGAGCTCATTTCCCGCCGCGGCGCGTGGTGGTCGATGTTCCGGCTCATGGCCGACAGTCCCCACATCATCCGCCTCGTCGCCTCGCTGTTCGGAACCTCCGAGTACCTGTCGAAGGCGTTCGTCAGCCACCCCGAAATCCTCGACACCCTGCTCCTGGCCGGCCGCGCGAGCCCGATCAAGTCGAAGGAGGAGCTTTGCGGCGCGCTGGCCGGGCGGCTGTCGGGCTGCGACCCCGACGACGAGGAGGCGCGCTGGAACGCCCTCGCGGAGTTCAAGCTGAGCGAGGTGCTGCGCATCGGCCTCGCCGACATCACCGGCGAGCTCGAGCCCACGGGGGTGTGTCGCGAGCTCACGAAGCTCGCCGAGGTGTGCCTCGCGCACGCCTACGACTTCGTCCGCGACGCGCTCGTGGAGCGCCACGGCCGGCCCCGAGAGGCGGCGAGCGGCGCCGAAGCGCGCATGGCGATCCTCGGCCTGGGGAAGCTCGGCGGCCGAGAACTCGGCTACGCCTCGGACCTCGACGTCATCTTCGTGTACTCGGCCGACGGCGACAGCGACGGGTCACGGCCCCTCGACAACGTCACCTACATGTCCCGCGTGGCGCAGCGGCTCATGCGCGGGCTGCACACGCTCCACCCCAGCGGGAGACTCTACGAGGTGGACACGCGGCTGCGCCCCGAGGGAACGCGGGGCCTGCTCGTCTCCTCGGTGGCCGCGTGGGAGCGCTACCACCGCGAGAGCGCGCGCCTTTGGGAGCGGCAGGCGCTCACCAAGCTCCGCCCCGTCGCGGGCGACGACGAGCTCGGCGCGCTCGTGCTAAGCGACGCCCACCGGTTCGTCTACGGCGAGCAGGCGGCTCGCGACCTCGCCGACCGCACGGAGCTCGCGTCGACCATGACCTCGATGCGCGATCGCATCGAACGCGAGCTCGCTGGCGCCATCCCCGATCTCGATCTCAAAGCGGGACGGGGCGGTCTCATCGATATCGAGTTCGCCGCCCAGTACCTCCAGCTCGCCAGCGGGCACGCCCACGAGGAGCTCCGTACTCCGTCGACGACGGCCGCGCTGTCCGCCGCCGCCGAACTCGTCCTCGCCGACCCGGCCGATTGCCAGCTCCTCATGGAGGGCTATGTGTTCCTGCGATTTCTCGAGCACCGAATGCGGATCGTTCACGATCGATCCGTCCATCGGCTACCCGACGACCCCACAGAGCTCGAAAAGCTCGCACGGCGCGCGGGCTACCCCGACGGCGGCAGCCTCCGCGACGCCTACGCGCGGTGGACGCGCGCCGTGCGCACGACGTTCGACCGGCTGCTGGGAAGCGGCGCTCGGCGCGGCGCTGACGCGATGCGGACCGGGTCGTGGCGAGGTCCGACTTGATAGCGGACAGCCGCCGCAGTAATGTCGGCGATCATGGACAAAGCGGGACACATCTGGGTGGATGGCGAGTTCGTGCCGTGGAACGACGCGCGCGAGCACGTACTGGCGCACACCCTTCACTACGGGCTGGGCGCCTTCGAGGGCATCCGCGCCTACGAGCAGCCCGGAGGACGCGCAGCCGTGTTCCGCTTGGGGGAACACATCGATCGCCTGCTCGAAAGCTGCCACGCCTGCCTGCTCGACGTCCCCTACACGAAAACCCAACTCCTCGAGGCGTGTCTCGAGACGCTGCGCCGAAACGGGCTCAAGGAATGCTACCTCCGCCCCATCGTCTATCTGGGGCCGGGCGAGCTCGGCCTCGGCTCCCAGGCAAATCCCGTGCGCACGGTGATCGCGGCGTTCCCATGGGGAGCCTACCTCGGGGAGGAAGGACTGCGGCGCGGCATTCGCGCCAAGGTATCGAGCTACCGCCGCGGCGGGGTCGATGCCATCATGACCAAGGCCAAGGTCACCGGCCAGTACACGACGTCGATCCTCGCCAAACGTGACGCGATGAAGACCGGCCACGACGAAGCCATCATGCTCGACGGTCACGGGCTCGTCGCCGAAGGGACCGGCGAGAACATTTTCCTCGTGAAAAACGGCGTCGTGCGTACGCCGCCGACGTCGGCCTCGATCTTGCCCGGTATCACGCGGGACACCGTGATCAAACTATCTCGCGACCTGGACATCGAGATAACCGAGCAGCCGTTTACGCGAGACGAGCTGTGGATCGCCGACGAAGTATTCCTAACGGGCACGGCCGCCGAGGTCACGCCGGTTCGCGAGATCGACGACCGGCGGATCGGCTCGGGCGAGCCCGGCCCCGTCACCCGGGCCATCCAAGATCGGTTTTTCGAGGTGGTTCGCGGGGCGAAGGGCGTCCGCGAGGAGTGGCTCACCTACACCTGACCGGCGAACCGCTTCGAGCGGTGGCGGGCGATTCCCGCGCCAACGCAGCGCGGCATCAAGCGCAGGCCCCTGGGGCGAAGACCAGGACGAGCCCAAACACCGCCAACACGAACGCGGCGGGTGCGAGCAGCGCGAACACCACGTCGCGCGGGCGCCTGCTGTCGAACATCGCCCGAATGCAATAGCCGCAGCCGCCGCTCGCCAGCGCGAAAAGCAGGGCGCCCAAAACCCTCATGCCGCCCGCATTCGGCGCGAGCGCCGAGTCAGTCCCTGCTCAGCCCGTAGCGCTCCCGCCGCGAGCACCTCCCATGCGGCGCTGCCGAGCGAGTGACGCGTCACGCCAACCTGCCGCCGTTTGCATGAGGTGGGACAAATGAATACTCTGCGCCCGCCGGTCGCCGATACGCCGGTGATTCGGCCCGAAGGTGTGCCTTGGTACATTGCTCAGGGTCGAGATGCTGGGCTACAAAGGTAGCCTTACGCAAGCTTTCAGGAGAATGACATGCTGCGCCGTGCACCTGTTCGACTTATTCCGCTGTTTTTCTTTAGCGCCGCCCTGGCCGCCTGCGGCGGCGACGAAAACGGCGATGGCGGCATCCCCGACGCCGCCCAGCCCGAAGGCGACCACCACGCCTACGTGGTCGACGAGCTCACCATCCCCGAAAACGCTACCCAGGGCGGCGATTACGGCGTCGATCTGAACTTGGACGGCGATGTCGATAACAAGCTCGGCGAGCTCATGCAGACCGTCCTCGGCGTCGCCGACTTCGACGTGAACCAACTCGTCGGCGAGCAGTTCCAGGAGGGGACAATCATCGTGCTCGCCGACCTGCAAGCGACGGATCTGTCCGACGCGTCTGCGGCCGGGTTCTGGGTCTACATCGGCGACGATCCCAGCAATGCTCCGTGCGACGGAGATGACTGCGGCCAGCACTTGGACGGCCAGACCTCGTTTTCCATCCACCCGGACTCTCCCACCGAGGCCGGTGTCGTGGGCGACATCAGCGGAGGTAGCTACGAGGGCGGCCCGGGTGACGTGAGCCTCACCATCGATTTCATCGAGGCGATTCCCGCCTTGACCGTCGATCTCGTCGGCGCCCGCGTGGAGATCGACGACGTGAGCGAGGACGGGCTCGTGAGCGGCCGCATCGGCGGTGGGCTCACGATCGACCAGCTCCACAACGACATCGCTCCCGTGGCGGCGGACGCGCTCACCGACGTCATCGACGAGGAGTGCGAGGGTCCGCAGGCAGACGAAGACAACGGAGACGACGACGAAAACGGCAGCCCGTGCGGCTGTCCCGAGGACCAGGAGTTTCTCGACACGATCATCGGCCTCCTGGACGTGGGTGACACCTGCGAGGTGGAAGCAGTCGACATCATCGAAAATAACCTGCTCGAGACGGTGCTCAGCGCAGACGTGGACCTTTTGAACGAGGACGGTCAGTACGACCCCACGCACCCCGACGACCCTGACCACCAGGCCGACTCGATCTCGCTGGGAGTCGGCTTCTCGGCGGTGGGCGCCGAGTTCGCCGACGGCTCCCCTCAGGAATAGCCTCGCACCGAGGCGACGCGGCCGCCGGGCCAATCCGGCGGTCCGTCTCGGAGACCACGGATCATGAGCGCAGCCGGGCGCGGAAAAACCTGCGGGGTGCTCCTCGCTGGGGGCGGCGGCACGCGGCTGTGGCCGGCCAGCACACGCGCGCGACCCAAGCAGTTCCTCCCGCTCGGCCGCCGGGAAGGCGAGCCGCTGATCGCCGGCGCCGCGCGCAGGCTGTCGGCCGTGTGCGGCGGCGATGATCGACTCCTCGTCGTCACGGCATCGTCCCAGGTGCCGCGGGTCCGCGAAGCGCTCCCCGCGGTGCCGGAGGCCCGCATCCTGGCTGAGCCCGCGCCTCGCGATACGGCCGCGGCGATCGGCCTCGCGGCCGTCTACGCCCGGAGCCGAGATCCCGGCGCGATCATCGGCGCGATCCCCGCCGACCAGGACATCGGCGACGAGGCGCGGTTTTCCGAGCTCGCCGCGCGCGCGCTGTCGGTCGCCGCGGAGCGAGACGCGATCGTGCTCCTCGGCATCGTGCCCACCCGCGCGGAGACCGGGTTCGGCTACATCGAGCTCGGCGAGCCGGTGGGCGGCGAAGGGGCCCGCGCGGTGATGCGGTTCGTCGAAAAGCCGGGCGCCGACGCCGCGGCCGAGTACGCGTCGTCGGGGCGGCACCTTTGGAACGCGGGCATGTTCTTCGCCCCGGCGCGACGCCTTTGCGAGGAGCTCGCGAGCCACGCGCCCGCGACGTGGCGAGGGCTCGAAGCGATCGGGGAGGCGCTGCGAACGGGCGGCGAGGCCGAGGCCGCGCGCCGCGCCCGAGAGGTCTACCCCGACCTGCCCGCGATTTCGATCGATCACGCGGTCATGGAAAAGACCTCTGCGGCCGTCGCGATCCCCGCCGACATCGGGTGGAGCGACGTCGGCTCGTGGGCCTCGCTCGCCGAGACCCGCGCGAGCGACGACGACGGCAACATCACCCGCGGCAACGCAGTTTTGATCGACGCGCGCCGAAACATCGTCGTGGGCGACGGTGATCACGCCGTCGCGGTGGTCGGGCTCGAGGACGTCGTCGTCGTGCAGTCGGGCCGTGGTATCCTCGTCGTGCCCCGCGAGCGGGCGCAAGACGTCCGCCGGGTCGTCGACGCGCTCAAGGCCGAGGATCTGGACGAGTTCCTCGACTAGGGGGTGTCCCCAAAATCTGCGTGCCTCTCCCCCGCGGCGGTCATCCAAGCGCAGCGAGCTCGGGTCATGAATCCCCAGGTCTTCCGCGAGTACGACATTCGAGGCGACGCCGACCGCGACCTCACCGGAAGCTTCGTGCACGATCTCGGCCGCGCCATCGCGGCCGCGCTCCGTGCGCGGCGAGACGCCGAATCAGCGGAGCCTTTCGAGGTGATCGTCGGCCGCGACTGCCGGCTCACCTCGCCGCGGATCTTCGACGCGCTCGCCGACGGCATCACAGAGGGCGGCGCGGACGTGGTGGATATCGGCGTGGTCCCCACGCCCGTTTTGTACTTCGCCTCGCACCACCTGCCGGCCGCCGGCGCGGTGGTGATCACGGGCAGCCACAATCCTCCCGGGGACAACGGTTTCAAAATCCTCGCCGGAAAAGAGGCGCTGTTCGGCGATGCCATCGGCGCGCTCGGCGACCGCATCGCCAGCGGTGACATCCGCTCGCTCCCGGCGCACGAGCGCGGACAGGTGCGCCCTGCCGACGTGCTCCCCGCTTATCTCGATCACGCCGAGGCCGCCCTCGATCTCGGCCCGCGCCGGCCCAGGGTCGTCGTCGACGCCGGAAACGGCGCCGGCGGCCCGGCCGCGCTTTCGCTCTACCGCCGCCTCGGGTTCGACGTCGTCCCGCTTTTCTGCGAGATGGACGGCCGGTTCCCGAACCACCACCCCGATCCCACCGAGGTCGAAAATCTGGCCGATCTCCGCGAGGCAGTGGCGCGCGAAGGCGCGGAGCTCGGCCTCGCCCTCGACGGCGACGCCGATCGCTTGGGCGTCATCGACGGCGGAGGCCGCGTTTTGTGGGGCGACCAGCTCATGATCCTGTTCGGGCGCGACATCCTGGCCCGCCGGCCGGGCGCGGCGTTCGTCGCCGAAGTCAAGTGCTCGCAGGCGCTGTACGACGAGCTCGAGCGCGCCGGCGGGCGCCCGATCATGTGGAAGGTCGGCCACTCGCTCATCAAGGCCAAAATTCGAGATGAGGGCGCGGCGCTCGGCGGCGAGATGAGCGGCCACTTGTTCTTCAACGACCGCTACCCGGGCTTCGACGACGCCCTGTACGCCGGCGCGAGGCTCCTCGAGCTTTTGTCTCGGGAGGCGCGGTCGCTCGCGGAGCTCGCGAGCACGCTCCCCGAAACCTTCGCGACGCCGGAGATGCGCATCGACTGCGACGACGAACGCAAGTTCGAGGTGGTGCGACGCGCCGGCGAGCGCCTGCGCGCGAGGCACGACGCGCTGTCGGTCGTGGCGATCGACGGCGTCCGCGTCCGCTTTACGGGCGGCTGGGGTCTCGTGCGCGCCTCCAACACCCAGCCCGCGCTCGTCGTGCGCTGCGAGGCGGACGACGAGGCGCGCCTCGAGGCGATCGCCGAAGGCGTCCAAAGCGCCGTCGAGGACGCCGTGACGGAGCTTTCGTCATGACAGCGTACGCGATCGGTATCGATCTCGGCGGCACCAACCTGCGCGCCGCCCTGTTCCGCGACCCGCTCGAGCTTCTCGCCCGCCCCGGGGCAGACTCCGCTATCGAGCCGGTCCGCCATCACCGCGAGCTCACCGGCGATGACCGCGGCCCCGAGATCATCGCCGACCGGCTCGCGCGCCTCGTGTTCGACATCGCGTCCGACGTGGACGACACAGTCCCGGTGGGCATTGGCTTCGCGGGCATGCTTCGCGGCCACGAGGGCGTGGTGGCGCAGTCGCCGCACCTGCACTGGCGGGACGTCGCGCTCGGCGACCTCATGCGCGCGCGGCTCGGGCCCCGGTTTCCCGTCGGCATTTACAACGACGTCAACGCGATTACCTACGGCGAACACGTCGTCGGCGCCGGGCGGGGCGCCCGCGACTTGCTCGCGGTGTTCGTGGGCACGGGCGTGGGCGGCGGCATCGTCGCGGGGGGCGAGCTCATCACCGGCAGCGACCACTGCGCGGCCGAAATCGGCCACATGAAGGTCGTCCTGGGCGACGACGCCCGCCTGTGCGCGTGCGGGCTGCGCGGGTGCGTCGAGGCCTACGCGGGCGGCAGCTTCCTCGAGCGCCGCGTGCGCGACGAGCTCGCCGCCGGCGCCAGCTCGCGCGCCGTGGACCTGGGGGGCGGCCCGGACCATGTGCGCCTCAGCCACGTCGACGTCGCCGCCGCCGGCGGGGACGCCTACGCGCTCGCGCTGTACGCCGAGGTCGCGCCGCTCCTCGGCGCCACCCTCGCCAACGCGGTCACACTCCTCAATCCGCAGCGGCTCATCCTCGGCGGTGGCGTTTTGTCCCGCACACCCGTGCTACGCGAGCAGGTGGTCGCCGCGTTCGAGGCGTATTGCAATCCGCCTGCGCTCGCGTCGGTGGAGGTCACCACCGCGGCGCTCGGGGACGACGCGGGCATCGTGGGCAGCGCGCTGCTCGCGGCGCGCCCCTGAACCGGCGCGCTCGCCCGAGCCGATGCGCTCACCGCCGCCCCCACACCGGGGCGGGCCATCCGTGCTATAGGGCGGGCATGGCAGATCGCGCGACCTACGAGCGGCGCAGGCAGCGTCTCATGGACCTCGTCGGCGACGGGGCCGTGATTCTGTTGATGGCGCCCCCCGAAAAGACGCGAAACGCCGACGTCACCTACCCCTACCGGACGTCGTCGGACTTCTACTACTTAACCGGCCTTGCCGAGCCGGAGTCGGCGCTCGTTCTGCGGCCGGGCTCGAGCGCGCCGTACGTGCTGTTCGTGAGGGATAAAGATCCCGATCGCGAGCGCTGGGAGGGACGTCGCATCGGCGTCGAGGGCGCGCTGGGTCAGTTCGGCGCAGACGAGGCGCATCCCATCGAGGAGCTCGAAGGCCGGCTTTCGGACTTGTTGGCCAACGCCACCGAGCTCGTGTATCCGGTCGGCGAAAACCCGGAGGCCGACCGGACCGTGGGCGAAGCCATCGCCAGCTTGCGCCGAAGGCCCCGCAAGGGGAAGCGTCCGCCCGCTCGGATCGCCGACCCCCATTACAGCCTCCACGAGATGCGGCTCAGAAAGGACGAAGGCGAGCTCGAGACCCTACGCCGCGCGGCGGCGATCACGGGCGAGGCGCACCGCGCGGCCATGGCGAGCGCCGGGGCGGGCATCACCGAAAGGGAGCTCGAGGCGCTCGTCGACTACACGTTTCGGCGTCGGGGCGGCGCGGGTCCAGGGTACGGCACCATCGTGGGCTCGGGTGAAAACGCGACCATCCTTCACTACGTGGAAAACGACCGCACGCTCACCGGCGAGGAGCTCGTCCTCATCGACGCGGGCTGCGAGTTCGAGTTCCACACGGCCGACGTCACGCGCACGTTCCCGGCGAGCGGGCAGTTTTCCCCGCCTCAGCGCCAGGTCTACGAGCTCGTCCTCCGCGCCCAGCGCGAGGCGATCGAGCTCGCCAGGCCCGGCGGAACGCTCGCCGATCTTCACGATCGCTGCGTGTCGATCCTCACCGAGGGCATGGTCGAGCTCGGCCTCCTCGAGGGCCCCGCTTCGGCGCGCATCGAGGACGAGAGCTACAAGCGCTTTTACCCGCACCAGACCTCGCACTGGCTCGGCATGGACGTGCACGACGTCGGGACCTATAGCGTGAGCAAAAAGCCGCGGCCGCTCGAGCCGGGGATGGTGATCACCATCGAGCCGGGGCTGTATA
Organism: Nannocystineae bacterium; assembly: GCA_007133195.1. Lineage (GTDB taxonomy): Bacteria > Myxococcota_A > Polyangia > Haliangiales > Haliangiaceae > SLNH01. The sequence goes on along the minus strand of SLNH01000009.1, from coordinate 4,033 downwards.
TCTCCGAGGCCGAAGAGGTCCCGGCCGAGCTGCGCGGCATCGGCGTGCGCATCGAGGACGATGTGGCCATCACGGACGGTGCGCCCGAGGTGCTGTCGGCGGGCACGCCCAAAAGCGTGAGCGAGATCGAACAGGCGTGCCGGGCGCGCCTTCACGACGCAGAGGCCAGCTGATGAGACCCGAGGACGACGCCCGAGACATCGATCACGGCACCGGCGAGCCAGGGGATTTACCGTCCGGACTGACCGGAAAGCAGAAACGGTTTCTTCGCGCGCGCGGGCACCACCTCACGGCGGCGGTCTCCGTAGGGAGGGAGGGCGTGAGCGAGGCCGTGATCTCGGCGCTCGACGAGGCGCTCCTCACCCACGAGCTCGTCAAGGTGAAGCTCGGACAGGGCGCGCCGGAGGCGCCCCGCGAGGCCGGCGCCGCGCTGGCGGAGGGAACCTCGAGTCACGTCGCGCAGGTGCTGGGGCGAACCGTGCTGCTGTATCGGCGCCACCCCGAGCGCCCGCGAATCGTGCTCCCGCAGGCGCCGGGCGCGACGCGGTCCGGCGCCCCGGGTCGATAGCTGGCCGTGTTCAGTCCACCACGGTGAACTCGACGCCCGCGGAGACCGCGAACGAGGCGTGGGGCTCGAGGCCCATGCCGCGGCTCATCCACGCGGGACCGGACAGAAATTCGGCCCCGCCGGTGACCGCGACGAAGTCGTGCACGCGGGCGCGCACCCCGGCGCCGACGAACGCCGGGGCCGCGATGCCCCGCACCTCGTCGCCGGGGAAGGCGATGATGCGCCCGGCGACGCCGAGCCGTGCGTAAGGGCTGAAGGTGTCGTCAGAGCCGAAAAAGCGGATTCCCCCCGCGCGCACCTCGGCGGCGAATCCGCTCGCGAACCCGTGGTCACAAACGACGTCATCGCGCCGATCGCGAAAGCAGGCCTCGCGCGAGCTCCCGAACGTAAACCCCACCCCCGCGTCGAACCAGTCCCTGCTGGATAGCCGGTAGTAGTAGCGGCCGCCGATCCGCAGCCCCCCTGGCGTGCTGCCGCCTCCCAGCGCCAGGCCGAGACTCGCACCGAGCTCCTGCTCGCCGGGGAGAGGGTCTTGCGGTGTGGGGTCCGCCTGCCCCTCCCCGTCCGCGGCGCTGGTGTCCGCAGCGGCGTCGCCTGAAGGCTCTGGTGAAGGCTCCGAATCATCGGGAAACGGCGATGACTGCGGCACCTCCGGCAGCGGGCGGGCCTCTGTGCCCCCGTCCGCGTCAGGTGAGGCGGGATCCTCGGCCAGATCTTCGGCCGACTCCCCGGCCGACTCCCCGGCCGCGCCTTCGCGATCCGCGCCCGCTGGCTCCGCCTGGGCGAGCACGCCGGCCGCAGGGTCGGCGCCGCCCGCCGGCGACGGCCGGCTCTCACCAGGCGTCCCGGCGGCGGCCTCATCGGCCAAAGCCGCCGCGGCGGACACAGCCATCACACAGCCGATTACTGCGGCGAGCCGAGACAAACTTCCACCTCGTCGATCTCCTCGGGGTCATCCGACAGGAGCTCTTCCTCGCTGCAGCCCCAGTCCTGGCCGAGAAACTCACACTGCAAATCGTGCTGGCACGCGAACAGACACACGCCGCCCTCCACGTCCGCGCAGCGCGTGTCCGCCGGGCAGTCGCCGTCGTTCAAACAGCTGAGCGTACAGAATCCGCCGGGGGTGAGCGCGTCTGGCGGCATGCAGCGCTCGTCGCACTCGGCCTTCTCGTCGCACATCGCGCCGACCGCGCGCGACACCTCGGCGCTCTGCTGGCACGCGACCAACGTCAGCGCGGACAGCGCCAGCGCGGTGGCCAATGCGGCGGCTCGGGCGCTCTTCATGCCCCGAGCCTAGTGACGCCCGTCCGGATCCGCAACTTTGCGTCATCTCCGGCGGGCCGGCGGGGGCATGCAGATCGCGATGGCGCGCGGCGGGCGTGGATGGTCCGGAAGCTCGTCGCGAGGTCGCGCGGCGATTGGAGCCCACAGGCGGGCGGCCTATACTATTCCGATGATCCCTCGGCGCCAGCCCATCGGCACCCTCCTCGGGCTCGCCGCGCTGGCCTGCGCCGCGTGCGAAGGCGACTCCACCGGCAGCGAAGACCAGGCGGCGCCCGAGGACGCTTTGGCCGACGGCGGACACGGGGCCGAAGGAGCGCCAGAACAGATCGCAGTCGAGCTCGTCCCCGCGACGGAGCTCGCGGCGCTAGCGCAGACAATCCGCCAGGCGGCTGCAAGCGATGCGCTCTTGTGTCCGGGGTACGCCGAACCGGCGAGCGACGTCTTGCGGGCCTTCGCCGTGAGCGCGGACGAGACCAGCGAAGACGTCGCAACCTCGGCATCCCTCGACATCGTGCACAGCTTCGCCAGCGACGCGGCCCTAACGGCCGACGCCCTCACCGGGCTGCGGCCGACCGACCACCGGGCGGCGCGGCGTCACACCGAGCTCGAGGCGGCGCTGCGCGACCTCGCGGACGGATTTTCGTCCCTCGGCGAAGACCTCGATCGCGGCGGCGGAGCAGCCGCCGAGGCCTCGCTGTCGCGGACGAAAAACGGGCTCACGAACGTGGCCGACGCCACCGAGGCCGTGCTGGCGGCGTGCCGGTAGGTCGGCTGCGCCGAGTCCGCGCCTCGCGCCCCGGCCCCACAGACGCGGCTTGTCAGGAGCGAGAGATGCTCGTGCCCGCGGCGAGCGCGGCCACGAGCGCGTCACCGGCACGAGCCGAGTGGCGCGCCTCCTCCTCGAGGGGCCGCAGCAGATCACTCGGCGCCGCCTCACTGCCGCGCATGGGCCCCGCGCGCTCCCAGGTCATCTCGCTGGCGACCCGCGCCGCCATCTCACCGATTGCGATGGCGAACGCCGAGGTCGCGACGCGAGCGAGCCTCGCCAACTCCATGACTGTGCGCCCACTCAGCCGGCCGCCGCCGCGCAGCCACTCACAAAGGATGTCCCACTCCGCCGCTTCCAAGACGAAGGCATCGCTCGGCGCGGGCGGGAGGCCGAGAGCCCGCGGCGCGATCGCGCCCTCCTCTGGCGGCGTCATGAAGCAAACCACCCCACTCGTGCATTCCAAGGTCAGCTCGCGGACGAAGCGCTGCGCTGCAGAGGCGTCGCGTACGGCGAACCGAGCCCAGTGAATGTCGAGCGCGCGCCTCGCGCCTTCTGGATTGGTGATCAGGAGCCGGTGACCCTCGATTTCGACCGCCGACCGCGCCGATCGGCGCATCGGCTGCTCGCTCCGCTTCGGTAGGCGGGCCGTCCGCCCCCTCGCCGGGGGCGCAATCGCCCCGCCCCGAGGCCGCTCCCTCGCCATCATTGCTAACGTTAGCACGAGCTCCTCGCGGGAACATGCCCCCGTCAACATGAAGTAGGATATTCCCCCGCATGCGCCGCGCCCGCCCCCTACTCTCCGCCGAGCTCGCCCTCATCCTCGGCATGCTCGCCCTCGTGGGTGTCGGGTATCTCGCCGAGCATTGGCTGTGGGGCGGCGAGAGCGCACCCATGACGGTTCCCGTCGCCCTCGCGGCGGCCACCTTCCCAGCGGCGGTTTGGTTTTTCGCGCTGCGCACGCAAACGCGGGACCTCGCGAGCACACCGCTCATCGTCGGCCTGTTCGTTCTGGGCGCGCTGGTGGCGGGTCCGGCCGCGCGGCTCGTCGCCGACAACCTCGGAGCCGCGCACCCGCTCGCCTCGTCTCCTTCGCCCGAGCTCACCTTACCGCGCGTGGTGAGCGCGATCGCGGTGGTCGGCCTCAGCTACGAGGCAGCCAAATATTTGGCTATACGCTATGCGGCGCTGCCGCGGAGTCGCGAGCAGCCGCTGGCCCTCATCGTCTACGCCACCGCCGTCGCGCTCGGCGTCGCGGCGCACGAGAGCTATCGGGAGCTCACCGAGCTCGGCGCGAGCCCCGCCGGTGCCGGCGCGCTGCGGATCATGGCGCTGATGCTCGCGCACGCGGCGCTCGGCGTGCTGATCGCGCTGGTGGTCATCGCCGCCGTGGTGCGACAGATGTCCCCGCTGGC
>SLNH01000239.1 GCA_007133195.1 Nannocystineae bacterium | reverse complement strand
CGCGGCGGCGCACGCCCATCAGCACACCCAGATCGTCGCGGCGGCGTCCGAGCGCACCGAGTGGGGCGGAGCGCTCAAGGTGCTGGGCGCGATCATCATCGTCTGCCTGGTGGTCGGGCTCATCGCGAGCCTCGCGTCCTCGCCCGAGGAGCGGCTCGAGGACTACACCCACCTGCTAAGGCACGGCGAGACCTGCGAGGATAGGCGAGAGGCGGTGGAGAAGCTGCGCTCGCTCGGCGACGAGCGCGCAATCGGCGCCCTGCGCGACGCCCGTTACCGGATGCGCGGGGGCGTGCTCGGGATCGGGGAGAGCAACGAAAACGCCTGTTTGAGGCGGGACGCAGAAGCGGCCATTCGCGAGCTTCGGGGCGAATGAACCGCCCCTCGGGTGCGCGGCGCCTCGCCCAGCGTCAGTCGAGTTCGCCGTGCGGCAGCGCGCGCGATGACGGAAACATCCTCATACTCTCGCGGCGAAACGCCTCGGGGTCCTCCACGGGGTCGATCCCCGCTGCCACGCCGCGCTCGAGCTGCTCTACGTACAGCGCGATTCGCGCGTGCCAATGGTCGGGACACGCAGCGTGCGCCGCCTCGCACCCATCGAGCGACCGCTTGGCAGACGCGAGCGCGCCGTCTATCTCGAGACGCCGAGCGTGCGCCGACGACACCGCCAGATGGGCGCGCCACGCGGTGGGCGAGTCCTCGTAGGCCGCCGATGTCCCGGCGACGCGAAGCGCCCAATCGCTGTGCCCCAGGTCGAGAAGCGCGCGCGATAACGCGTCCGCCAGCTCCCCGTCGCGCTGGTCGGCCTCCCACAGGGCCTGATACCTGGCCACGTCGCGGACATCGGCGGCGCTGGCGCCGGCGTAGGCGCTGTGCACGTGCACCCGCCGATCGGGGATCGCGATCAGCGCGACCACCATCGCCAGGACGACGCCGTCGAGGAGCCCGACCCGGATCCGCATGCCCCTCCTTCGTAGCGCAGCGGCGGGCTCACATCCAGCGGCGAGGGGTTCGTTCGCCGGCCTCGCAGGGCAGCCCGCGCCGATCTTCGCCTACACCAGGCGCCGCGCGGCCGTCTCCGATTTCCCTATAACGGCGCCAAGATAACCACTTGTGGTATACGCGAGCCGCCTGGCGAGCGCTGGGGCATTTCGCCACAGGCCGTCGCGTGTTGCCCCGGTCACAACGGGGCGATCGAGGTCACGGCTGGTTCGTGCTCACGCGATCCTGATAGCTTACCGATTGGTTCCATACTTGCTTGGCATTCACCCGGCAAAGCGAGAGCACCTCTATAAGTAGTGCGAAGGAGGCGATTCCGACATGGGCTTTCTCAGCCAGATTGCTGACATTTGGCACGGCGGTGGGTACATCATGTACATCATCCTCGCCGGCCTCCTCTTTACGATCGCGTTCATCATCGAGAGGGCCGTCTATCTGCGCAAGGCGTCGGTAGATAAGGACAAGCTCATCCAGCTGCTGCGCAGCCAGGTCTCGAACGGGAACATCCAGGGCGCGATCAAGGCCTGCTCCGGGAACCCGGCGCCGCTCACGCGCATCGTCCAGGCCGGCCTGATGAAGTTCAACCGGAGCGACGAAGAAGTCCAAGCGGCCATGGACGAGGCCGCGCTCCGAGAGCTCCCCCGCCTACAGCAGCGCACCCCGTACTTGGCCACGCTCTCGAACTTTTCGGTCCTCGCCGGACTCCTCGGTACGATTTGGGGAATGATTCGAGCGTTCGGCGCCGTGGGCGGCCCCGAGGAAGGCGCCACCGAGCTCGCCGAAGGTATCGCCATCGCCCTTCACTCGACGCTGTTCGGCATCTTCTCTTCGACGTGGGGTCTCATCGGCTTCGCCGTGCTCAGCGGGAAGACGACTCGCCTGATCGACGACATCAACGAAGTCACCGTCCAGGTCGTCAACCTCGTGACGTCGCACCGGCAGCAGATGCAGCAGCCCGGAGGAGCGGCTCCCGCGTAGTCCTGGGTCCAGGGGCTGTCCCTAGCGCACCCCTAACGCGGGAGGAAGGACATGGCTAAAAAACGAGACTTCGACGTTCGTCTCAACTTCGTCCCCTTCATCGATCTACTGAGCAGCATCACGGTGTTCCTCCTCATCACGGCGGTCTGGCACGAGTACGCCCAAATCGACGTGGAGCCCCAGGGCCTGGGCCGAGACGCGGAAGACGCGCTCGATGAGGATGAACCCGTGACTGCTTCGATCCTCATCTCGGAGGGGGCGACGTGGGCCGGGCTCAGCACGGGCGACGTGCGCGAGATCCCGAGGTCCACAGACGAGGCCGGGCCCTGGCAGGAAGAACTCCAAGAGGTGCTCTCCGAGTTCAACGATATGGAGGTCTTCGACGACCGTTACGATATCGAGGTGGCAGCCGAGAACCAGGTCCCCTACCAAACCGTGATCTCCACGATGGACACCGCGATCCTGGCTGGCTTCAACGACGTCGGGTTCGTCGATCCGCCATCCCTCACGGTGCAGTTCCACGAGTAGGAGGTACCGATGCCCGTCAAGAGTCCAGGCCCGCGCCTGTTTCGCTCGGTCCCGTTCAAGCACATCGGAAGAAATCTCCGGGGCGAGAGTAACCGAGAGGTCGACGCTCACCTCGACGTCTCGGGCTTCGTCGGCGTGTTTACGATCCTCGTCACCTTCCTGGTCATGGTGTTCTCCACGACCGGGGAGCTCATCACGGCGCAGCAGGGGCTCGAGCTCCCGGAGGCCACGCACGAGGCGTCGCTCAGGCAGGCGCCCGTGCTCATCATCACGAAGAACACGGTGATGTTCGATGATCGCGAGGTGGCCCGGGTGAGCGAGCTCAACACAGACGACGATGAGATTCGCATTCCGGATCTCCACGAGGTGCTCGAGGAGCGACAGCGGAACTTCCGCCTCGCCGATCTGCCGCGGAACGAGCAGGAAAACTGTGCTCGTGAAGGGCGGCCGCAAAGGCCGCAGGATATGTGCCTGGAGGGCCTCCTGATCCTCCAGGCAGATCGAGGCACCCCGGCTCGTGTGCTCAACCGCGTGGTCATGACGGCCTACGCCGTCGAATACAACAACATCCTGTTCGCCGTGGATCGCCGCAACTAGTGCGCTGGAAACGCGATTTCCAGGCAGTCCCGCGCCGGCTCGCAGGCCCACGGCTCTGCGAGCGGCGCGGGGCGGCGGCACCCCTGAACCGCCCGAGTAAGGAGCTCCCATGCGCAGGCAGTCGCATGTCGTAGGGACAGCCCTCGTCTCTGTCACCGCCGTCGCGGCGGTCGTCCTGTCGTCGGGGTGTCCCAAAGACCCCTTCGATCCCGAAACGTGGATTTCCGATCTCGACCATCCCCACAAGTGGGAGGACGCCGTTCGGCAACTCGATCAGCTCGGCGAGCCCGTCGCGATCGAGCCGCTCGTCGAAGCGTGGGAGGACCACAACCGCCCGTCGCGCATCCTTCGCACCGTCATCTCGCTCGCAGATCAGCCCGACGAGGACGGCGGCCCGTTTTGGGACGCCGCGGTGCCGATGCTGATCACGGCGCTCGACGAGTCGGACATCAGCGACTCCTCTTCTCGAAACGACGCGGTCGCGGCCGCGCGCGCCCTGGGTCGCGCGGGGGACACCGAGGCCGTTCCCGCGCTGGTAAACGCCGCAACCCGCACGCTCCCCCGCCTGTCCCCCGGGCAGGAAGTGAGGCGAGCGGCCGTGTTCGCGCTGGGTGAGTTCGGCGAAAACGATCAGGCCTTCAACACCCTGGTGCGGGTGCTGGAGGAAGACACGGATGACCAGCCCATCGAAGTGCACGGCGCGGCGGTGATGGCGCTCGGCACCACCGACCGCGAGGACGCGATCCAGCCCCTGCTCGCCGCGCTGTTCGAGCTCCCAGAGCTGTATCGCCAGACCCGCGCCGCCCTCACCGGGCTCGGCGAGCCCGTGATCGCGGAGCTCATCAGGATCTTCCGCGGCCAGCACGACGAGATCAACGAGCTCGCCAAGGAGCTCGGTTTCGCGGAAAACTGCGACCGCGCCATGGGGCCCGACACGGACTGTCAGGCCCCCGGCAACCTCCACTTTCGATCGGCGTCCGTTTTGGGCGACATGCGCGCGAACGAAGCGGTGCCCGTGCTCGCCGAGGAGCTCGGAAACGATCCCGAGATCGCGTACTTCGATGATGAACGCGGCCTGCGCGGCCCACCCTCTCACCAGGCCATCCTCGACGCGCTCGGCAAGATCGGCGATCCGCGCGCGGAGGGACCGCTTCGCCGCTACTGGCGAGACGACGACAACCAGACTGGCCTAAGGGCGTTCGCGATGGACAAGTACTCGATGGTCGCGCGCTCGGGCGAGAGCATCGGGCGGCTCACCTCCACGATGCAAGAGGGCAACGACGAGCTCAGCAACGCGGCGGCGCTCGCGGGCGCCCGAATCATCAGCACCGAAGATCGCCTCGCGCCGTACAACCAAAACATCGCCGAGCACCGGGACGAAGCCGACGAACTAGAGGCGAAGGCCGAGGAGCTCGCGGAAGAGGCCGAAGAGCTCACGGAGCAGCTAGACGAGGACGATGACGGCGGCGAAGCGCTGCGCGAGCGGGCCGCGGAGCGAGCGCGCCAGGCCTCCCAGCACCGCAACCGGGCTTCGAACAAGCGCAACTCCCAGAGGATGTACGAGCAGCACAAGGGCCGGATTTTGGTGGGCATCCAGTGCGACGGCGACGCCTCGTGCTATGCCGAGCTCCTGACTCTTGAAGCCGACGAGCTCGCAGACGAGCTCGAGGAGCTCGGCCTAGAGGGAGCCTCGGACTACGATCGCGGCGAGCGTTCCTCCCTCCAGGTCGCCGCCCGCGAACGCGCGCTCCTCGACCTGGCGAAGATGGGCGACGCTGCCAGCGACGCCCTCGAGGCGGTGCTCGAAATCGCCTCCACGACCAACGGAACCACCCGCGACGCCGTTCTCGTCGCCCTTCCGCAGATCGCCGAGCTCCCCTGTGACGAGTGCCGGGACAGGCTCGACGAGATCGTCGAGTCGCAAAGGGGCCAGTCGCGCCTAAGCCGCATCACCGGCAATACCCGCATCCTCAAGCACTACTTCACCTGGGCGGGCCGGGACTGACCGCCACCGGCCGCCGCTTGGCCACACCTGCGCCAGCGCACCCGCCGAAAGCGGCAAGAGCCCCTGAGGATGTCCCAGGGGCTCACCTCCGCCGCCTCGTGAATTGGGGTGGATGACGGGACTTGAACCCGCGACAACCGGGGCCACAACCCGGTGCTCTACCAGCTGAGCTACACCCACCGCACGGTTGTCGATTCATAACGCCTCCGCCGGCGTTCGTCGACCGCTGAGTGTCACTTTTGCGAATGGCGCCGGGCGGGCGGCGCGGCGCTCGCCAAGGGCTTCGCGCGGAGCTCCTCCGAACTGCCGCGCGCGAGCTCGCCCGCTCCCAGGGGTATCGTTGGCGAGCTTGCCACGCTACTCGGTGGTCCCACGCATGCGCTCGGCGGCGGCGCGGAGGTGTTCGGCGTCCTCGCGCCGGGCCGTCGCCACCCACCGCATCGCCGCCGACGCGGTGTCGCAAATGGCGCGCGCTCGATCCCGCAAATCGAGCATCTCGGCGCCGACCGCCTCCCGGGAAGCTCGATCCCCGGCGCGCCGCCCGGCGATAGCCACCACGCCCTCGAGCGCCGACGCTCGGCTGACGAGCGCGCGGAGCGCCACGTCGGCGGCGGCGAGCACCGCCGCGTCGTCCACGGGCGAACCGGGCACGTCCGACGACAAAAGCACCTCTCGAAGCTCCGCGTAGCCTTCGATGCCGCGGCCTAGCGCGTCGTCGAGCGCCCGGCTCGCGGCGCCGAGCGACGACAGCTCGCCCCGGACATCGGGCTCCAAAGCCGCCACCCCGGCGCCAAAACGGCGCTCGAGACGCGGCCGAGGCAGAAGGAGCCGCCGCGGCCGGCCGGCGCGCCCGTATCCCCCGAACACGAACGCCCGAAGTCGCGACCACACGCGAGCCCACAGCGGCCGCACCCGCCACCGGCGCGTCCCGCGCACCCCGCTCGGGCGTCGCGCGATACGCCCCGCCTTCATGTCGCCCAGTATATCGCGCCCCTGCGCCGCGCCGCCTCACCGCCTCGCTACGGATACGCAAACTTCGATGGCACCGCTGCAGGAGCCCCACTTGACACGGCTCGCCCAGACCCGTTAACTAGCTCGGCCAAGCGCGATTCGCGCGACCTTCCGGCGTAGCTCAGAGGTAGAGCAGGTGGCTGTTAACCACCGGGTCGGCGGTTCGAATCCGTCCGCCGGAGCCAAATCTTCGCGAATCCCATATCGGCTTGTTATTCACGCAGCCCCGGCCGCTTCACCACGGTCGGGGCTTCGCGATTTCGGCCCGCAAAAAGCCGTCGCCGGTCGGCCAGACTCGTTCGTCACCTACGAGCTGCGGCGAAGTAGCATGCACCCCGCCGATCTCGGACGGGTACCGATGGCTCGCGAGGGCGATCGCATCGCACCGGTTGACGACGCCGCCTGTTCGCCTCGGGGGCGGGCGGGCCGCGTACCATGGCCGATGACGGCAGCATCCGGCTTGGCGCGAAATCACGCCTGGCCTAGGATGCTTATATGGAGAGGATTCACCTCGACTGTCCGCACTGCGGCGCCCAGCTCCCGGCTCAGGCACCGTCAGGGCAGGTGACGTGTGAGTACTGCGGGACGGGTTTTCAGGCCGCGCAGGCCGGGGGTGCGCGCACGCAGGCCGGCGAGGCGCTCGATCCAGATACGCTCGCGGCGAAGATCGCGCGCGAGCTGCAAAGCGGCGCGCATGCGCCCGCGGCGGCGCAAACGGCCGACCGGCCGCCCGAACCATCGCCGCCCTCCGCGCGACGCTCGAGCCGCGCGATCCGGACCACCGTCCTCATGACCATCTTGGTGGCCCTGGTCCCGGCCGGCGTCGCGATGTATTCGGCCGGCCTGTTCGAGGATATCCCCGGGTTGTCGAACATCCCGAGCGCGGGCGAGCTCGTCGACCGCGCAACCGGCGAGCACCTCATCTACGATACGGTGGGTGGGCCGCCCCAACCCGTCACGATCGGTGGCGAGTCCGCGATCGTGGGCCGAACCCGCGCCTCACACGCGGATGATCAGCTCTTCGTCGAAGCCTACGACGCCGCCACCGTCGATCGGCACTGGCGGATCGGCCCGCTCGGCAGCTACGGCGATGCCTACCGCGCAGCGCATTTCGCCGCGCACGACGACTATGTGTTCGTCACCGATCCCCAGCCCACGCTACGCGTGCACGACCTCGAGTCGGGCGAAGAGCTCGAGACCATCGCGCTCACCGACCGAGTAGACACGCTCTGCATTCCGCCGGTGGACTCCGATCACGACTCGATCTGGATCGAGCAGGTCGACGAGCGCACGAGTCTCTTGGATCTCGACGCGCTCACGCTCGAAGAGGCAGGCCGGCCCGGATGGTGCCCGCAGAGCACCGAAAACGTCCTTGGGATCCCGACGACATCGAACGCCGTCGACAACGCGCGGGCCCCGCGAGTTGAAGGAATGCGCACCACCGCCGCCTTCGTGGACGACGATCTCGGGGTGGCGCTCGGCGTGCGTGATCCCGGAACCGCGATTCCCCTCATGGCCGGCTTCGATCCAGACAGCCGCGAGATCCGTTATCAGCACGACGTCGCCGCCGACGTCGATGGCCAGGTGCGCGAGCGCTCGGCCCAGCACGCCGCGCTGCGAAACGAGCGCTTCTTCGCCACCTACGGAAGCGGCTCGGACGCGTGGCACATCACCGCGTTCGACGCCGAAACCGGCGCGAGGCTGTGGAATACCACGCTTCGGCCGCTGTTTGCCGTCGACTCGCTCGATGCGCTCGTGGCCTCGGACGACCACGTCTACGTCATGCGCACGAGCTCCGTCGAGGTCTTCAGCGCCGACGACGGCGAGCTCCTCGGCACCGTGGGCCGAGAGACCTACGACTAACCCGCCGCCGCCGATCTCACCGGTACGCGCTGGACGGCGGCCGGCTGCCGACGCCGGTACGTTCCTGGCGATCGACGCGGCGATTACCCTGAAAGTGGTAGCAGCGGACGATCCACTCCTCGGGTACGACGTTCGGGTTCGAAAGCGTTTCGCACCACAAGTCGGCCCGCGCCAAGTCCTGGGGCGTCTCCAAGATGGTGCCGCCACGACCGCGCACCCGCAGATCCTCCATCCCGCGGTTCCAAAAGGTGTCCCACTTATCACCGCTTAGCACTTCCTCGTACGGCGCGAGCTCCGCCCGACGCGCCTGCGCAGCGCGCTCGTCTCGGCTCTCCATATACTCCTGGTGGACGACCTCCAGACGCACGCATAATTCGAGCTCGAGCTCCTGCAGCTCCATCTCGATGAGCCCCGGGATGTCGATCGGCTCATCGGGGCCCATGTCGAAGATTTCGCCGGCCTCGGAGACGACCTCATGGCAATCGCGTATGCGGTTCGGAGCGGCCACATCTTCGCCGGGGTGGCGACCCGCCTCCTCGTCGTACTCGCGCGTGAGCAGATCGAGCGCCTCCACGACCGGCTCTAGCTTCGAGAAATATACGTCCTCCACGTGTTCGCGAACCCCTGCACAAGCGGTCGGCACGTCGCCGAGCGGGACATACGTGCTCATGTTGTACTCGACCGTGTTCTCGGTCTCGAATCCTCGCCCGTGGACGTAATGATCTGCGCTGACCCCCGCGTCTAGCAGCTCCTCCGCCATGGCGACGCAGCCCTCGGTGACATCGACCCAGTCCTCGTCGAAGCGCGCGCGGGGCCCGGGCGGCTGCTGGTGGGTCTCTTTGTCGTACTCCGCGGCGCGCCTCACGCTAATGAACACGTTGGACAGCTCGCTGACCTTCTCGTCGAGCTCCGGGCTGAGCTCCTCTTGACCCACCCGCGGATCCTGCGGCCGATCGCTCGCTTCGTCGGTATCGCCCGTCTCGGCGTAGCCGGTGCCCGCGCTCGCCGGGGCGTCGTCGGGACCGTCACCGTCAGAGCTCGAGACGCCGGGGACACCAAGCGAGGCCAAGGCGCTGCACCCCGACATGACGAATGCCGCCGCCGCAGCACAACTCAAAGACCTTAAATCTCTCGTGTAGCAACGTTTCATTGGTTCCTATCCTATCGACCAGACCGGGGAGAACCCTCCAGACCTCGGTACGGTGCCCACCCCCGGTGCGGTTTCGACGTTTACGCCGCGAACCCGACAAAGCTTCCCTTGGTAAACGCGGGTGCCGGCACACCTGGAGCGTCGCGCAGATAACCCCACTTCGGCCCCGATTTACAACTCAACGCAGTACGTTTGTTGCCATCTCCTGCGCTTACGGCGCCGCGACGCGGAAATTCTGCAAGCAGGCAGCGCCCTGACGCGAGCGCCTACCGCACCGCGAATGGATCCAAGTAGCTCAATCGGCAGCTTCAGCGCGGCGAAGCTCGACCCTCTCCGTCACCACCTCGCGACCTGGCTCGATCGAAAGAGTAATTTTCGCGTCCTCGTGATCGTCCTTGCGAACAATCAGCGACAGCTTTTCGTCGCCAACCGCGTGGGCGGAATCCTCTCTGGGGGCGAGGACCACGGCGCTCACGAGCGCCGCTGTCGCCAGTGCGAGCGCAGTCGCCATACCCGCGCGCAGCCACGCGCGCTCACGCCTGGACGGGTAGATCGCTGAACACCGCGCGCCGCGTGACGTGGCTGCGCATCGGCGCGCAGGCTCATAACCGTTTTAGGCCGGCGATGCCCGCGCCGAGGGTGACCGTCGCGCCGAGAAGGAGCGCCGCGGCCCCGACACCGGCGATGGTCCACGCGATCTTCTTTCGGCGCCGCGCTCGCAGAACGGCGTCTAGAGTTTTTTGTTCGGCGCGAGCTTTGTCGACGAACGGCCGAAGATCGATTCCGGTGACGTTATCGGACTGGCAGAAGCCGCAAGTCGCTACGCCACCGACGCCCGCGTCGTAAAGCGGGCCGTGGCAGCGCCGGCACCGCGGCGCATCACCCTCGCGCTCGGGCGCCAGCGCGCCAAACCCGAGGGTGAGGATCTGCATGGCACCTCGGTTGACGAGCCTCGCGCGCCCGAGCGCCCACGCGCCGAGCATCGCGGCCGGCGGCACGAGGAAGAGAAACTCCGGGGGGAGGCCGAGCGCCATCGACGGGGACGTCTGACCGAAGTAGCCATACACGACGCCGATCGTGGCCGGCCACGGCGCGATCATGCAAAACCACAGCGGGACGAGCGACGCGTTCGTCCGCCCGGCGCGCGGCTGGGCGAGCAAGCGCCGCGTGATCTTCGACAGCCGCTCGCTGCTATGCCGCATCTCGCTCGCCGCCGCTGCTTGGCTGCGGATATGCGGCTCCATCGGCACCGGCGTCCCGCAATGGCCGCAGGGCGCGTGGTTCGCATCCGCGGGGCGCACGGCGGCGCCGCACGCCGGACAAAACACGCCTTACACGGGCACGGCCGGCGCCTGGGCGACATACCGCCGCCCCTCCTCGACAGACACGATCGACTGCGCCGCAGCTTCCATCGAGCGCGCTTCGTCCTCGCGATCGCTCTTGGCGAGGAGCCGCCGCTGCCCGCTGGCGAACAGCCAGAGCTTCCAAACCGTCACGTTCCGAATCGGAGAGCCCGCGCTAAACCGTGAGAACACGAATAACAGGGTGCCCACGACGGTGAGCTGCCGCTCGACAACCTCCTGCACGTCGGCGTACGGCGGATCGAGCTCGTTCCATCCGACTTTTGTCCCGCGGCCCCGGCTCCCCTTGAGCCGAATTCCGGACGTGGTGAGGACGAGGTCGCTCGCCCGGCGAACGACCGCCTGATAGGCGTGGAAGGCGCTATACGCAAGGCAGGTTAACCCGACCAAAAAGAAGATGCCGGCGACGCCGTAGTCCGCCCAATGCTGGTAGCCGGGGTGAAGGCTGGGCGTTAGCGGTACCGTGATGAACCCGATGCCGAGCCCGATGGGAATCGGCACGCGGGTGAAGCTCCAGTGGGCAGTCGATCCCACCTGGAGCGGCAAACGGGCAAGCGGTCGCCCGCTCGTAGTCTGCCTCGCTGTGCCTGGCCCGTGCGGATCATCCGGCGCCATGAGCCCTTCATCGTAGCGCAGGCTCAGTTTCGTGGTTTGGCCGGACGCCCCGATGCCGCCCGATGCCCTTGCCCCGCGCGCGCCTCCTGGATATCGTGTGCCCGCTTATGCGGATAGGCGAATATAGCCACATCGGTGTCGCCGCGCTGGCGCGGGTGCACAAGGCGCTCGGGGACGAGACGCGGATACGCATCGTCAACCTCATGGCCAACCGCGGGGAGCTGTGCGTGTGCGACCTCGAGTCGATCTTGGACATCTCCCAGTCCAAGGCCTCGCGCCACCTCGCCTACTTGAAGGCGGCCGGACTCGTCGCCGACCGCCGCGACCGGAGCTGGGTCTACTACCGGCTGGTGAACGCCAACGGGCCGGCGCGCTCGGCGATCCGGGAGATGGTCAAGGCGCTCGCCGCTGACGAGCGCGCCACGCGCGATCTCCAGCGCGCCGAGACCGCGGCCAGGCCGCCGGCGTGCGCGCCGATCGAGCCCGCGCGGAGCAAGGCGCGATGACCGACCGGCCAGATCTCCCGCGGCGGGTGGGGGCGGAGATGGTGGGGACGTTTGCGCTCGTGTTCGTGGGATGCGGCGCGATCATGGCCGACGAGCTGTCCGGCGGCGCGATCACCCACCTGGGCGTCGGGGCGAGTTTCGGGCTGGTGATCATGGTGATGATCTTCGCTACAGGGCATCTGTCCGGCGCCCACTTCAACCCGGCGGTGACCATCGCGTTCGCGGCGCTTCGTCACTTTCCGTGGCGCGAGGTCCCCGCGTACGTGGCGGGCCAGGTCGTCGCGGCCGTCATCGCCGCGGCGCTTCTCGGCCTGATTGTCGGCCCCGTGGCCGACTTCGGCGCCACGGCGCCGGCCGGGCCGGTTTCGCAATCGCTCGCCCTCGAGGCCGTGCTCACGCTGTTCTTGATGTTCGTGATCACGTCGGTGGCGACCGACGCGCGCGCCGCGGGGCAGCTCGCCGGCGTGGCCATCGGCGGCACGGTCGCGCTCGCGGCGATTTTCGGCGGCCCGATCTCGGGAGCCTCGATGAACCCGGCGCGATCTCTCGGACCGGCCCTCGCCGGCGGAAACCTCGACTCGATTTGGATTTACCTCGCCGGCCCGGTGGCCGGCGCCGCGCTAGGCGCGTGGCTGTACAGCCTCGTGAGCGCGACGGCGCCGGCGCGAGGCCGAGCGCGCACCCTGGAGGAGCAAGGCTATGCCGACGACACGAGATAGGCCGGTTTTACTGTTTCTCTGTGTGGCCAATTCCTCGCGCAGCCAGATGGCAGAAGGGCTAGCGCGGCACATGGCCCCGCCAGGCGTCGAGATCGAAAGCGCGGGCTCGGAGCCCACGGCGCTCAATTCGCTCGCCCAGCGCGCAATGGATGAAATCGGGATCGATATTTCGGCGCAGCGGGCCAAGTCCGTGGACGAAATCGATCCAGCCCGTGTGGGTGAGGTGATCACGCTGTGCGCCGAAGAGGTGTGCCCTGTGTTTTTGAGTGAGGCGCCCCGCCGGCACATTCCGTTCGAGGATCCGGCGGCCGCGACGGGAACCGACAGCGAGCGACTCGAGGCCTTCCGGCGCGTTCGCGATCGGATACGAGAGGCGCTCGCGGCCCACTTTCAGGCCACACGGTGACGGCACTTTCGCCGAGCGCGGGCGCCCCCGGCGCCGGCGCAGCGGGCACGGGGGCTTTCCCCACCCTTCCCTCGTCGGATCGCCTTGCCAGGAGCCCTGCGAACGGCGCTGGCGTCGACGATGCTTGGCGAATCAACGCCCCTGGCCCGGACACTAGTAGCGCAGGACGGCGGCGATGGTGCCGTTGCCGGGGATCCGCTCCGGTGCGGCCGTATAGACGGTCCCGCCGTTTCGAAGCGTATCGACGGCGGCGCGATCGAGGAGATCCTCGTCGCCCGGAGAGGGGCTCTCGCTCGTGTCGACCGAGCCGGTATCCGGATCGACCCGGCCCCACGCGTGCGCGTCGCGGGCCACGAACAGGGCCTCGACGCGGCCCTCCCCGGCCGCCCGCACGACATCAGGTGGGCCCTCGGCCGTCCTGCCCGTGCCGCTCCACCGGGAAAACTTCGCCCGCGCATCGTCCTCGGCCTGTTTGAACACGGGATGCACGATCGCCCATGCCCTGTCGTGAAGCTCCTCGTCGCGGAGAAGCTTGGGGTTGCCCTCCACGGCGCCGCTGAGCACACGCTGATAGCGATTGACGTCCCGGTAGATCCCGAGCAGGTCCTCGACGCCCGCCAACACGAGAGGAGCGGTTTGATCCGCGAGCGCGTCGCGGACGTGGGTCGCCACGATTCGGCAAAACCGCACGAGCGCGTCCTTTTCGTCATCTTTGGGGTCGTGCCCGTGAAACACCACCCCCGGCCGGCTCGCGCCGGGCCCCGGACCCGCGGGCCGCGGGCTCGGCCCCGCGCGAAACTGAAGCTGCGCCTCGGGATCGTCGAAGGGGAGCGCCTCCTCGATGTTCTTGGGCAGCCCTTCGACCTCCACTTCGCTGATGCTGTGCCGGGTACCCTCGAGCAGACGCACTTGCTGTTGGTCGACCGCCAACACGAAGAACGCACCGTCGCCGGTGAGAAGAGGCAGGAGCGGTTTGACGTGAAACCGCTCGCCCACCACCGCGAGCTCGGGCATCGGCAGCGGCACTCGATACGAAAGCATCTCGCCGTCGCGCAAAAAGATCGCGAGGCCTCCCCGCTGATGGCGCCAGAATGTGGGCTCGCCCAAAAGCGCCTCGGCCGGGCGCACGATGCGCTCGATGTCGGCGTCGGACAGCGCGCGGTCGGCGAGCCGCTGGCGGGCCAGCCCGAGCAGGTTTTTCAGCCGGATGGGATCCTGCTGGATCTCGCTCCCCTGCCGATGCGTGGGCTGAAAAATCGACACCGAGGGCTCCTCCCCCCGGCGAACCAATCGCTCTAGCTCCGCTTGATTGAAACGCTCCACGAGCGCTGGCTCCTTTCTCGGAGGCCGCGGCCTCCGCGCACCCTCCGCCGCGCCGCCGTCACGAGCGTACCTCGTCGGTGGTCGCGGCGATATCCTCCAGCGCTGTGCAAACGCCGCGCCGGCGCGTTCACGCACGCCAAATTCCGCAGACTCCCCGGCGAGCGACGCTTATCGCGCCCGACACGGGCGCGGGCCCACGCGGGTACTGCGCAGAATGTGCGCGCGGCGCGGGCCCGGCCCGCATTCTTCGCTAGATGCGCTCGGCAGAAGTGACGAACCGTCCTGCGCCCGCCCCTGGCAGGGGCGAGGGCGGGCGCAGGCCGGTTCCTTCCCACCCGTATCCTCGCTACTCCTCTCGATT
>SLNH01000477.1 GCA_007133195.1 Nannocystineae bacterium | reverse complement strand
GGCCCGGACGTCGGGCGGGGCCCTCTGCCGATGGCGCCGGCGCGCAGCAGCCGGTCATGCGCCACGACACGAGCCCGGGACAGGGGCAGCGGGTCACGACGCCTACCCCGGCGCGGGCGGGGTCCGCGGGCGAGCCCTCGCAAGGCGGCGCGAGCCGATCCGGCGCGGCACCTCGGCCTCAGGGGCGCACGGGCCCGCACGCCGCGACCGCCACGAGCGAGCCGACAGCCAGCCGGGGATCGACGACAGCCAATCGAGCCAAATCGTCCCCATCTCAGCCGGCGCGCGCGGCGTCCCGTCCCGGATCGGCGCCCAGCAATCGCGCCGCTTCGGAGTCTCGCCCCGCGGACGCGCGCGAACCGCATGACGCCGACGCTCCGCGACCGGACCGGGCGACCTCGGGAAACGCACCTCGTCCCCGCACGCGCCCAGGTCAGGGAGGCGAGCGCGCCGGGCGGCCATCGTCGTCGCCCGGACAAGGTCCGCGCGAGCGACCCGGCGGCAGAGCTCTCGAGCAGACCAGTAAGGGGCCGAAGTCTGGTGACGCGCCGGCCTCGGCGCGTCCTGAGCCCGAGCGCCGAGGGTCCGCGGCGCCAGCCGCGCGCGGCCGGCCATCCGCCGGGCGAGCGGCCGCCGACGACAGCGCCGAAAAGCCGCGCCCGCCGGCCGTCACCGCCGGCGTCGCCTCGTCTGCCCGGTCATCCTCCGATGCGGGCGATGCCCCGGCTGGAAAGAAAGCTCGCCGTGGCGACGGCGGGCGTTCGCCGAGGCCGAACACCGAAGAGATCGACGCCGCCGTCTCCGGCCTCGAGTCCCCGCCGGGCGCAGGCCCGAGCGCGGGTGGGGCCGACGCTCCTGGCGACGAGGAGGCGGACCGGGCGGCGCTCGGCGAGCTGTTCGACGAGCTCGCGGTCCACTACACGGCCCAGCTCCGCGACCTCATGCTCGAGGTCCGGTTCGGCCGCGCGCTGAGCGAATGGCTCGGGGGCTGCGAGCCCACCGTGCAGTCCCTGCGCAGCATGGCCGAGCAGGTGGAGCGAACCGATCTCGTCTCAGCGCTCGATCCGCTCATCGCCGAGATGAAGCGCGCCAAGACCGCTGGCGCGGTCATCGAGGGCGAGTCGCGCGAGGCGCTGCTTTCCGCCTACGAGCCGCTTAGCAAGGCCATCCCCAAGGCCTTCGCGCTCGACGACGAGCGCCGGCGCCGCGAGCCGATTATCGTGAGGTCCACGCTCCTGCAGATCCCGGGCGTGGAGAAGGTCACCCTCGACAAGCTGCAGGCCGCGGGCGTCATGAACATCGAGGCGCTGTCACGGGCCGATCCCGAGGAGCTCGCCCAGGCGGCCGGCATCTCGGCCGAGCTCGCGGCGCGCATTCGCGACCACTTCACCGCTGGCCATAGCGGCCCATCCTCCCTGATCAGCGCGCCCAGTAGGAGCCAGGAACTCGGCCAGCTCGGATCGCTCGTGACGGCGCTCGAGGAAAAGCACCGCGAGTACGAAGCGGCCGCGCAAAAGTGGACGCGCGAAGCGAAAGTGAAAAAGCGAAAGGCGCGCAGGCAGCGCGCGGAGGCGCTCTTGCGCGTCCACGTGAGCCTCGCGCGCCTCGGCGAGATCGACCGCCTCATCACGCTCGATCGGCTCCCTTTCGACAGGAAGATCGACACGCTCACCGAATACCTTCGTGCGGAGGAGGCTAGGCAGAAGCATGGCTGACTTGAATCGCGATCAGCTCCTGAGCCGCGTGCGGCGCCGTGAAAAGACCGAACGGGCCGATCTTCGCGGCCTGGACCTGTCGGGCGCCGTGCTCGCCAACGCGGGGCTCCGGCGTTCGGACCTCGAGGGGAGCGTGCTCGAAAAGGCCGTCCTCCAGGGCGCCGACCTGCGCAGCGCATCTTTGCGCGAGGCGTATCTCGCGGGCGCTGACCTCAAAGACGCGAATCTGGAGAAGGCGGAGCTCGAGGGCGCCAAGCTCGACCACGCCGACCTGAGCGGCGCAAACCTCATGCGGGCCAACCTCGAAGGCGCGAGCCTCGTCGGCGCAAACCTCGCCGGCGCCGCGCTCAGCTTCGCGCAGCTCGAGTCGGCCAGCCTCGGCGGCGCCGACCTGAGCGGCGCGAGCCTACTTCACGCCGACCTCGAGGAGGCCTACGCGGGCGGCGCGAAGTTCCAAGGCACGGAGCTGCAAAGCGCCAACCTCACCGGCGCCAACCTCGAGGAGGCCGACTTGAAGGGCGCCCGCCTCGACGACGCCAACCTCACCTCCGCCAAGGCGGTGGCGTGCGACCTGTCGGGAGCATCGCTCGTGCGGGCGCAGCTCGCGGGCGCCGCCTTGACCCGGGCCAATTTGGCCGGAAGCGACCTGCGCCACGCCGAGCTGCGGGGCGCCAGCCTCGAAGGCGCCAAGCTCACGGGCGCGCGCGTGGCGGGCATATCGGGCACCGGGAGCAACGTGGGGCAGCTCGACGTCGAGTGGGTCGATCACAGTCGCGACGGCGACGGCTCCGAGCGGCTTACCGACGGGGCGATCCCGGCCCTGCTCGCGGGCCAAGAGCCGCCCAAGGGCAAGAGCATGCGTTACTTCGGCCGCGGCGACGTGCTGCGCGGCGCGACCCTCGAGTTCGGGGACAGCGCGCGCGTCGAGGCCGACAGCGTGTTCGAGGATTGTACGATCGAGCTCGGCGAAGGTACCGAGCTCGTGGTAGGCGAGCGCGGCGTGCTCCGCGACTGCACGATACGCGGACACGGCCGCGTGACGATTCACGGCAAGTTTTTCGAGCGCGAGAGTCCCGGCATCGTGGGGCCCCGACAACTCATCGTGACGGCGGGCGGCTGTGTGGTCGCCGATGTCGAGCAGGCTGCCGGCAGCACCTTTGCGTTCGAGCGCGGCTGCCGCCTGCGGATGAAGATCCGCAAACCGAGCTCTACCGAGAAAGGGAAACGATCGTGAGCCAGTCCAGCGGCAATTCGAAGGGGCGCAAGCAGACCCTGATCGAAGATGAAACCCAGTTCCAGGGCACCCTGCTCTCCGAGTGTCCGATCGTCGTCAAGGGGAGCGTGGACGGCGACGTGTCGGGCCCCTCGCTTCACGTGAGTGAGACCGGCTCGGTGTCGGGCACGGTCAAAGTCGACGCGCTCGACTCCGAGGGCGCCCTCGCGGGCACGATCGAGGCGAAAAGCGTCCAGCTTTCTGGCTCGGTCCAGGACAAGACGGTGATTCGCGCCCGCTCGCTGGAGGTCAAGCTCGCCAGCGAATCGCGCGGGATCGAGGTGACGTTCGGCGAGTGCGATCTCGAAGTCGGCGAGGTGCCCAGCAAGGACGAGGCCGTCCGCGAGGCCCTCGCGCCGGCGGCCGGGGAGCAAGCGGCCGCACCGGAGAAGGCCGAGGCGAGCGCACAGGATCGCGACGGCGCCGCCAAACCGGCGGGCGAGGCGGCCCCGGACGGGGCCGCGGGCGGAGCAAAGGACGGCGGCGCCGACAAGGCCGCCGCCGAAGGGGGCGAAAAAGACGGCGCGAGCGCGAAACAGGGCAAGGCGAGCGCGAAGACGGACGGCGAGGCAGACGGCAAGGGCAAGGCCGCCAAGGCCGCCGATAAGCGCGATACGTCAGGCGGCGCCGACGGTGAGGACGCCCAAGACGCCCAGGACGCCGCCGACGACGGGTCCGACGAAGACGGAGGCAGCGGCAAAAGGCGCCGCGCGCGCCGGACTAGCACGAGCCCGTCTCCCGCGTGACGCGCAGCGCGCCTACGGGTGGTCGTGGCCGTAGTGCGGGTCGCCCGGGCTACGGCCATACTCGTCGGTGCGCTCGCTGCTTGCGCCGCCTAGGCTCACGCCGCCAACGCCCATGTGATAGCCGAAAAAACCGCCGAGGATCAGGCCGATGACGATGCCGATCGCGATG
>SLNH01000416.1 GCA_007133195.1 Nannocystineae bacterium | reverse complement strand
GACGGCCCCCTCACGTGCCTCGCTTCGTTGTTCATCAGTCACGTATGGTCAATACGCTCCTTCTTCACGCCTTGCGAGGCACGCGATGTGGCTCGCCCGATCGAATCATTACGCCTGGGTCAAGGCACTAGTGTGCTGGAAACGAAGTTTCCACGCACACGGAAGACAATAATCGAAAACCAGTCCATGGATAAAGTTCGCCAAAGCAGGCACTTCGGCCGCCCTCGCCCCGATAGGGGCGGCCGAAGTGTGATCGCGAACTTTGATACAGGACACTAGCCGCCGGCGGGCCGCGATGGGGGAGTTCGAGTCGCGAGACCTCGTGACCACTCGTGAGGCAGCGGCGATGCTCGGCGTCGGGACCACGAGCGTCAAGCGGTTCGCCGAGCGGGGCCAGCTGCCGTGCGTGCGCACGGCGGGCGGGCACAGGCGGTTCAGCCGCGCCGCGGTCCTGGCGTTTCGCCGCGCGGGGGGCGGCGAGCCGACCGCCGAGCCGGCCGCCGATTCGCGGTGGCTTGGCGAGTGGATCGCCCTGCTCACGGCGGATGGCCCGGTCGATGTCGCCCGCGCGCTCGCCAGCGAGCGCGATCGCGCCGGGTCGTGGGCCGCCGCGGCCGATGGCCTGAGCGCCGTGCTCGACGAGATCGGCCGAAGGTGGGTCGCCGGCGAGCTGTCGGTCAGCGAGGAGCACCTGGCGTCGGGCCGGCTCACGGTCGCCCTCGCCGGCGCCGGTTCGCCCGCGCCGGACCACGACGCCAGCCGCGCGGTCCTCGCCGGCGCGCAGGGCGACGATCACGCGTTGGGGCTGTCCCTTTGTGAGCCCGTCCTCCGCGAGCGCGGCTTTGCCCCGGTGTGGCTCGGCTGCCGCGTGCCGACCGCGGATTTGTGCGCCTTCATCGAGGCCCGCCGCCCGCGCCTCGTGCTCATGTCTGCGTCGGCTTACTCCACAGACGACGTGGCCCTCGCCGCCCAGGCCGAGCGGGTGGGGCAGGCGTGCTCTAGCGCCGGCGCGCGGCTGGTCCTCGGCGGCCGCGGCCATTGGCCAGAGGCGTCGTCCCGGGCGGAGCGGCTCCGCCGGTTCGTCGAGCTGGTGCCGCTGCTTCGCGAACGCGCCTGAAGACAGGAGAGCGACGCGCGCGAGCGCCGCGGGCGCAGACGCGCTCACGAGCTGAAGTAGTGGTCGCGGTAGTACCGCAGCTCGGCGATCGATGCGCGGATGTCGGCGAGCGCGGTGTGCGGCGGATCTCCCTTGGAGTACACCGCGCCTTTGCCGTACCAGCGCCGGACGAGCTCTTTGATCGAAGAGACGTCGATCATCCGATAGTGGAGGTAACCGGCCAGGGCGGGGAAGTAGCGGTCTAAAAAGCGCCGATCCTGGTGGATCGAGTTGCCGGCGAGCACGGCGCCGCCCGGATTCGCGCGCGCCGCCACGAACTCGAGCATCGAGCGCTCGGCGCCGGCGGTGTCGGCGCGGGCGGCGCGCACGCGCTCGATGAGCCCGTTTTTCGCGTGCATGTCACGGACCACCGGCGGCATGCGTGAGAGCTCCTCCTCCGGCTGCCAGATCGTGACTTCGACCGCGCCCTGCTCTTCGAGGTCGGAGCGCGTAATCACGCCGGCGATTTGGAGCGGGACGCAGCGATCGGGGTCGAGCCCCGTCATCTCCATATCGAGCCACAGGATGGGCGGGTCGTCGGGCGAGGTCATAACCGTCTTCGCGAGGGGCGGGGCGTTAGGCGACGAGCGTCACCAGCCAGGTCGTACCGATCGCCGCGCCCACGGCCGACCCTATGGTCGCCGCGAACGCGACGAGCAGGACCCGCGTGACCGGGTTGCGGTAAAAGCCGCGGAGGTTGTTAACGTCGTCGCGGATCGCTTCGCAATCGTCGACCGTGGGTTTTCGGCGCCACGCCTCGGTGAGGCCGACGACCATTCCCGAGCCCACCCCGGGGATGAGCGACGTGAGGGGCGAAGACACGAGCGCCGCCCCTATGGACAGCAGCTTGCCGCCCGCCAGCGTCGTGAGCAGCGCCGCCATGATGGAGTTCGGCAGCACCCAGGCGAGGAGCATCTCCTGGAACGAGGCGTCCTGCTGTTCTTGGAAGATGCCGCGGACGAGCAGGCCGATGATCACGACGGGTAACACCCACTTGAGCACCTTGAGCCACTTGCCCGGCGGCGGGAGCTGGCGCAGCGATTCCCGATCGATCGGCTTTCCGAACCAGCGCTTCATGCCGGGCACGTGCGCGGCGCCGACGACCGCGACCACGCGCTCGCCGCCGGACTGCTCGACCCCCGACATCAGAAACTGATCGCGCTCGTCGATCAGCGGCTCGCGCACCGAGGGGAGCTCCTCGGCGAACTCGTCCAAGAGCTTGGACAGGTTCGCCTGATCCTTGAGCGACTCGACTTCCTCCTCGGTGAGATCCTGGCCGCGGCGCGACATCAGGCTCGCCATGAGCGCGGACAACAGCCCGAGCTTGTCGCGAAACCGGAGGTTTGCCCAGGTGCGCTTGAGCGTGATGTGGATGTCTCGGTCCACGAGCTCGACGCGCGCGCCCATGCTCTCGGCCTTCTCCACCGCGGCCAGAAGCTCGGCTCCCGGCTTGACGCCCAGCTTCTGACCGATGCGCCGCTGATAGGCGCTCAGGGCGATGTTGGCGAGGAGGAACAGCGTCTTGCCCTCGCGAATCACCTTGAAGATGTCTAGATCGGCCCACGCGGAGCGGCTGGTGAGCGCGCGGTAGCGCGAGTCGCAAAGCTCCACGCACACGACGTCCGGCTTGATCTCGTCGATCGCCTCGCAGACTTCGTCGATGCTCCGCTTGGATACGTGCGCCGTACCCACGAGGTGATACGAAGCGCCGTCGCCCTCGAGCACGGTGACCGGGTTTGCGTCACTCATAGACCGGGACCAGCCTAGCACACGCCTCGCGAGCCCCTCGCCCGCCTCCGGCGCTGCAAGATCGTTCGCAGTTTTCGGTACTCGTCTTGCGAAAGCGCCGAGCGCGCCTCGCCGATGCGCTCGCCCAGCGCGACGAGGTCGGTCCCCCGGTCGGCCGAGTCGAGCTCGCGTGACAGCGCGTAAAATGTCGGCGAGCACGCACCGGTGAGCTCGCGGATGGCGGCGAACCCGGTGCGGTGCGCGGGACAGGGGCCCGCCTCGCGGATCGCTCGTTGATGCTCGGGGGTCGGGTAGCCCTTGTGGCGGGCGAAGCCGTAGCCGGGGTAGGCGCGATCGAGCTCGTTCATGAGCCGATCGCGATGCGTCTTGGCGATGATCGACGCGGCGGCGATGGACAGGTGGTTTTCGTCGCCCTTGGGACAGGCTCGCTGGGGGATCGAAAGCTCCGGGATCGTGCGCGCGTCTACGAGCAGGTGCTCGGGCTCCTCGGGCAGCGCGACCGCGGCTCGCCGCATCGCGAGCAGTCCCGCCCAGTAGATGTTTACGCGGTCGATGTCTTCGACGGTGGCCACGCCGATGGCCACGCCGGCGGCCCGGCGCCGGATCTCGGCGGCGAGCTCGTCGCGGCGATCGGCCGCGAGCCGCTTGGAGTCGTCGATCCCCTCGATGACGGTGTGGGGTGGCAACACGACGGCGGCGGCCACCACGGGCCCGGCGAGCGGTGCCATGCCCGCTTCGTCGATCCCGGCGACGCGCCGCGCGCCCCGCGCCCACAGCTCGCGTTCGGCGGAGGCGAGGGCCTCGATGCGCGCGCGCTCGGCGAGGGCGGCTTCACGCCTGCGCCTTAGCGTTTGGTATAGCGCTTGCGCGCCGCGGCGGGTGTCGACGGCGAGCTCGCTCAGCACCTCGGGACGCACCGGTGCGTCGGGGTCGTCGAACCGGGCCCTGAGCTCGCGTATCGACAGCTCGGAGATGCGCGGCGCCACCGCCCGAGCATATCGCGCCGGGTGCCGAGTTC